>JAYSQC010000498.1:0-17604 GCA_043721755.1 Schlesneria sp.
GCGGCGTAAGCCCCCCGGTTCTTCCAATGCGGGCTTACGCCCAAGAACCGGGGGGCTTACGCCGCCCCGCTCAGAGGTCTCATCACTGACCGCGCGCGGTGAAACGAAAAATGTGACACGTTCCCTCGCCAAGGGAATAAACCCGATCACGGCGGAGTCCTCTCCGCGTGAGGTTGCTCATGGTTGATGGAATCCCCCTCCCGACGATGGACGCTTTGATCGAACAGCATTCCACGCTGCTCTATCGGTACGCCTATCGTCTGACGGGCAATTCGCACGAGGCCGAAGACCTGACTCAGCAAGCATTTCTGCTCGCTCAACAACGCGGACACCAATTGCGAGACATTCAGGCGGCACGAAACTGGCTGCTCACGATCGTCCGCAACGCGTTTCTCAAATCGAAACGGCACCGGGGCGGCCGATCCCTCGACGCGATCGAGGAACCTCAAGTCGTTGAGGAACCTTGGAACTCCCCGATTGACCGCGAACAGTTGCAACTCGCCCTGCTGGAACTGAGTGAAGAGTTCCGCTCGCCGCTCGTCCTGTTTTACTTTGAAGACTTCAGTTACCAGCAAATCGCCGAACACATGGCCGTCCCGATCGGCACCATCATGAGTCGCCTCTCACGGGCGAAAGCATTTTTGAAGAAGCGACTGACGGAGGTTTTGGAAGCCGCCGAGTTGCCTCGTCACACACCGCACTCCCCCGCCCCGTTGCCTCGCGCAGCCCTGACACACGGTTGAAAATCGCCCGCGCGGCACACGCTGACACTAACCCGAAGCGTAAGCGAGGAATGGAACTCGCGTCCTCGCTTACGCTTCACTTCGCATCCTCGCTTACGCTTCGGGTTAGTGTGAAATGTGCCATCTTCAACCGCCTACGGTATCACCATCGACTCGCACCGAAGAGCATTCCGAAATGTCCGATGAATCCACTCCGCCGCCTGTCAGGACACGCGATGTTTTCGATCAGGGAATGGCTCGTGCGATGGAGGATGTCCCCGTGCCTGCCGGACTGGTTGCTCGCCTGCAAGCGGGGGTGAGTTCGCGGCCAATGCCATCCGCAGGTGACGCCCGCCATCACGTTGCCAGCCTCCGTTGGTCGCGACGGTTCCTGCTGGGAGGCTGTGCCGCTGTCGCGATGTTCGCCGCGTGGAGTTGGTTTGCCCCGAACGGAGCCGTCGTAACCGAAGCCGACGTGCGACGGCTCGCGGGACTCAACACGAGTTCGCTCACCCCCGCAGCGTCAGAGACGCGCTGCGCCCTCCCGATCGGTTGGCAATCCGTGCGAGGGCTCGAACTCGCAGCCCGGCTGGTCGTCGCTTCGGACGACTCGCTCACCGTTCCAATGCTGCCGTTGTCCTATCAGGCTGATCGACGATCCCCACGAGTGACCGGCCTGCTGCTGCCACTCCACGAATCGAGTTGGGCCGCGTCCCTCGCAACAGGTCCGTTTTCAGCGGCCGATGTGCAGTACACCACGACTGGCACATGGGCCGTCTGGCGGGAAGGAACGACCGTCTTCGTACTCATACTGCACGGTGATGCCCCCGCCATGGAACGCCTTCAACGGGCAGCCGCCAAGCTTCCGAGTCTCACCTAACAGCCTGTTGAAAATAGAAGCCTGAAGCGCGAGCGAAGGATTTCTGAGCCGAATTCGTCCGCATTTGCGACATCCTTCGCTTGCGCTTCAGGCTTCTATTCCCTTTTTCAACAGGCGGTTAGGTTTGATTGGCGAGTCGCAGTCCCTGAAACACGGCCTTCGGGAATTCGGGGTTCCCCTTTTATTTGGGGATCAGCATCCCTGCATATACCTCACGCGGCCGAAAGTGACACATTTGTCGCTGCGTCTCACTAACCCGAAGTGTAAACGAGGAGTTGTGTGGCGTTCCTCGCTTACGCTTCGGGTTAGTGCTCGGCCGCGTGAGGTATAAAAAAAGAAGAGCAACAACAGCTTGAACGGGTTCTGCCGCACCTTCATCAGGCACTCATTCAACAAGGCCATGCGTCCTTATCGAGGCCTGGGTCTGCCACACAATCGGCACGGCGGGAGTTGTCGGCGTGATGCCTCCCGTATCGCAGAGGCCGTGCCAGAGACGTTGCTCTGCGGCAACTCAGCGCCCCCTTGCGAGACTGTCAGCGAAGTGGTGCTGCATGTGAGCAAGCAGGGAAGAACGCAACTCGTGGCAAGGCCGTTCGTTGACATGCCTCTTCGCACCGAGATCAGACTGAGCCGATGTTTTGATTGAGTGACGAACGTCTCACCGCATTCAGTCACCACAGACGTTAATGCGGGACTCGTGGCTAATCAGTGGCCAAGGACCGTGGCCAGTTCCTTGCCTTCGGTTTCCCGATGCCGGCTTCGTCAATCTTGGCATCTGAGCCATCTGGGGTCGGGCGTTCAAATTTCAAAATTGGCCGATCACACGACATCCGATTCACAGACCTCGCTTGCGGCCAATTTTGAAATTTGAACGCCCGACCCCAATTCATCCGGTTCTTCAGAGACGGGCTGACGCCCAAGAACCGGGGGGCTGACGCCCAATGGCACTCACTTTGAGCGAATTTTGAGTTGACGTTCTGTACGACGTAGCTGAATTCGTGAGAATTCAGCCGAGTTTGACGATCCGCTGAAGTCTGACGACTTCAGCTACCCCCAAAGTGAGTGCCATTGGGCCGACGCCGCCCCGCTCAGATGCCTCATCAATGACCGCGCGAGGTAAGACGCGCGGCGTTCATTCACCACGGCACATCGGCCCGGTATGCTCCCGCGCCATGAACCATCAGTTTGTTTTGAAGATCGCAGCGCCGACGATCGCCATTAGCGGGCTGTTGCTCGCGCTGGGGATCGTCGCCGCGTGGAACGTGCAACGGCAGCAGATCAACAGTTCGGAGTTGATCGCGCAGGAGGTTCACGGGATGGTCGCGGCGCAGGATCTCTACATTGACATGCGTGAGATCCGGCATCAGCTCCAGCAGTTCGGCCGCAGTCATGACGGCCGGCATCTGATTGAAATTCGCAAGCTGCGGGAAGCGGCACCGCGACACATCGAACTCGCGCAGGGATTGTCGCGCACTCCGCAGGAGGTCGCGTCAATCAACGTCGTCCAGCAGGGATGGCGGCAGTTCGCCGAACTGTTCCGCCGCCTCGACGATGGCGAACCGAGCACATTGCAACAGAGTGACAGCAGCGTCGATGAGTTGTTGGCGGCGATCACGCGCGTCGTCGATCCGGCCAAGGATTATCTGGTGCTCAACCGAGATGTGGTTGATCTGACGAACGAGACCAACCGCCACACGACCGAACAATCGCGGCAGGCGTTCTTGTTGCTGGGCATCTGCGGGAGTGCGGCCGGACTGGTTGCGGGGCTGCTGATCGCACGCGGCATCAGTCAGTCGATCGTGCAACTCGACGTGAGCGTGCGCGGTGTGGCGGGTCGGTTGGAGGATGTCGTCGGGCCGGTGAAGATTTCGAGCAGCGGCGGCTTTCGGGAACTCGAAGCGGGTTTGCTCGAGATGGAGACGCACATCGGGACGGTCGTCGAGCGGTTGCAGCAGCGCGAGTTGGAAGTACTGCGCAGCGAGCAACTGGCGGCCGTGGGACAACTCGCGGCGGGGATGGCTCACGAACTGAGAAACCCGCTGATGCCGATGAAGATGCTGGTGCAGGCGGCTGTCGAGCGGGACGATGGGGTCGGGTTGCGCGGTCAACAATTGAAGGTCGTCGAACAGGAGATCGGTCGAATGGAGAAGTCGATCCAAGACTTCCTCGACTTTGCCCGACCACCCCAGCTCGAAAAGAGGCGACTCGACGCGCGGCAAGCCATCGAACAAACGATCGAACTGGTCTCCGCCCGCGCCGAACGGCAACAGATTCAACTTCAAAACGACCTCCCGTCCGAGCCGCTGATGATCGAAGCCGACTCAGTCCAGTTGCGGCAAGTGTTGTTGAACCTGTTGCTCAATGCCTTCGACGCCCTGCCAGAAGGAGGCCGCGTGTTCGTGAGTCTGACGCGATCACGGCCACCCGGAGCACTCGATCCGTCACCGACGGCGTGGGTCGCGAAGTGGGCGTTGATCTCGATCCGCGACTCGGGGCCGGGCCTGCCGACCAATGTTCTCGACCGCATCTTCGAGCCGTTCATCAGCACCAAGGAAACCGGAACGGGACTCGGCTTGTCCATCTGCCACCGCATCGTCGAAGCTCATGGTGGCCAGATCACGGCCGAGAACTCGCCGGAAGGCGGAGCGGTCTTCTCGGTCTACCTGCCGCCGCAACAGGTGTTGGAAGGATAAAGCATGACAACCAGCGGCAGTCTCAACCAAAGTCGCCTTCAGCGCTCCGCGTGAAGTAAGCCGATTGTGAGTAGACGTCGGGATTAACAATCCACAGTGAACTCGCGCACGGCTTTCTTCACGCGGAGCGCTGAAGGCGACTTTGAAGCGGAGCGATGAGGCGGCTGTGAAACGAAGGACTCCGCTCCAATTCATGTGGCACAGGCGCTGATTCCATAAAACTCGGCCTTGCATTCATCCGTTCGCAATTCATTGGTTTCCCTCATGCCCATGCCCACGTTCACGCTGTTGGTCGTCGATGACGAGCCGAACATTGTCTTCTCGTTGAAGGAGACGTTGTCGTCGCCGACGCTCAACGTGATTTCTGCCGGAACCGCGCGCGAGGGGATTGACCTCGTGAAACAGAAGCGGCCCGATGTGGTGATGCTCGACGTGCGCCTGCCCGATCAGTCGGGCCTGGATGCGTACGACAAGATTCGGCAGATCGACTCACGGTTGCCGGTCATCATCATGACGGCGTTCGCTCGCACCGAGACGGCGATCGAGGCGATGCGACGCGGGGCGTACGAGTACCTCGTCAAGCCGGTCGATCTCAAACGGCTGAAGGAAGTGGTCGGCAAAGCGATCGAGGTCAGTCGACTCAGTCGCGTCCCGGCCGTCCTCGCGGAGACCGATCCCGATGACCTCGCCGCCGACCGGATCATCGGTCTCTCACCGGTGATGCAAGAGGTCTACAAAGACATCGGCCGCATCGCGCCGCAGGATTCGACGGTTCTCATTCTCGGAGAGAGTGGCACGGGGAAGGAACTCGTCGCGCGGGCGCTCTATCACTACAGCAGGCGCAGCCAGCAGCCGTTCCTTGCGATCAACTGCGCTGCGTTGCCGGAAGCAATTCTCGAAAGTGAATTGTTCGGTCACGAACGGGGTGCGTTCACCGGAGCCGATCAGCGGCGTATCGGCAAGTTCGAGCAGGTCCACGGCGGGACCATCTTCCTCGACGAGATCGGCGACATGAGTCCCGCAACTCAAGCCAAAGCCTTACGACTCCTGCAAGAGCAGCAGTTCGAGCGGATCGGCGGCAACGCGACCGTGAAGACCGACGTGAGGATCATCGCGGCCACCAATCGCGACCTGACCAAAGACGTGGCCGAAGGTCGCTTCCGCCAAGACCTGCTCTATCGTCTGAACGGCTTCACCATCCAACTCCCGCCGCTGCGAGACCGCCGTGACGACATCCCACTGCTGCTCGACCACTTCCTGCGTCAGTTCAATGTCGAGATGAACAAGACCGTCATCAGTGCGTCCCCCGACGCCATCCAACTCCTGCAGGCTCACGACTGGCCGGGCAACATCCGCGAGTTCCAAAGCGCGATCAAGTACGCGATGGTCCACACGACGGGAACGATCCTCACACCGGACGCCCTGCCTCAAAGCTGCCGTTCTGAGCGAATCGTCGCCGCCGGACAACTCGACCTTCCCGAAGAGGCGGCGTTGTCGCGAGCCAATGATTCTCAATCCGCCGACAGTAACACCGCTCGCTCACCCGCATCGACCCCGCCGCTCGATCTGACACAACTGGTCCGACGCCTGCTGCTCGAAAACCATCCCGACCTCTACCGCCACGTCCTGCAAGAGGTCGACCGCGTCGTGCTTCAAGAAGTGATGACCCACGTCAGCGGCAACCAAGCCCAAGCCTCCGAACGCCTCGGCATCTCACGCATGACACTTCGGTCGAAGCTCCGTACGCTGAGCCTGATCCCCGAACCAGCGGCCCCCGATGACGATGCCGGTGCGTGACGAACGCACCGCAGAATGAAACCGTAGGATGGGCACTCTTGCCCGTCGGTATCAGTGTCAGTCGTCACCGAGTGGCCAAGTACAGTCCGTCGTTTTCAGGTTTCAGCGGGATGGCACCCGCAGGGTTTACTCGCCAGAACGGCGATGCGATAGGAATGCCTTGGGAGCGTCTGTCATTCACGACGGGAGAACTTTTTTGATACGTCATCAATTGTGGACAACGATGTGGACGATGGCATCACTGTGGGCGGTCGTGATCACCGGGAGTCGCGGCCTGGTTGCCGGTGAGCCGGTGGATGTGGTCTTGACTTCGAGGCTCGACCAGACCGAACAACGGTACGTGGTCGTGTTGCCCAGCGAGTTTGAGGCGGGGGCTTCGCACTCGGTCTTGATCGCGCTGCACGGGCATGGTTCTGACCGCTGGCAGTTCGTAAATGATGGACGCGATGAATGTCGGGCGGCGCGCGATGCCGCGGCGGCGGAAAAAATGATCTTCGTGTCGCCGGACTACCGCGCCCGCACGTCTTGGATGGGACCGGCGGCGGAAGCGGACCTGCTGCAAATTCTGGAGGAACTGCGTGCCAAGTATCGCATCGCGCGCGTCGTGCTGTCGGGTGGGTCGATGGGAGGCACAGGAGCATTGACGTTCGCG
Source organism: Schlesneria sp. (assembly GCA_043721755.1). Classification (GTDB taxonomy): domain Bacteria; phylum Planctomycetota; class Planctomycetia; order Planctomycetales; family Planctomycetaceae; genus Schlesneria. The sequence goes on from JAYSQC010000498.1 coordinate 6,745, forward strand.
GCTCTGCATCCGCAGCGTATTGACGGCGTGGTCTCGATGAACGGGACGGCGAACCTCGTCGAATACGATCAGTTTCAAGAGGCGATCGCGGCGTCGTTCGGAGGCAGCAAACGGGAGCGGCCAGAGGAATATCGCCAGCGATCGGCCGAGTTGAACGCGGCGCGGCTGTCGATGCCGATCGCGTTGACGACGGGTGGTTTGGATCGGCTCGTCCCGCCTGACAGCGTCCAACGATTGGCGGAGGGGCTGGCAAAACGAGACCGTCGCGTGCGACTCATTCATCGTCCCGAGGTCGGGCACGAAACGAAATACGCCGACGCGATGGAGGCGTTCGGGTTTGTCTTCTCGCAACTGAAAGCCAGTCCGCCGCTGATCGAGTTTGGTGCGTCGCCAATCAAAATCGTGTGCCTCGGAGACAGCGTGACCGGCGTGTATTACCACACGGGGGGAAGGCGGGCTTATCCCGAGATGCTCGAACTGGCTCTGCGAAATGTAGCTCCGAATGCGAACGTCCAAGTTATCAACGCAGGGATCAGCGGCCACACCACGACCGAGGCCTTGGCTCGATTGGACCGCGATGTCCTGCAACACACTCCGCAGCTCGTCAGCATCAGCTTCGGGCTGAACGACATGACACGCGTCTCCGAAGAGCAGTTCGTTCAGAACCTGACGACGCTGGTTGAGCGATGTCGCGCGACGAAAGCTCAAGTCGTGCTTTGTACGCCGAACGCGATCATCGACACGGGTGGCCGGCCCGTCGAAAAACTGATTCGCTACTGCGAGCGGATTCGTGAGACCGGTCGTTCGCTGGACGTTCCTGTCTGCGATCAGTTCGCTGCGAGCGAACGGTTTCGGGCGCGCGATGCGTGGGGGTGGCGCACGACGCTCAGCGATGAGATTCATCCGAACATGGACGGCCACAGACTCATGGCCGAACAGTTGTGTCGTACGATCACGGGCCGCGATGCCTCACTCGACGACACTGGACCGTCGCACGACTTTCTTGCCAGGACGATGGGACTGCTGAAAGAGGGCAGGGTGGTTCGAGTCCTCGCGATGCCGCCGTTCGACACGCTCGTCGGCCCAGCTCTGAAGCAGCTTCACCCCAACGCCATCGTCGAAGTCACGACGTGGCCGACGGAAGGGAAGTCACTCGTGGAATTGGAGCAGACCGCGAAGACGCTCGTGCGACCGATGAAGCCCGATCTCGTTGTGCTCGCGATCCCCGCCAACGCGACGGCTGCGTCCGAGGAAGAGTTCCTGCGAGCTTACTCGTGGATCATGAACTGGTCGCTGAGCTTTGGGCACCAAGAGTGGGACTGCGTCGTCGTTCATCCGACGGTCGCGGCACCCGATGTGGTGGTTCCGCGCAGTCAACTCATTCGACAATTGGTTCGCGCCCAAGACCTCACGCTGATCGACCGGCCCGTAGGCGACCGGTCGTCTGCTGAGAGCGTGTTTACCAGCGGTCTCGATCACTCTCGTTGATTCTGATGGTGCGCTACTCGTTCTTGCTCGGCAACAGGCCCGCCTGGATGAGGTCGCCATAGACTTTGCCGTCAGCGTTCTTTTCGGTGATCGACTTATCCCAGGCAGCTTTCATCAGCTTGAGGGCCTCGTCGGTCTTCTTCTCTTCGTTGGCGGTCTTGTACTTCTTGGCTTCAAACCGGTCGTGATAGACCTTGCCGAAATCGTTGAGGCCGTGTCCCTTGCCCTTCTTGTCGGCTCCCGGCTTGTGACAGACATCGCACTTGCTCTTGAGAGCCTCGACCGTGTCGAGGAACGGCTTGTAGTCCTTGTCGTTTTTGAATGCCTCTTTGATCTGACCGGGGATCGGCGGGAAGGCGTGGACCGTTGTCGCACACAGGCCACTCAGGATGGGGAGGCTCAACACCGCACAACTCATTGCCGTTCGCAGCTTCATGTCTTGGACCTTTGTGGATTTCCCCTCAGGGATGTCATTCCCGCAGTCGATCTGGCCGACGAACATCGCCGATGAATCTCTCGACACGGACGGGCGGGAGTATGACGGCGGTGATGGCGATCATCAAATCGTCCTCGCCAGAAAGCGTCGTTTCTCGGAGCCACGACGGACGCTAGACTGGCGTCCGCTGATCGAAGGTGGCACGCGGGCGCTGGCTCAACCCCGCCTTCGGCGTCCTCACTGCGGAGACCCAATCATGCTCAGCCCCGAAACCTTGGAGATGTACCGGAAGATGACCCCTTCCGAACGGCTCAAGCTGACCTTGGAGATGATCCGGGAGAACACGCCACGGTTGTTTCGAGGGACCGAGGCCGAGATCGACCGCCGGTTTGAAATCCTGCGACGCCAGAACGACGACCGGACCAGAACCATGCTCGACGCTTTTGCTCGGATGAAGTAATCATGGACGATGATCTGGGGACTCCGTTTCGAGACTTTGTGGAGTTGTTTGAACGGCTTGGAATACCGTACGCGCTCATCGGGGGGTTGGCCGTCAGCGTGCATGGCATTCCCCGCCCGACGCATGATCTCGACTTCACGATCGGATTGGATCGCGGTCGCATCAGTGAGTTGTTCGATGCGGCGATCCAGCTCGGCTACACGGTCTCGAAGGAATTCGCCCGAGGCTGGGTTGACCAAGTTGGCGGGATGCCGTTGGTTCGAGTCCGCCAATGGTTGCGGGGGCGATCCGTCGATATCGACATCTTCTTGGCAGAGACGCGGCTTCAGGAGTCACTGCTCGCACGCCGTTCGCGCTTGGAGGTGGACGGCGTGCCCGCGTGGGTCGTCTCTCCCGAAGATCTCATTCTGCTCAAACTGATTGCGTCACGACCACGCGACATTGGAGATGTGATGGACATCCTGATGGCTCAAGGTCAACTCGATGAAGAGTACCTGCGGCGGTGGGCGACGGAGTTGGGTCTTCTCGACGCACTGAATCGGGTGAAGAACGAGATGCAGTTCTGAGTTGCGTACCGGAGATTCCTTTGGTCCGTCTCAATCTGAGTGCCGAGGCTCGATGTGTCATGAGTGCCGGATAATCGATGCGGACCAGCGCTGAAATGACGCTCATCTGAAAATTCCGATCTGACGGTTGTGCCCGTTTGATGGCCAGTTAGAATCCCCGCCGCTTTGAGTTGGTCGTCGCCTTCATTTCTTTCGGCGATCTCGCACTGACTCAATTCGATTGCAGCAAGTGGATCGCAATGGTCGAACTTGGCATCGAAGCCGAACGTGGTGTTTGTTCCAGTGATGTGTGCGTGACTCCAGAACTTCAACCGGAGGGAGAGCCGCTGATGGACCGTGAACCAGTCAACCGCAGTGACCAACCGAATCGAACCGGTGATGCCGGGCGATCCGACTCAACGAACCGATCCCGCCCGGAGTTCAACCGGCGAGATTTCTTACGAGGCTCGGGGGCCGCGATGGCGGCCACCGCGATGGCCACTGCGGTCACCGAGCAACAGGCGGTGGCTCAGCAGCAGGCAGCGAAGATCGTCAGTGCGGCTCCCCAAGCCATCACGTTGAACGTGAACGGCGCGGACCAGAAGCTGAACGTCGAGCCGCGCGTCACGCTGATGGATGCGCTGCGGAACGATCTCAACCTGACGAGCTGCAAGGACGTGTGCGACCGCTCGAACTGCGGGGCCTGCACCGTCCTCATCGACGGTAAGCCGGTTTATTCCTGCACGCGGTTTGCGATTGAGGTCGTCGGTCAGAAGATCACGACGGCCGAATCGCTGTACTCGCCCGCGAAGACCGACGACGTGATCAACAACTTCTGCAAGCACGACGGGATGCAGTGCGGGTTCTGCACGCCGGGCTTCGTCATGGCGGTGCGCGGCTTCTGCAATCAGAACCCGCAGGCGACCATCGACGACTGCCGCAAGGGGCTGGGTGGAAACATCTGTCGCTGCGGAACGTATGCCGGTGTCCTGCAAGCCGCGTTTGATACGGCTCAAACTGCCAAGGTTGTTTCGTAGGTCACAGTTCACAACTAGCCCGACGCGCAAGCGAGGGCTGAGCTTGCGATTCACGGTTAGCCCTCGCTTGCGCGTCAGGCTAGTTTTCGGAAGACATCGGTTTTGAACCACTGAGCCGAACGATAGCTCGAACAAACCGCCTCTGGCGGCAAAGGGAGGTGCCTGATGGCCGAACGCAAAGTTGGGTGGGAGCCACAAGGCAAACACACGCTGGTCGGAAAAGAAATTCAACGTCTCGACGGGCCGGTGAAGGCGTCGGGGCAGGCCAAGTACGCGAACGACACGAACCCGCCGGGGACGCTGTTCGCGAAGCTGTTCACGTCGCCGCACGCTCACGCCAAGCTCGTGATGCTGAACCTCGACAAGGCGAAGGCCGTGAAGGGCGTGAAGGCTGTCCTCGCGATGGCCGAAGTTGGGCAGGAAGTTCGTTACGAGGGCTGGCCCATCGTGGCGATCGCCGCCGAACGCCCCGAATACGCCGAGGACGGGCTGCGAGCGATCGAGATCAAGTTCGAGGTGCTCTCGCACTTCGTCGATGAAGCCGATCTCAAGGGAGCCGAAGCGGCTGACGTGACCGATGGTGGCGAGAAAGCCAAGCTCACGAAATCGCTTGGCAATCAGAAGAAGGGTGATGTGGAGGCGGCGCTCAAGGAGGCCAAGCACGTCCACAAGGGCTACTACGGCGTTCACACGATCACACATATGTGCTTGGAACCACACGGTTCGCACGCGGCGTGGGATGGCGACAAGTTGAATGTCACACTCTCGACGCAGAATGTTTCGGGGACGGCGGGCCAGTACGTGAAACCGCTCGGCATCGACGAGGCGAGTGTCTCGATCAAGTGCGATTTCATCGGAGGCGGCTTCGGTTCCAAGTTCGCCGTCGATGAGTGGGATGTCGCGTGTGCCAAGCTCGCCAAAGAGACGGGCAAGCCGGTGCGGTTGCTCCTCAACCGCGCGACCGAGATGCAGATCGCAGGGAATCGCCCGTCGGCCTTCATCGAAGTCACCGCGGCCTGCGATGCCGAAGGCAACATCACCGCGTGGGACAGTCATCACTGGGGGACCAACGGACCGAAGGGGGGCACCGTTGCGTTGACCGTCACGCCGTATGTCTTCGATCCCCCGAATCGGACTCGCACGGCGACGGGGATCATCACGAACTGTGGTCCCGACCGCGCGTGGCGTGCGCCGAACCATCCTCAAGCGTGTGCGTACTCGCAGACGGCGATTGATGACTTGGCGGCAAAGGCGGGGATGGACAGCTTGTCGTTCTTCCAGAAGAACCTCAGTCTGACCAACGTGCCGCACATCTATGGTCCCGAGCTGGAGATCGCCGCCAAGTTGATGGACTGGAAAACGAAGTGGCATCCGCGTGGACAAGGGGCTGGCAACGGTCCCGTCAAACGCGGGATCGGTCTCGCGCTGCATACCTGGGGCGGCGGGCCGCATCAGTCCAACGTGACCATCAAGGTTCATCCCGATGGCTCGGTCGAAGTGATGATGGGAAGCCAAGACATTGGGACCGGGACTCGCACCTGTATCGCTCAAGTCGCGGCCGATACGTTCGGTCTGCCACTCAATGCGGTGAAGGTGAGCATCGGTTCCAACAAGTACCCGAAAGCGGGACCGTCCGGTGGTAGCACAACGATCGGTGGTGTTTCGGGACCGGTGCGACGAACGGCTCAGCAGGCGTTGTGGAAGATCTGCGATCTGGCCGCGGCCAAGTACAACGTCGAGGGCACGAGCCTCTCGGCGAAGGATGGCAAGCTGTGGTCGGGTGACAAGGAAGTCTGCTCGTGGAAGCAGGCGGCGAGCCTAGTTGGTCCGATGGCTCTCGAACTGCAAGGCGGTCCCGTCACCGAAGACGAGAAACTGACTGACAAGCAGGTCGGTGGAGTCCAAATGGCCGAAGTGGCCGTCGATACCGAGACCGGCGTCGTCCGCATGGTCAAGATGGTCGCGGTACAAGACATCGGCCTGATCGTGAATCGCCTCTTGGCCCGCAGCCAAGTGTACGGTGCCCTCATCATGGGGATCGCGTACTCGCTGACCGAAGAGCGGATCATGGACAACAAGACGGGCCGCTTCATCAACGCGAACCTCGTCGATTACAAGCTGCCGCGCATCGGTGACATCGGCGATCTGGTGGTCGAGTTCTACGAACCCGCAGACCAGTACCAGCGCGGTGTGATCGGCCTGGGCGAGCCGCCGGTGATCGCTCCCGGCGCGGCGATCTCAAACGCGGTGGCCAACGCCATCGGCGTGCGCGTCCCCGTGCTGCCTCTGACCCCGAAGCGAGTCCTCGACGCACTCAAAAAGGGATAGAGCGGATGCCAAAACCAGCCCGACGCGCAAGCGAGGGTTTCGTGACCATTGAATGTTCAGCCCTCGCTCGCGCGTCGGGCTAGTTGCCGAAAACAAAGGAGCCAGAGCATGAAGGCTTTTGAATACGCTCGTCCCGAAACCGAAGCTGAGGCGGTTGAGTTCCTCGGATCAAACCCGTCTCAGACGGCGGTCCTCGCGGGGGGGACCGATCTCGTCAGCCTGATGAAGGCGGAGTTGGTCACGCCGTCGCGTGTGGTCGATCTGAAACGGATCCCGTCGTTGCGCGAAGTGACTCGCGTCGAGGGCGGGGTGCAGATTGGATCGCTCGCCACACTGAGTGACCTCGCCCAGCATCCGCTGCTCGGCGGATATCGTTCGCTGTTCGATGTCATCGACGGCGTGCGGGCCATCCAAGTCCAAGGGAGTGGCACGATCGGTGGCGATCTGTGCCACTTGCCAAACTGCTGGTACTTCCGTGGCGGTTACGGATTGCTCGGGATGGAAAACGGCGTCTCGCTGCCCGAGACGGGTGACAACCGCTATCACGCAATCTTCGGCAACAGCGGCCCGGCGAAGTTTGTGAATGCGTCGCGGTTCGCTCCCGCATTGATCGCGTGGGGGGCGAAGGTCCGCGTGATCTCAACGGGGAACAGCCGATCGTCGAAGGTGGAAGGTCAGAAATCTCTGACCCTCAACCCTCAGCCATCCACCCTCAACCTCCATGAAGAATGGTTGCCGTTGGAGTACTTCTACATCAGCCCGAAGACGAACGCTCAGGGCAACACGGTGCTGAAGCCGGGCCAACTGATCTCGCACGTCTGGCTGCCGGATGCGGCCAACATGACCAGCGCCACGTATGAGGTTCTTCAAACGGAGGGCCTCGATTGGCCACTCGCCTCGGCGGGTGTTTGCGTGGATGTTGAAGGTGGCCTCGTTCGGCGAGCCAGCATCGTCATGGGTCACGTCGCTCCAGTCCCGTGGCTCGCGAACGATGCGGCTCGGTTGTTGATTGGCCAGCAAGTCAACGACGACACCGCCGGAATGGCCGCTGATGCGGCGGTCGCCCAGGCCACGCCGCTTTCGATGAACGACTACAAAGTCCAACTCGCCAGAACCGCTGTGAAGCGGGCGTTGCTCAAGGCTGTCGGCAAGCTGGACGTGTGACGTAGGGTACACGGCCCGAAAGCCACTGATGGTCTGTGCGAACGCGACCCCGGTGGCTCGCGGGTTTCTGCACTACTTGTCTCTCGCGTTTTCTTGGCAGCATCGAAGATTCTGGCAAAAAGTAGTGCAAAGACCTGAATCCACCGGGGCAAGCCCGGTGGGGTTTGATTGTGTTTGGACTCGTTATTCACCCCACTCTCGAACGGAGAGCTTTGCCATGTCCGCTCAACTCGAAGTGCTTCAACCTGGCCCCCGTTGCAGCAGCCTGCTCTCGAAGGGCCTCTACATCAACGCTGGTCTGCCCAAGGGAAAAGAAGTGACCGGTGACGGCAACTTCTGGTGCGGCAAGACTCAGAAAATCTATGGCCCCGACGACCGCATCTGCGACGGCGACCGCTGCACCGACACCACGCGAACCTGCTACGAAGAGTGAGAGCTTCTGAAAGCCTTGCCGCCGCGTTTCTGCGCTCCGGCGTTGGGATGCTTGGGATCAGAGCTTCGAGCCATCGAAGCGTGCGTTCTTCTGCCGGACCAAGTTTCCATTTCACTTTCCCCAAAACGTTCACATGACCACCCCCGATCCGGCCTCAGACGAAGGCAGCTTCGAGTTCATCGAAGCGAAGATTCGGCGTGTCCGACAAAAGTAGCAGGCACACTCCGTGTGCCGTCCGCGAGACCGTGATTCGCCGAGGAATTCGGTGAACGGCACAGGGAATGTGCCTACGACTTGGAGTTCTGTCGGACACGTCATCGAAGGCCAAGTCGTTCCTGCGGGAGATTAGTCCGGCGTGACACGACAGCAGATCGAGCAATTGTTCCCCGAGTTTCTCGGGTCCATTTTGCAGACACCGCCGCAAATCTCGGCACTCAAAGGCGGAGGCCAGAGAGCCTACAAGCTGGCTCGCCGTGGGGTGGTCGTCGAGTTGAAGCCGCGTCCGGTGGATGTCTTCTCGCTGGCACTGATGGAGCAAATCGACCTGACCATCCTCCCCCTCCCCGGCCCTCCCCGCCAAGGGGAGGGAGGAAAGGCCAAGAATGCGGGAAGTTGTTTTGCACCGAATCCTTACTGCTGGTTCGCCGGGACAAGGGCCGAGACCGGTTCATCACCGGACACGTCGTTCAGTGACGGTGGGATTGCGATCGCATCACCGCTGCTTGCCGCTTTCGGGACGCTGATCCGGCTGGCGCGAGGCGGCACATCGAAACGGGGCTTGAGTGTTCCGGGAGTCGAATCGAAGGACTCTTGCTCATCGGTGATCGCAAGCTCGAATTCGTTGAGCGGCGTCGCGGTCACATCGGGAAGTAGGGCCGGGCGTCCATCGGAGGCAGGTTGCTCGACAGGACGCAATCGCACCACGCGCCCGGGATCGATCGTCCGGAGGATCGTCACTGAACGGGTGAAGTCGGGGCGTTTGATCGCCGTGGACAACTTACTCGGTGACGGCTCGACAACGTTTGGACTCGGCTCAACGGGAACGGGAACCGTCGCCGACTTCTCCACGGGAATCGAGGGCATGGCAGGAGCCGTCGGCTCATTCGGTGTGGCGGCCTCGGCAGGCTTCGCGGTCTCGACCGGCTGCGTTGCATCTGCGGGCTTCGCTGACTCAGCAGACATTGGCATTGGCTTGGCGACATCAATCGGTTTAGGAGCCTCGGTCAACTTTGGCATTGGTGATGACGGCAGAGTTGTTGTCGTGGCGTTGGTCGCGGACGAATCCGCAACTGTCGGAACGGGGGCTGCGGGAGCGATCTTTAACTGGACGGGAGGCGTGACAACGGGAATGGCCTGGGCGATTTTGAGAGCAGTGGTGGCCTGCGCGGCCAGCCAACCCGCATCCTGCTCACGCAAGCGATCACGGTAGATCATTAACGAGTTCAGCGTGTGATAGAGCGGGCCACAATCAATGGCGCGTCCTGCGTTGTAGACCAACTCGCGCGACAGCATGGAGGCCGCGTTGCGCAGCCATTGTTCATTCAGTCGATGGGTTGGCACACCGATCGACAGGAACTCCATGGTGTGGCCGGTCGTGTTGAAGCGTTTGTTGACATCGTTCGTGACTCCCGGTGCCTCATAAAATTTGGCGGAGAATGACCCGTCCGTGTTCTGAAGTTGTCGAGCCAGTTCGACGTGCTGCCTGATTTTGAGGTCGGCCTGCGCCCAGACGCCCTCGAGTCGTCCGCCGCGCAGCAGATGTTTGTCGCGAGTCCGCGTGAGCGCGAATAGGCGGTGATTGCCTCCACACGCGGCACCGTTGACGGGCGCGGCGGATTCGAGCTGCACGAGCTTCTCGATGCTCCATGGTTCGTTGAATTGATTCGTCCACTGGGCATCGGATCGCAGATAGTGCTGCAGCGTCCACAACACCCACGTCAATTCCTCTTTCGAGTTCACTTCCTTCATGATGCTGTTGATGAAGTCGGTCAGCATGAATTGTTTGCCACCGATCTTGAATTGGTAATCGGCGGGCAGGTTCGACTGAGTCATCAGCGCCATGAACTGAGCGGGATGTCCCTCGAACGCATACGTGCGGGTGAACGGGTGGAATTTGGCTCCATGCGCCGTCTTGAGCAGCAGCGGCTGTTTGTCGAACTGCGGCTCACTGGTGGCGATCCACTCAATCGCGTTGACTTTCTCGTTGCCCAGCTTCAGTTGGAAGTCGCGTTTCATCGCGAGGATGCCGTGGAAGATTTGCCACGGTGAGTGTGAGTTGGCCGTCAAAAGTCGCTTGCTGGTGAGTTCGATCGCTCGATCGAGTTCCGTCAGCAGCGGGTCAATCGCAGGAGCGACCGCAGCATTGCCGAGCGGAGCATTCGTCGCCGGTATTGAAGCGACCGGCCTGACTTGCAATGCGTTGATTGGCGACGCGGCCAAGGGGGGCGACTGAGCCTGCAAACTCGATGGGCAAACACTGGCCATCATCGCGGCAGCTACGGTCAACCAAGAACAAACTTGGGGCAGACATAAGGAGCGTCGCACAGTCCCTCCGAAAAACATCTGGATGTGGTCTTCAACAGTCTCTGGTCATGGTGGTCACCCGACCCGAAGTCACTGGTCGAACCGGCGGACTTTGATCAAACGTCGAAAGGCAATTCGGGTGTTGAGAACAAAACATTGGAACAGTTCAAAGCTCGAAGGCTAGGCTCTGTTTTGAAACCCCACCCCGCTTGTCGGGGTGGTTTACGGGTCTCTGCACTACTCCCTCATTTCGGTGACGCCGAGTAGTGCAAAGACCTGATTCCACCGGGACAAGCCCGGTGGGGTGAGTTTCAAAACAAAGCCTAGTAAATGCCCTGCCCCGCAGCCCCAGGGCCAGCGCGCACACGGGGCTGGCGTGGGGGAGTGGGTGGTTAGCGCGAAGCGATGTCAGCTTGTCATGTCGTCGGCCGTGTGGATCGGTGGAG
>JAYSQC010000499.1:0-17933 GCA_043721755.1 Schlesneria sp.
CGTGTTGAAAAACGTAGCTTGGACGCCCTCGTCCGAGTGCTTTCTAGTTGAAAACGGACGGACGAGGGCGTCCATCCTACATTATTCAACAGGCTGTTAATTCGACCGTCTGACGTTCAGTAGGGCGGGCTGTGCCCGCCACATTCGCTTGTAAATTGGTGGCACAACCTACCCTACATTGAGCGAACTCAGACAGACGAAATTAACCGCGTGGGCAACGCTCTCGCTCTCGCTGCGGGTGGGTGTCATCGCGACTCAACCACCGGGACGGCGTTTGGCGAGCAGGCGGTCCAACTGGTTGGCGAAGGCTTGCTTGTGTTTGGTCGAGAAGGGGGCGGGGCCGCCGGTGACGAGGTCGTTACCGCGCAGTTCGTCCATCAGGTTGCGCATGGTGATTCGTTCGCCCATGTTCTCGGCGTTGTAGAGTTCGCCGCGCGGGCCGAGGGCGGTCGCCCCTTTTTCGACGACGTGTGCGGCGAGCGGCACATCGCCGGTGACGACGAGATCGCCGGCTGCGACCAACTCGACGATCTGCTTGTCGGCGATGTTGGCTCCCGAACCCACGACCAAGATTTGGATGAACTCCGACGCGGGAACGCGCAGCTTTTCGTTGGCGACGACGGTGACCTGAATCCTCACTCGTACCGCTGCTTTGAACAGCAGTTCTTTGATCGCCACCGGACAGGCGTCGCCATCAACCCAGATGTGCATGAGCGGATTCCTTGGTGTGGGCGAGGCAATAGCCTCGTTTAACCGCGCGGGCAACGCCCCGCGCGTCGAGCGACATGGAACGCCGTTTCGCCTTCGACGCGCGGGGCGTTGCCCGCGCGGTTAAACGAAGACGTTATTCGACAGGTTGGAACCTCACATCTGTTCGGCGACGCCGATGCCGAGCAGTTGCAGTCCCTGCTTCATCACGCGGGCCGTGGTGTCACAGAGGAGCAGGCGGCTCGTTCGCAGAGACTCATCCGGTTCCTTAAGCACGACGCACTGATCGTAGAAGCGGGCGAAGACATTGCCCGTTTCAAACAGGTACTGCGTGAGCAAGTTCGGTCGGTAATCGACGACGACATCGTTGAGTGCCTCTGCAAACCGATTGAGTTGCAGGGCGAGCGACCGTTCGGCGGGAATCGTCAGGTGAATCGCGTGACCAGCCGCGCGGAGGGCGATCGCATCGATCTCACCTTTTCGCAGGATGCCGCAGACGCGGGCGTAGGCGTACTGAATATAGGTGGCCGTGTCGCCGGTCGTGGCCAGCATCTTGTCCCAACTGAAGACGTAGTCGCTGTCGCGGTTGTGATGGAGATCGACGTAGATGATGGCTCCCATGCCGACCAGTTCGGCGACGGCGGCTCGTTCCGTTTCGGTCAGGTGGGAACTGTTTTCATCGACGATCTTCTTTGCGTTTTGAATGGCTTCGTCGAGGAGGCTTTCCAACCCGATCGTGTCACCCGAACGCGTCTTGTACGGACGGCGATCTTCGCCCAAGACGGTGCCGAAACTGACGTGCCGCAGTTCGGTCTGGTCGAAGCCGAGTTGCTTCGCGGTGGCGAAGAGCAGTTGAAAATGTTCGCTCTGGCGCGAATCGACGACGTAGAGGCAGGCGTCGGCGTGAAGGGTTTCGACGCGATGACGAATCGTCGCGAGATCGGTCGTCGCGTACGTGTAGGCTCCATCCGCCTTCTGCACGATGAAGGGGGCTGCGTTTCCCTCGATAAAGACGCACTTCGCTCCTTCGCTGGTGCGGGCCAGGCCGCGTCGCTCCAACTCTTCCACGACGCCCGCCAGCATCGGGTTGTACCAGCTCTCGCCGAGAGCCATGTCGAAGGTGATGCCGAAGCGTTGGTAGATGGTGTCGAGGGCCGTCATGCACTGCGGCACGAACTCGTCCCACAGTTTTTTGTTTTCGACATCGCCCGCGTGGAGCTTGGCCGTCTCGCGCCGAGCCAACTCGGCCACCTGAGGATGTGCCGCGGCGAGAGCCTTCAGCGCGGATTCGGCATCGACGACCGCGAGCTTCTTCTCGGCGGAAGCGATTTCACCGCGCAGGTCGTTCAGTTCCTGTTCGGCCTTGCGCGCGGAACGCGCGGCGTCCTTGTCGGCAGGAGCGGCTGCCGCAGCTTGACGCGCGGCGGCGAGCATTCGCTCTTGAACGGGCAACTCCGTCCGTTGTTTCGGCAGGCCCGCCGTTAGCGTGTGATAGTCCGACAACTGATTGACCAGCCGGTACAAGCGAGACAGCTCGGCAACGGCCGCCCGTTGGTACGCCGCGTCGTCTCGAAAATGCTTGTAGCCGTAGATGATCATGCCGAACTGCGTTCCCCAATCGCCGACATGGTTATCGGAGAGGACGCGATGTCCGAGGAACCCGAGGACGCGATAGAGCGCGTTGCCAATCACGGTGCTGCGCAGATGCCCAACGTGCATCGGCTTGGCGACGTTGGGCGATGAGAAGTCCACGATGTAGGTGCGCGGAGTCGCGGCGAGCAACACGCCGAGCCGATCATCTCGCGTCAACTTCGCGGTCTCGTCGGCCAGTCGATCCGTCCGCACGGTGAGATTGATGAAGCCCGGCCCGGCGATTTCGGGAGTCTCACACAGATCGGCGACATCCAGTTTGGCGACCAGCGCGGCGGCGAGGTCTCGCGGCGGCTGCTTGCTCAACTTGGCCAGCGGCATCACGCAGTTGGCTTGGAAGTCTCCAAATTTTCCATCCTGCGTCGGCTTGAGCATCTCCGCAAAGGAGTCGGGCGAATCGGTGAACGAGACGAGGGCGGTTCGCAGTCGCGAGCGAAGTTCGGTGAGAAAGTTCATCGGTCAGTCCGAGGAGGATGCGAGCAGGGCTTAAAGTCAACTCGTTGCCCACGCGGTGAAACGAGTCAGCCTTCGGGCACAACCCAAAATGGTCAGTCGTCGAATTGGGGTCGGGTGTTCAAATTTCAAAATTGGCCGTGTGGGTGGTTTGAGAATGGGATGCCGTGTGATCGGCCAATTTTGAAATTTGAACGCCCGACCCCAGAACCTCGTGGACGACTTCGAGTCGTGCCATGGGAATGCGTGACTCATTGCTGTGCGTAGGCATCCCGATTAGGTTTCGCCGCCCCCCACGATTCGATCCGCCCCTCAATCCTCAAAGCCAAGGAACTCATCGACTATGCCACTCGATAGCCATGAACTTGTCAGCCGTGAAACCGCCTTGCGTCAGTTGCAGTGGCGTTATGCCACCAAGAAGTTCGATGCGACGCAGGCGATCTCCGCCGCCGATTGGTCCACGCTCGAACAGGCTCTGATTTTGTCTCCGTCCTCGTTCGGATTGCAGCCGTGGAAGTTCGTGGTCATCACCGATCCCGCGACGAAGGCCAAGTTGCCGCCGATTTCGTGGGGCCAGATGCAGGTGGTGGAAGCGTCGCATGTGGTGGTTTTGGCCATCAAACGCGATCTGTCGGAAGCCGACATCGACCAGCACCTCGCGCGGATCGTCGAGGTGCGTGGCGGATCGGTCGAGGCACTCGCAGGCTTCCGTGGGATGATGGTCGGCAGCTTGCTGAAAGGCGCGATGAACTTGACTCACTGGGCCAGCCTTCAGGCGTACATCGCCCTCGGGCAATTCATGGCGACGGCCGCGATGCTCGGCATCGACACCTGCCCGATGGAAGGGATTCAACCGGCCAAGTACGACGAACTGCTCGGCTTGAACGCCCTCGGCTATCAAACAGTGGTGGCCTGCGTCGCGGGCTATCGCGCCAACGACGACAAGTACGCCGGAATGCCCAAGGTCCGTTTCACCGCTGACGATGTCGTGCTGCGAATCGACGGGAAGTAAGGCGATCGGGAAGGAAGCGCGTTTGTTCCGTAGGACGGACGCCTCGTCCGTCCTACGGAGCCTGTTGAAAAACGTAGGGTAAGCGTCTCGCTTGCCCGTGAAAGCAGTTGAAAAAGGGGCAAGCCAGAGGCTTACCCTACGTTTCACTCCCGACGCCCTCACCGCGTGGCATCGACCGGCGTGCGATGACCGAATGCGCGCTCGGCCAATCCTCGCGCTTGAGTCGCCGACGTATCAAACGACAGCGAGAGTCTCACGCGCCAGCAGCCATCGTCCGGAGCTGGGAACTGCCAGTGCGGGATGACCGCACAGCTTTGATGCACCAGCTCAAACCCGCTCTCGGATTGACTGACGGTCTGAATCGGCATCGTCCAAAAGCTGGCGGGTTCGGACGAATCGAGGGCCGCGTCCACGCCGAGCCATTCATCGACGAGACCAATGCGCGACATCGGTTCCGTATCGAGTCGCGTGTCGAGCGTTCCCAACGATTGGCCATGCTCGCCGTAGAAGTAGCGATCGTGCGGACCGGCGGGCATCGCCGCGAAGTTGAACTCGACCCCGAAATGAATCGGCAGTCCAGCGGGAAGATTCTCCAGCAGATAGGTCACGTCGAGCGTGCTGCCGTCGCCCGCATCGAGTGCCACCGTCTTCGTCACCTTCACGGGATACGGGCCGAGATTACCATCACGCCATAAGCACGCTTCCACACGCTCATCCGACCGACGCAGCTTCGATTGATAGACCCCCTCCGTGAAGTCCCCCAAGCCGCCGTGCCCGTTCACGAAGGCTTCGCGCGACAGACCCGGCTGCAAAAAATGATCGACCAGACTTTTGCGAGGCCACGAGTCGTACTGCAACTTCTGGTCGAGGTCCGGCTGTTTGAAGCGGACGCCGCCGTTGGGATCGACTCCCCCGCCGCCCTCGTGCGCCGCCTGACCGGCATGTTGACGGATGCGGTCGTGATACGGCTCGGGCCGACGGTTGAGAGTCGCCAGCAAATTGGTGCGGATCGCGCGGACATCCAATTCGTACAGATGACCGCCCTTGCCGGGAGCGAGGTACGCGACGAGTCGGTCTCCCGCCAGACGAATCTCCTTCCGCGCGTCGAGATTGAAGTCGTCGGCCTTGATCTCGACCCAACGTCCACGGCGACCGGCCGCCTCTTCGAGCAGTGTGTCGGCGGCGATCAACTTCGAGTAAACGGCGTTTCTCAGATGAGGCAGATACAACCCGCCGAACGCTCCGTGCCAGTACGAGCAGTTGCATTGAGCGCGATACAGCTCGCGCCGCGCCTCCTCGATGAGCGGCAACGCACGCGGATCGACTTCACCCGCCGAAGCCTCTTCCACCCGCTGGCTGACCTGCATCATGCGCGAGTACATCTCGTTCGCTTCCGGGTACTTCACGAGGAAGTTCCGCCAGAAGCCCGCGCGGACGAACTGCTTGACGCGATGCCAGTCGTGACGTTGTTCCTGCCCGCGAATCATCTCGCGGAAGTGCGTCTGCTTTTCGGTCGGCAACGCCCACTCGGTCATCTCACGGTAGCTGCCGTCGGGCAGATAGATGCGGCCGAGCGGCGAGACGCGATCGACCGTCTCGGACATCGTGGTGACGTTCAGCCACTCGCGGTTCTCACGCAGCGCGGTGAAGAACCTCCGCAGCCAACCGTCTCGATACACGAGGTCCTTCGATCCCGGCCAGACTCCGAATTTCTCGCCGTCGTCACCGAAGATCAGCACCGCGTTCGGAAACCGTTCGGCGATACTGCGGCAGTGATGGATGGTCTCATACGGATCGGCATACGGGATCAGGTAACGCAGCCGCTCGCCCCCCGCGAAGACTTTGAGCAGCCGACCGCTCTCCTCGGTGAGGTAGTAGCCGTGCAGTTCGTCGTCGTGCAGACCCGCGTTCCGAAAGTGCGTGTCGTCGAGCAGCGTGTACTCGATCCCCGCTTCGGCGATGTCACCGGCGAACGACTGCTCCCAGACGCGTTCGGGAACCCACATGCCGCGCACGCGCGTGGCAAAAGTCTGTTCGAGATGCCGCTTGTACGCCTTCATCTGACCGAGTCGATCGCGACGCGGGATCGACGCGAGAATCGGCTCGTAGAACGGGCCGCCGAGCAGCTCAACCTGCCCGCGCGCCACCAGTCCTCGCACACGGTCGATGTATTCGGGATGTTTCTCCGTCAACCATTCCAGCAGGCTGCCCGAGATGTGCAGCACGACCGGAACTTCGGGGAACTCATCCAGCAGTTCGAGGAACGGGGCATAGCTGTCGCAATATGCCGCCTCGAACACGCCATCGAAATTGCCGATGGGCTGGTGGTTGTGCAGCGTCAGAATCAATCGAACGGAAGCAGTCATTGCCGGAACGTCCTTGTCTCGACACGCGGAACACTTCGCGGGTTGAGATTGTCTGTGAGGTCAGGGGGCACACCAACCCGCAGCGTGAGCGAGGAATGGCTGTTCACCTTCGTTCCTCGCTCACCTCCACTCCTCGCTCACGCTGCGGGTTGGTGTGAGAGCATGTCGCGTCTGACGCTCATGTCTCCGTCCGCACAATCGTCATTTTGCCGCTCGACCTGCAACCAAACTCGGTCGGGTTGCAAGGTCCATGACGACCGGGCAAGCTGGCGAAGCAGTGCCGCTGCTTTGTCCTGCACGCAACTCGGAGGGACGTGATGGCACGCCCGAGTCAAGCAAAAGACTGACCACGGATGGCACGGATTTCACAGATGAAAGAGGAGCCGTATGAAGGAGGAGAGTTCTTGGCCTTCGCCTGATCCGTCTTCGCTTTTGCTTATCTGTCTTCGCTTTATCGGTGTCATCCGTGAAATCCGTGGTTCCGCCACCTCCTTTAGGTTGCCGCTTTGTGGCAGACAGAGCAGCACGCCTCAGTCCAAATCGACCTCGCGCAGGAATGCAGCGGCTTCTTCGGGGAGGACCGGGTTGATGTAGAAGCCGCTGCCCCACTCGAAGCCCGCGACGCGCGTGATGCGGGGGAAGAGTTCCATGTGCCAGAGGAAGTGCGGCAGTTCCGGCTGATTGAACGGGGCCGTGTGGATCACGTAGTTGTACGGCGGGTCGTCCAGCGCGAGTTCCAACTTGCGCAGAATCGTCTTGAGCACCGTCCCCAGTTCTTCGATGGCCTGCCGTGTGATGTTCTCGAAGTGGCTCGATTGCTGCTTCGGCAGAATCCACGTCTCGAAGGGAAAGCGGCTGGCGAACGGGCAGAAGACCACAAAGTGGGGGGTGTCGAGCACGATGCGCGATCCGTGGGCCAGCTCTTGTTGGATCATGTCGTCGAAGATCGAGCGGCCTCGGTAGTTGAAGAACTCCAACGCGCCCGACATCTCCTCATAGATCGTGATCGGGACGACCGAAGTCGCCATGAGTTGCGAGTGGCTGTGTTGCAGCGACGCGCCGGCGAGTGCCCCTTTGTTCTTGAAGATCAGCGCGTGGACGAGGCGCCGATCGCGCTTCAAGTCCACTAGGCGATCGTGATAGACCCACAAGACCTCGCGAATGTTGTCCACGCTCAGTCGAGACATGTTCGTCTCACCGTGCGGGCATTCGATGATGACTTCATGTGCCCCGATCCCGTTCATCCTGTCGTAGATGCCGTCGCCGCGCTTCTCCAGATTCCCCTCAATCTGCAACGCGGGAAACTTGTTCGGGACGACGCGGACGCGCCAGCCGGGTCCGTTCGGCTGTGAGCCATAGTTGCGGTAGGCCATGATTTCGGGAGGCGTCGCCGCTTCGTTCCCTTCGGCGAACGGATCGAACTCCCCCTCGACAAACTTCGGATCGTCTTTGACATCCGAAGGCCGCTTGGCTCGATCGGGAGCCATCACCACCCAGCGTTGCACGATCGGATCTTTGCGAAGTTCGGGCATGGAAAAGCTCTTAGCGGTTAGCTGTTAGCGATGAGCCAGAGAAGGAAGAAGGGCCTGCTGGGAGCCACGGTTTTGTTGAGATGCTTTTCTGTCTGGCTTATAGCTAATCGCTAAAAGCTAACAGCTTGTCGCTTTCACGCCTGCCACATCTGGAGTTCAAAATCTTTCGTCGGTTCGTTCATGGTGAGGAGTCCCTCGCGAGGGACTCGGTCTTCGCATTGTTCATTGATGAAGGCGGCGACGTAGAACTCGACGCGGGCACCGCGCACGAAGTTCATCGTGGTGAGTGACGCGGCGACTTCGACGACGCTGTGGACGGCGACTTCGGCTTGAGACAGCGCGACGGTTTGATCGGTGAATTGGATCGCGGCGATCAACGATCCCTCGCGAAAGCCCGAGATGCGAATCTCGACTTCGTTCGGAGCCGCGAAGCCGATCCGAATCTCATCGACTTTTTTGAGGTCGTCCAATGCGCGGCCCGCCGTGTCGAGACGGAGCAAAAAACGTTCGGCATCGAAACCGAAGAAGATCTCGCGCAGGATGCCGTGCGTCACCATCGTCATCGTCCCGCGTTCGCTCCCGCTGACGTAGTGTCCCGCGTTGATCCACTCGAAGTACGTCTGCCTGCCGTCGATCTTCACCTTTAGAAAACCTTTCGGCTCGGTCTGAATCGGCTTCTGTCCGACGCGACCAATCGGGCGATCGAGCTGTGGCGGATACGGTGTCTTCAACAGGATGTAGACGTTCTTCAAGTGCTTGCGGAACAGGTGATCGAACAGCCCGTCTTGAGCGGACGAATGATCGTCGCCGAACCACCAGAACCAGTCGCTCCCCTCGGCGATGTAGATTTCGTCCCACGCGCGGGCGAGGAACTCGGGGGCCAGCGGGTGCGCCGCTTCGGCCTGATTGATCTCCGTCTGTTTGAGGAACTCGCGCGTCTGGTGGAGCAAGTCCCACGCGGTGTGATCCTCGGTGTGACCGATCCAGATGCCGAAGTTGTGGTTGATCCAACTCCCCGCGAACAGGTGCGAGATGTGATCGGTCGCCGGGAACTCGCGAATGTGATCTTGGACTCGCACCGGCTGCACGTTCGGGCGCGAGACGCAACTGCGATAGAGCGTTCTCAGAAACTGAACGCCTCCATCCGCGAAGTATTCCCAACAGTTCTCGCCATCCAAGATGATCGGGACGAGTGCCGGTCGTCCCGCGTTGTGCGGTGCCGTCGCGAAGCCAATCGCGTCGATCTTGCCGAGCAAATCGTTGGCCGCGTGCTGTGGGTCGGACCTCTGATACTGAAAGCCGATCAGGTCGCTGAGGGCATGATCGCGGAAGACGATCTGCATCGGGCGGCCCTGTTCTTCGAGTCGCCACGGGCGATAGAGCATCTCGGGATTGCGCAGGTATCCGCCGCCATCGCGCGAGACCCAGCCGTTCGTGGACGCGGCCAGAATCTCTTCATCCGAGGCGATCCATTCGATCCCCTGATCGGCGATGGCCGCGATGATCTCTTGCGAGACCGATCCCTCCGACGGCCACATCCCGATAGGGTTCACTCCGAACAACTCGCGATGGAACTCGACACCCTTCTTGAGCTGCGCGACGGCATCCTCGCGGTACGAGTCCAAAAACTTCGGCAACACACAACCGGGCATCGCCTGTCGCGCACAACGCTTGTCCCATAAGAGGGGCAAAATCGGGTGATAGAACGGCGTGGTCGTCAATTCGACCTGGCCACTCTGCATCAGCTCCCGATGCAGCGGGATGATCTGCCGCAGAACATCGAGTTGCTTGCGGAGCAGCCATGCTTTCTCAGCCTCCGTCCAACCCTGTCCCTTCTGTTGAAACGCCTTCAAGTCCGAGTCGAGATCGAACAGCAGCGGATGGAACCATGTGAGGTTGCTCCAGACTTGCAGGTCGCGAATGTCACGCTCGGTGAACCGCTTGATGGCCCGCTCGAACGGATCGCTGGTGGCCGCCCGCTTCTGGTGCAGCTCCGCGTAACGCGGATACGGGCGGATCATGTTGTCGTGGTTGGCCATGAAGAACTGGTCGAGCAGGAAGCGTGCGTCGGCTTCGTTCAAACCATCGGCCGGAGTCCGCGTGACATCGAGATGCCGGTCGCTCGCACCGCGGTCGGTGTACGCCAGCAACTGTTCGAGCAAGCTGGGTACGAGATTGATCGTGCAACGAAACTCGGGCACCTCTTTGATGTGCCACGCCATCCCCCAGTAGTCCTTCGTCCCATGCAGCCGCACCCACGGCATCGGGTTCTCACCCCCGACGCGATCCGGGTAGTAGGGCTGATGCTGATGCCAGACGAAGGCGAGGTTGACGGCAGGCATGAGGGGCGAGGTCTCAGTAGAAGGATCAGCTCGAAGTCCGGCTTTTCTTAAAGCCGGACTTCAGCGTTCAGTAGGGCTGATGTGGTTCACCAAAGCCTCACCTGCGATGACGTGGGCGACTCAATTGGATCTCAACAATCCTCCTCTTTCCCCGTGACCTCCCGTGTTCCCCGTGGTTCATCTCCTCGAAGAAATGATGAACCACGGGGAACACGGGAGGTCACGGGGGGATGAGAGTTGCGGTTTGTGTGATTGTTTTTTTAGGCGTTATTTCTCGTCGCCTGCACATTCCGAGCTGAGCTTTCGTTTGCCGAGCGCACGTTCGTAGATGCGGACGTACTCGGCCGCGCTGTGTTTCCAAGACCAGTCGCGGCGCATGCCGGTCTGCTGGAGCTTGCGCCACTTCGGTTTGTCGGCGAAGAGGTTCCGGGCGCGGCAGATGTTCCAGAAGAGGACTTCGCCGCGAAATTCGTGAAAGCTGAAGCCGTTGGCCGCTCCTGCCGCGAGGTTCGCGTCACTGGCATCGACGACGGAATCGGCCAGTCCACCCACCGATCTCACAATGGGAACCGTCCCGTAGATCAGGCTGTACATTTGGTTGAGGCCGCATGGCTCAAACTCGCTCGGCATCAGGAAGACATCGCAGCCCGCTTCGACTTGATGCGACAGTTCCTCGTTGTAACCGATCGTCGTCGAGACCTTGTCGGGATGTGAGACCGCCAGTTGTTTGAGCAGCCCCTCGTAATGCGGATCGCCGCTGCCGAGAAAGACCAGTTGCACGTCTTGATCGAGCAGCACGTCGGCACACTGGCCGATCAATGAAAAACCCTTCTGGCCCGTCATGCGCGACACACTGCCGAACAGCGGGACATCGGCTCGCACCGGCAGACCGAGTCGCTGCTGCAACGCCGCCTTGCAGGCCGCTTTGCCGATCTCCACCGAGTCCGCACTGTATTGCTGGGCGATGTAGGGGTCGGTGGCCGGGTTCCAAATCTCGGTATCGACGCCGTTCAAAATGCCAACCAGATCACTGCTGCGCGAGCTGAGTGCGCCGTGCAAACCGCAGCCATACTCGGGCGTTTGAATCTCGCGGGCATACGTCGGGCTGACGGTCGTCACCATGTCAGCGAACGAAACGCCGGTCTTCAGCAGGTTGAGATGCCCGAAGAACTCCATCTGTTTCCAGTTGAAATACTTCCAGTCGAGGCCCGTCAGGTGCATGTCCCAGTGCCAGAAGCGGCCTTGAAACGCCATGTTGTGAACGGTGAAGACGGTCGCGGTGCGATCGAGTCCCGGCTGGCGACGCAGCTCGGTCGCCACGAGTGCCGGGACGAGACCCGTCTGCCAATCATTGGCATGAATCACGTCGGGCTTGAGGTTGAGATGCCGCACCACTTCCACGGCCGCACGACTGAAGAAGACGAACCGCTCGCAGTTGTCGCGATAGTCCTGCTCGTTCTCGACATAGACCCCCTTGCGGTCAAAGTAGAACGGCTGGTCGATCAAATAAACTGTGACGTTCGATCCCGGAAGCTGTCCCTTCAGCACGCGGGCATCCACGTTCTTGTGTCCCACCGGAATTCGCATCGAAAACGGCATCGAAGTGATCGGCGGTGCATCCGGTTGTTTGGCGAATTGTTGCGGATAGTGCGGCAGGATCAGCGTGACCTCGTGCCCGGCCTGCGCGAGAGCCTTCGGCAGCGAGGCCGCCACGTCACCTAGACCGCCCGTTTTGGAGAATGGCACCGCTTCGGAACTGACAACGACGATCCGCATATCTGACACCCTTTCGGCACGACTGGCCGACGACTTCACGATTCACCCTCGATCACACCGGCAGAACCGACCGCTCGACAGCACGCTTCGTCGCAACGCGACTTGAGCCGCCTTGAACCCGCACGCAGACTTCGCCCGACCGCGACCACTTCGCGCGGTGAAAGAACCGCGTGCGTGAAGTCCAGCGAAGTTATCGACCACACCGTCTCTGTGGCTGCACGTTGGAGCCGACCGTTGCTGTTGATCGCGCGCGACCTCCCACACCAACCCGAAGCGTGAGCGAGGAAGGTTCGCGCCAGCGGGCACGAATCCAACCCGGGCCGCATTCACGGATCGTCCTCGCTCACGCGACAGCTCACGTCCTCGCTCACGCTTCGGGTTGGTGTGCGTTGCCGACGTTGAGCCTCCCCGCCGCCTCAAACTCGATTGTGGACGCCGCTCGAATCGCACGCTTATACTCCGCGCGACAGTGTCTCAGGTCCGAGTTCCGTTCTTCCCTGTTTGGAAAAAGAGGCGACATCATGGCTCTGTACGAGATCGAGACGAACGCGCACATCATGATTGCTTGGGCGAGCGATCAGGCTGCGGCGGAAGCGGTCGCACGCGAAAACTATCCTGAAGACCAGTTGAAGCGCGTCGCCAAGCGTCCGCGCGACGTGTGGGTGATCTCCAAAAGAATGCTCGGGATCGACGGGTCGCTCGAACCGTGCGACAAGGCCCGCGATTGCCTCAGCCGCGCGAAGGGGGACAAGATCCACGCGATCCGGCTCTACATGCAGGACACCGGCTCCGATCTCCACGAAGCCCAACGGGCCGTGGAGACCAACATGTCGCTCGGCTGGTGAGTGAGCCTGGGACTGAGCATGTGATCACTGGATAGAAGTCCGGCTTTCCGAAAAGCCGGACTTCTGTCATTTCGCGACTCGTGACAACACCCTCACATGACCTTCTGAGCGGGGGACGTGAGTCCCCTGAATCCGCGCTGATTACCGTTCAACGTTGATTCAGGGGACTTACGTCCCCCGCTCAGGGAAGGCATCTCTTTTCGCAGCGGCCAACTCGTCTTTCGGCGTTTGGAGGGTTCGGATAGATTCCCGGCCCGAATCGTTCCGGCAAATTTTGCCCGCCTCGGAGAGCGCGGTTTCGATCGAACTTGGGAAAGGAAGCCCGATGCGCAGCATCTGCGTCATGAATCAAAAAGGGGGCGTCGGGAAGACGACCACCAGCGTGAACCTCGCCGCAGGTCTCGCGAAGCAGGGACGCCGCGTCTGCTTGATCGACCTCGATCCGCAAGGCCACTCGTCGCTGCATCTCGGCGTCGATGCGTTCGGTCAAACTCCGACGGTCTACGATGTCTTCTCGGGTAAGAAGACGTTGGCTGAGGTCAAGCAATTGGCCGTGGACAACCTGTGGGTCGTTCCCTCGGACCTCGATCTGGCGGCGACCGAAGTCGAGTTGGTCGATACTCCCGGTCGTGAGCTGATCCTGCGTGGAGCCATCGACCGACTGCTTCAACAGCAGCCGTTCGACTACATCATCATGGATTGCCCGCCGTCGCTGGGCGTGCTGACGATCAACGCGCTGACTTCCGCGAAAGAAGTCTTCATCCCGTTGCAGCCTCATTTCTTGGCGCTGCAAGGTTTGTCGAAGCTGTTTGAAACGACCGCTCTCGTGAAGCGACGATTGAACCGCGAGTTGAAGGTGAGCGGCATCATTCTCTGTCTGTACGAGACCGCGACGCGACTGGCCGCCGACATCACCGACGACCTAGTGCGGTTCCTCGAACAGAGCGACCCGATGGCTCCGTGGAAGAACGCGCGGATTTTTGACAGCCGCATTCGGCGAAACATCAAGCTGGCCGAGGCCCCGAGTTTCGGCCAGTCGATCTTCGACTACGCTGCCAAGAGTCCCGGTGCGCTCGACTACGCCGCCCTCGTCGCCGAGGTCACGGCCGCGGAAGTCCCCGTGATCGGAGAGACCGCTCCCGCAATGGTCCTTGAGCCACAGCCCATCGCCGCTTGATGTCGAAAGCCTCATTCATTGACTGCAACGCGGTCATGAATGAGATGTTTCTGAGCGGGGTGGCGTCAGCCCCACAGTTCTTTGAAAGCGGGCTGACGCCTAAGAGCCAGGGGGCTTACGCCACCCCGCTCAGATGTCTCATTCGTCACGGCGTGAAAAACAACTCCGGGAGATCGTTCGCTCCGCACGCTCCCGCTTTGACAGACAGGGTGGCGACGATGCGAATGATTCAACGACAGAGTTTGGTACTGCGACTGGTGGTGAGCCTCGCGGTGATCGCCGCCAGCGAGAGTCTCTTCGCGCAACCAGGCGGTGTGGCACCGGAGAACCGTGTCGCGACGGGCGCGTCAGGGCCGACGCTCTCTGAGTTGCAGACGCGGCTTAAACGGGCGCAGTCGGATGGAGAGCTGGAACCGGCGGTCAAGCTGCGTGTCATCGAGCTTTACCAATCGGCCATCGAGCGGATCGAGATCGCGGGCGAAGAGGCGGCGAAATCGAAAGCGTTCACCGAACGAATGAACTCGGTCGGTGAGAAGCTGCGTCAGGCGAAAGAGCGGCTCGCGGCAACACCCGAACGGACGACGCTGACTGCGGCCGAAGCCTTGGCGTCGGCAGGCGATGATGTCGAGAAGCTCGAACGGATGCTGAGCGACCGCCGCAAGGTGATCGATGATCCCGAGAAGGGCCTGCGGGCGCGCGCGACCTCCCTCGACAAGGAACTCGGGGCGCAGATGCCTCGGCTAGAAGAAATCGCACGTGACTTGGCCGAGGTCGAGGAACGCCTGGCTGCGATCGAAGACGAGCTAGAATCGGCCGCGCCGCCGGATGAGCCGCGCGAGGTGACTCACGCACGGCAGTCGCTGTTGATGACTCGCCAGATGCGGGCGACCGAAGAGCGGGCGGCGTTGGCGGCCGAGCAAGCGTGGTGCGAATCGGACGACGCCACCGATCTGTTGCGAACGCTGCGCGATCTCGCCGAGCGAGAACTGGCTCTTGTCGAGGGCGAGGTGCAGGTCTTGCAAGAAGCCGTCGATCAGCGGCGCGGCAACGAAGCGGACCACCGAGTCAAACGGGCGGAGTTGGCTGTCACGCGCGCCTCAGAGCAGATGAAACCGGTCGCGGCGCAGAACCTGGTCCTGGCAAAGGAGAGCCGCGACGTGGCGGCCGCGCTGAAGGAAACCAGCCACCGCATCGATCAAACCACTGAGGCACTCACGGCACTGCAAACGGAGTTCGATCGGACTCAGGAAATGGTCAAAGCCGTCGGGTTGACCGAGTCGATCGGCATGTTGTTGCGACAGCAGCGGGCCAAACTCGGCGATACGCGCGGCCTCCACGCGCGACTGGCTCAACGCGGCGAGACCGTCCGCCAAACTCGGATGCGAATGTTCCAACTTGAGGCGGACCTCGCGCTGCTCCGCGATCTCGATACGGCGGCGACTCGCACCGCGCATGAACTGACGAGCGGCGAAGCGGCCACGGTTTTAGAGGCGACGACCTCGGAAACGAAATCGGCAACCGGTGCCAAACAGGTGACGGGAACAGCGGCCGCAGCCAGCTCACATCCAGCCGCCGCGATCCGGAGTCTCGCCGATGAAGCGCAGCCGCTGCTCGAACAACGTCGCGAATTTTTGGAGCAGCTCAACGACGACAGTCGCAAACATTTCGAGCAACTCGTCTCACTCGACATCTACGAACGGAAATTGCGTGACGCCACACGCGCCTACTCCGATTACATCGACGAGCGCGTCCTGTGGATTCGGACGGGAACCGTGTTCAGCACGCCTCACGGCACACGCGCGGTCAGTCACGTCGCGTGGCTGTTGGATCGAACCAACTGGCTCAAGGTGGCCGATGCGCTGCGCGGCGACATTCAACGCGAACCGCTGCCGTACTCGTTGGCCTTCGTCACGCTCTTGATTTGTGTCGGCTTGAGATGGACGTTGCGGAGTCGCCTGCGCGCATTGGGGGCCACCGCCGCCGATGCCGCGTGTCGCGAGTTGCTGCCGACGGTGCGCGCCATCGCACTGACGTTGCTGTTGGCGGCGGTCGTTCCCGCGCTGCTGGCGTTCGTCGGGTGGAGACTCGACCACAGCGCCTCGGCTTCCAAGTTCGTGCATGCCGTCGCGCTGGGGCTGCTCCGCGCGGCGACGTTTGCCGTGCCACTCGAACTGCTGCGGTTGATCGTTTCACGTGGCGGGCTGGCCGAACAACACTTCGATTGGTCGCCAGCCGTCGTGTTGCGTCTGCGTCGTCATCTGCGCTGGTTCCTTCCGGCAGGAGTCGTCTTGATCGGACTGGTTGCGATGGTGGAGGCGACTTCGGACGAGCAGCGGCTCGATTCGTTGGGACGCCTCGCGTACCTCGCGTTTGCGGTGCTGCTGGCCGCGTTTTGTCAGATGGCCTTTCCGCGCAGCCCGCGCGCGGCTGAGCCGATTCGCTCGACGAACGCGGCCGATTTGCAGGCGTCGCGTCGCGCGGAAGATTCGGAGAATGAGACCGATGTCTGGCTGCGTCGTCTCGCGAACATCGGCGGCATTCTCGGCGTGACGTTGCCGATCGGACTGCTGCTGCTCAGTTGGACCGGCTACTTCTACACGGCGCTGCAACTGACCTGGCGACTCCAAGCGAGTGCGTGGTTGGGCGTGGGACTGCTCCTGTTGCGAGCCAGCGTGCTGCGCTGGATCACGTTGGAACGGCGGCGAATGGCGGTCCTGCAAGCCGAGGAACTGCAAGCGATCGCCGAAGCCGGCAAGCAACCCGAGACCAACGGAAACACTCAGTTCCTGTTCCCTCAATGGCGCTGGCCCGACTTCCGATTGAACCTGACTCAGATCGTCACGCAGATTCGCAGCTTGCTCGATACGGGACTGTTGACCGTCGCGGTGGTGGGACTGTGGTTCGTGTGGGCCGACGTGACCCCGGCACTCAACATTCTCGATCGTGTCCCGCTGTGGCAGACCACGGTCGAAGAGGTTGTCGCGGGAAAAGATGCCAAAGATCAGCCGGTCGTGCAGGTGGTGAAGCGGCCGAAGCGGATCACGGCCGCGAATCTCGGATTGGCACTGCTCGTGATGGGGATCGCGGTGGTGGCCGGTCGCAACATCCCCGGTCTGGTCGAGGTGATTTTGCTCGAACATCTCTCGGTCGATGCCGGGGCCCGCTTCGCGACGACGTGCCTCGTGCGCTACGCGATCTTCATGACGGGTGTGTGTCTCGCGTTCGCTCAAATTGGAGTCGGCTGGAACAGTGTGCAGTGGCTGGTCGCAGCGGCGTCGGTCGGACTCGGGTTCGGCTTGCAGGAAATCTTCGCGAACTTCGTCTCGGGGATCATCCTGCTGTTCGAGCGACCGATGCGCGTGGGTGATGTGATCACGGTCGGCGATACGACGGGCACGGTCTCGCGCATCCGGTTCCGCGCGACGACGATCATTGATGGCGACCGACGCGAGCTGATCGTTCCCAACAAGTCATTCATCACCGGCAACCTGCTCAACTGGACACTCAGCGACAGCGTGAATCGGCTGGCGATCAAGATTCATGTCAGTCCTGACAACGATCCGCAGCAGGTCCGCGAGTTGTTGTTGGACCTCGCGAACAAGCATCCGCTGCTGTTGAAGGATCCTGCGCCGAGTGCCGCGTTGGAGGAGATCGGCACCAACGGCTTGCTGTTCGTGTTGCGTGGCTTCCTCGCGACGATGAAGGATCGCGGCAAAGCGAGCCACGACCTGCACACGGCCATCCATGCGCGGTTCCGCGAAGCCGGGATCGAGATGCCCTGCCCGACTCAAGAAGTGCTGGTCCGCATGCTCGATGCCGAGCCACGCCACGAGCCACCCATCACCGACATCCACAGGCCGCTCGCATCGGCTCTCAAGCAGGCGGGCGTGTCGTTGTGAGGACTGTGCGAATGGTTGCCGTGTCGCCATGATGCCGCTCAAACAGCACGCTCGCGGTCAGTGATGAGACATCTGAGCGGGGCGGCGTCAGCCCAATGGCACTTACTTTACTAACCCGAAGCGTGAGCGAGGACGATGGCAAGAGGCGTTTCCCTTCATCGCCCTCGCTCACG
>JAYSQC010000500.1:0-1319 GCA_043721755.1 Schlesneria sp.
GTGGTCTTCCTCGCATCCGATGCTGCCGCGTACATCACGGGGTCGACCTACGTCATCGACGGTGGCATGACGAACCAGGCTGGAAGCCTATGAAGAAGCAAGCAGATCTGCCCGGTGTGATCGGAACGGGTAGACGCGGCGCGTATTACGATATCGACGACCGGCAGGTTTCCGCCGGTAGTACCCTCGGCGGCCCGAAGTGCGTCTGCATCGTTAAATCCACGGGAGCCGTCGAGAAAATCTACTCGAGCGACTACGGGAAAACACCGATTGGCACGATCGTTCCACAGCACTGGGACGAGCGCACGGGAATCCCGCTCACGGCCCTGCCGGGACGCTTTCGGTTTCATCCTTCGCATCAAGAGCACTTTTACCAATTATCGAATGGTGCTGAAGTTCGTGAAAATATCTTCGTGCTCAGCGGCAGCCCCCGCGGCACGAACGTGGATCCTCCTGCCGTTTACTTTACGATCGAACTTTCGAACACGACCGATACCACGCTCCACATCGCGACCTACGTCTTCGCTCAACTCCGCGGTGATATGGGCCACGACGTCGTCTCCACATTCGACAAACGCCGCAACGCCATCGTTGCATGGAACCAATCCGATCCGTCGTTCGCCCGGCTCATCACGTGCTCGGTACCCGTGACGAGTTGGGAAACGACCATGAACCATGGGAAAGCCATCGCGAGTACGTCGCCCGGCCTTCTCGCCAATAAAGCGACGTCGCCCGCGACCGATCCGCTGGGCGTGCTGCATGTGAGCCATGCGCTCCGACCGGGGGCACGGGCAAGCTTCTCTTGCACCGTTACCTTCTCGCTCGAGGGCGAGAAAGCGGCGCTCGGGCTCGTGCGCACGCTCCCCTCCGCAGCGGATGCATTTCGCGCCACGCAGTCGTACTATACCGATGTTCTCAATCGCTCGGTCGTGCTCACTCCGGACTCTCAAATCAATGCCGGCGTCATTTGGGCGAAAGCCAACATGTTGCGCACGATGTTGCTCGCGCCGACCGGCTGGAGTTTCGTCAACGATCCCGCGCGCTCCAACAATAGCGTCGGGCGCGATACCGCCTGGTTCGCTTTTGGCGCCGATTACATCGTTCCAGAGTTCGCCGAAGCTTCGCTGCTCTGGTACGCCGAGCATCTCGAGCGTAAAGGTATGGTCGTTGAGTATTACGACGTCCGAACGGGGAAGACGGCCGACTACAAGCTCAATATCAACGACAACACACCGCTCCTGATCTTAGCCCTGTGGCACCATTACAACACGACGGGCGATCGGACGTTTCTCAAACGCATCTACGCGGCAGCACGCAAA
>JAYSQC010000501.1:0-5392 GCA_043721755.1 Schlesneria sp.
AGCGCCGGCCCACCATGCAAAACGACTAGACATTCTGGTGGGCCGGCGCTCGAAGCGAGCTTGTCCCACCCTACTTTCTCGGTTCTTTCAGCTTCTGTCGGAAACATCAGAGTAGGCGGCTCGCCTGCTCGTCTTTCTCGAAGAAATCACCGGCGAGGCCGCCTGTGCTACGTTTTTTCAACAGGCTGTAAGTTGGACTTTTGTCATCTTTAGGAGTGCGGGGATTCATCACCGCTTTCATTTCTTGGACTTCGATTTGATTTTTGGATGCCCGTCGATGCACTCAGGATCCGGCTCACGGAGTGCTACTACGGCTTGACCTCACTGGCGGGCCGGACAACACAACGTCCCCGTGCGAACTCATCAGCACTGCGGCACATCAACCCACCTGCGTTCGGCGAAGGATTGCAGCGTGGCGTCGGCGACGGCTTGAGCGCTGGCTCCATCATCGAAACCGGGGCTGGCGTCTCGGCCTTCGATGATCGCGCTGACCAGTTCGTACACGAGGTCATAGCGGAAAACCGTACTCGGCTTTCCTTCGGCCGGATTGCGGGGGCTGCCCGCCGGCTTCATGAACTCGGCGGGGACGAGTGATTTTTCCATCGTGCCGCCGTGCTTGCCGACGAGGATGTAGTTGGGATCGACGAGCTGATACACGGCCGAGCCTTCGCTGCCGTTGACCTCGGCCCACTCGAAGCCGACGCCGCTGTTGTGGTGTCCCTTCATGAGCGTGCTGCCCTCCCAGACGCCGACCGCGCCGGAGGCAAACGTGCCGATCAAAGCGGACCAGTCATCGACCTCGGACGGATCGCACGGCTGGCCGTCGGCCGTTTTGTCACGCGGGACGAACGTCTTGACCGCGCCGCACACCGAGTCGATCGGCCCCATCAGGTTTTGGGCGAAGTCGATCCGATGGATCGTCATGTCGTACAGGTCTCCCGCTCCGGCCAGCTTCTTGTACTGACGCCAGCCCCAACTGGTCTCGGGCAGATCGAGAAACCGCTGACTGCGGAAGTGCCTCGGTTCGCCAAGTGCCCCGCTCTTCACGAGGTGTTCCAAATAGCGCATCGAAGGGGCGAAGCGGTACGTGAACGCGGTCATGTGCCGCACACCTTTGGCCTTCGCGGCCTGATACATCTCGTTCGCTTCGGCATAGCTGACGCCGAGCGGCTTCTCGCACATCACATGCTTCCCGCCGTCGATGCAGGCCAGCGCGATGTCGCGGTGCGTGAAGTTCGGCGTGGCGATGATCACGGCGTCAATGTCACGGTCGCTGGCGATCTCTTCGTACTTGGTCGTGTACTTGGCCGGTCCCCATTCGTGCTTCCGCTGGTCGAGCAACTGCTCGTTCGGATCGCAGACCGCCGCCAGTTCGCAGCGAGGATCGAGCTTGATCCCCGGCACATGATGAAAGTCGGACACCAACCCCGCACCGATGATCGCGATGCGCACCTTGTCGTTCGCCATGTCTGACTCCGTTGTTCTGAATGATGTTTGTGAGTGCGCGTCTGCGCAGAAACGATAAACGTAACTTGGACGCCCTCGTCCGAGCGTTTTCCAATTCAAAGAGGACGGACGAGGGCGTCCATCCTACGGTTCTTCAACAGGCCCTTAACCGCGTAGACAATGCCTCACGCGTTGCTGAACGTATCTCCGGATACCTCGTGATCTGCCGCGCGGGGCGGGATTGTTTCAGAGGCTTTCCGCGTTTGCAAATGGCTCGAAAACAAGACGCCAAAAGACTGTTCAAACGGATGGGATCGCAGTTTGGACAAGAGTCCGAGCCTCCTCACAGGTCTTGATGTCGCCGTTCAACTGAGCGTCTCGAATGTCATCGAGCAGCGTTTTGAAGCGTGGTCCGGGCTGAAGGCCAAGCAACTTCAAGTCATCTCCCGTGATGAGCGGTGGCGGATTGATCTCGGCTTGAGGAGTACGAGCGAGGTACTCGCTCACGAACAACACGGGGCGCATGTCGTGTCCCGCCGCGAGCCGTCTGACGCGCAGCAGACTTAGCAAATCATCGCGATACGGGTGAGCCAGCGTCCGTTTGAGACGGGCCAGCGATAACGACGGAGCTTCGGTGAGATCGTCTTGGTGGGCAACGAGCCACACGATCCGATCGGTCTCATCGTTGGAAAGCTTGAGCCGTCGGCAGAGGTCGTGGGCGACCGGCTTGGACGGTAACGAATGGAGCAGTGCCGCGAACGCCAACTCGAACGACGGAGCCTCCAGCAACGACAGCATTGCGAGCGTCAGCTCGCCCGTTCTCTTTCTGAGCGGGGGACGTAAGTCCCCTGGTTCTTCGCTTCTCTTTTCAGCGGCGATCCAAGAACCAGGGGACTCACGTCCCCCGCTCAGAAAGTCAGAAGGTTCGACGGCGAGTTCCGGCAAAATCACGGCGAGCAGTCCAACGTCCTCGCACAGCTCGACCGCGCGGCGTCGATGCACATCGCTCAACATGCGTCTCAGTTCCTGAGCGATCCGCTCATGACTGACGACGGTGATTTGATCGGCCATCTCGCGCACCGCCGCCGCCGTGACTTCGTCCAAGGCGAAGTCGAGCGTCGCGGTGAAGCGAACCGCTCGCAGCATCCGCAGCTTGTCCTCGCGCATTCGATCGTGCGGATCGCCGATGGCCCGGATGACGCGCGCCGCGAGATCGGCCTCGCCACCCACGAAGTCCAACACACGAGCTTCAATCGGATCGTAAAACATCCCGTTGATCGTGAAGTCGCGCCGCTGGGCGTCTTCTTCGGGAGTGCAGAACGCGACGCTCTCGGGCCGCCGTCCGTCGAGGTACGGTCCCTCGGTGCGAAACGTCGCGACCTCGACCTGCCCGGCGTCACTTCCTCGTGGCGGCAACACCACGATCACGCCGAAGCTCGCGCCGACCGCCAATGTCCGCCCGTGACCGAACAGCGTCCGAACCTGCTCGGGCCGCGCGGTCGTCGCCACGTCGTAGTCCTTCGGCTCGCGCCCTAGCAGCAGGTCTCGAACGCAGCCACCCGCCATGAGCGCTTCGTACCCGGTCGCTCGCAATTTGCGAACGATCTCGATGGCAAACTCACGCTGAATTGAAGGGTGCATCATCACTCGTCAATCGCTTTCAGCAACCATGCAAGACCACAGCCGGAAGCATCTTCGCAGACACTCCCGGCTGTGGAAAAGTTCAATCGTCAGTCGCCTGCACTCGATGGCGTGAAGGATCAGCTTTCCGCTGTCCCCAGAGCGGTCCCGCTCTCGATCTTCACGGCCTTGTAGCCGCCGATCGCTTTGAAGTAGATCATCAGGGCGAGGTAAATCACCGCCATCGTGCCGGGAATGAACGAGTCGGCGACGAGCGTCTTGCGATCACCCGTGATGCTTGACTCGACGAGCGCCTTCTCGTCGGGCGACAACGTGGCCAACGCAGCGCTGCTATCGACTGCAGTTTTGCGAGCCTCGTTCAACTTCTCTTGAGCGGCACCCAGCTTCTTGCCGTCCAGACCGAACACGTCTCCGAAGAAGAGGAACTTGCTCGGTTGAGCGTTCTTCAACTCATCGAACGACGCGGGGGCCGCAGCCTTCAACGCTTCTCCCGAGAACCGATCTTTCGAGTAGCCCAAGCCGGGTGATCCGATCAGTCCCGCGGACATCATGCCGATGCCGCCCATGATGCTGATCGCAATGGCTCCCGTGCGCGGGAAGCGGTCAGAAGTCACCGCGAGCATGGTGGGCCAGAAGAACGTCTTGCCGATCCCGTACACGGTCAGAGCCACCAAGGCGCTCGCAAACGTGTTGATGCCGCTGGTGAGGTTCAATCCGACACAAGCCAGGATGGCACTGACCAAAAGGATGGCGACTGGCGACATTCCAAGCTTTTTCTCGATGAAGTCCGCACAGAACCGCAGGGCGAACATCAACGCCGACGTGAACACGAACAGCACCTTGCCTTGTTCGGACGTGAGGATGTTGCCGGTGATGTTCTGAATCCAGCCGTCTGTTCCCAACTCAACCGCACCGACCAGCGCGTGAGCGATGAACAGCACGAACAGCAGGACCGACCCCATCGAGAACTTGGTGACGATGCCGACGGCCATCAGCAGGGCACCACCGACGGCGTAACCGATGTACTTGGCGTTGTCTTCCCCGAGCAATGGCTTCAACACGTCACCGAAGAACATCGACACGAGGAAGCAGACGACCAAGCCACCGAGCAGGCCCACGTCTTTCAACATGTCTCCCAGCTTGAGTCCCTTCTGTGACGCTTCCGATTTCGGGAAGCTCTGGCCGAGGAACATCACCCCGTAGATCACGGTCGGGATCAGATAGAGCGACAACTGGAGTTTCCAGTCGAGCTTCATACGGTCGTCAAGAATCCAACCGAGCGCACCGCCGAGAATCAAACCGGCGGGCCAACTGGCGTGGAGGATGTTCAAGTAGTGAGTACGGTTGTTCGGGAAGATGGTCGCGATCAGCGGGTTTGCCACCGCTTCGAGACAGCCGTTGGCGAGGGCAAACAGGAACATGCCCCAGTAAAGCATGTTGTAGGCGTTCTCGGGGGTGGACGCTCCGAAGGTCACCACGGCCGAGAGAACGTGCAGCAGGAATGCGGTCGCGACCAGTTTGCCATAGCCAATTTTGTCGCACAGCACGCCACCGACAATGATCCCGAAACAGAAGCCCGAGAACCCGGCTCCACCGATGGCACCCAACTGAGAGTCGGTGAAATTGAACGCCGCTTTCCAGTTGTCAAAAATCCCGCCGCGAATGGCAAAGCCGACGCCCGCCGCGAGAATCGCCATGAAGCCTGCCCACAACAGTCGCTGCGCATTAGGCGCGACGGCTGCGTTTCCTTCGTTACTCATCGTTGTGTCCACCATTGAAGAAGATTGGAGATTCCGCGCGTCCCTGCCAACAGCTCCTGAATGCCGCGAAATGACGGCCCGTTGAGAACTCGACGGGCAAGCGGGGCGGGATGCTAACCAGTCCCGTTCCATCTTTCCACGAACGAAGTTTCAACGACTGATCCGAGGGTTTGCCGCCGAGGCACGCCGGTTCGTACTCCCGAATCAAACCGGGCCATCCCGCCAAAGTCGCCTTCACCGCTCCGCGTGAAGAGAGCCGATGGCGTGTAAACGTTGTTTGTGAACCCGGCCTCGAACTCGCGCTGGGCTGACTTCCCCGCGATGGCCCCGCTGCGGAGCGATCCAAGGTTGCCCCGCGCTCGGCGGTCTTCACGCGGAGCGATGTCGCCTTCATCGCTCCGCGTGAAGACAGCCGATGATGTGTAAACGTTGTTTGTGAACCCGGCATCGAACTCGCGCCGGGCCGACTTCCCCGCGATGATACCGCTGCGGAGCGATCCAAGGTTGCCCCGCGCTCGGCTGTCTTCACGCGGAGCGATGAAGGC
>JAYSQC010000502.1:0-4311 GCA_043721755.1 Schlesneria sp.
TCGTAGGCACATTCCCTGTGCCGTTCACCGAATTCCTCGGCGAATCACGGTCTCGCGGACGGCACACGGAGTGTGCCTGCTACTTTTGTCGGACACGTCAACCTTGAAACAGGCGATGGCCTCTGCATCCCTTCTTCCCTTTCGTGCCGTTCGAGTATTTCGTGGTTCATCATGAATCATCCGGCCTCGTGGTCGAACAACTTTGTCTTGAGGGGTTCATCACTCGCCCGACGCTCCAGCGAGGGCTTCACTTTCGACAACGGTTGGCCCTCGCTGGCGCGTCGGGCTCGTTGTGGAACAACCCCGCAATCTCAAAGTTGTCCGACCACTAGTTTCGCGAAAGGATTCACAGCAAGGCTCTCAATGTTGCAGCACGCGCCGCAGGACGTACGCCGCGACCAGGCCGATCAGTCCGTTGGCGACCCACGCGGCCCAAGCGGGATCGACCGTT
Organism: Schlesneria sp.; assembly: GCA_043721755.1. GTDB lineage: Bacteria > Planctomycetota > Planctomycetia > Planctomycetales > Planctomycetaceae > Schlesneria. The sequence continues at coordinate 452 of JAYSQC010000502.1, forward strand.
CCCGTCTTGGCCAAGTTCAGCGACATGATCGAGACCGGATAATAAATGAGCAGGATGGGAATGAAGCAGAATAGGAAGCAGGTCAAGAACTGGTTGCGAGCCATCAGAATTGAGAACGGGCTGCCGAGCAACACGAAGAACAGGCAACTGATCGCCATCGAGAAGCGGGAATGGTGCTCGGTTCTCAACCGGCGAATGGCACTCGTCGAGGAACGGGCCTCGGCCTGATACGCCTGAAACGAAGGTTCACCAAATCGGTCGAAGTTCCCGGTGGCGAGGGCCATCGCGGCTTCGATCTCCTGCAACTGTTTGAGTCGCTGGCAATCGGCATTCAGTTTCGGTAGCTCGCGCTGGATGCCATCAATGCTCAGGTCGCGACCGCGCAACTTTTGGTTCTGCTCCTTCAAGGGGAAGGCGATCCGGTCGAAGTTGATGTAGGCGGAGTTCTGATTTCCGGGCAGGCTCGACTCCGCGCCATGCAGTTCCAGCAAAACCTGTTGTCGCGGCAGATCGAAGCTGAGCCGCGCTTCGCGCGCCGTGACCGTGTACGCATCGCCGCCATTCGGCGCGTAGCGAAACATGGGTTGCAGCAGCGTTCGGTCGCGCACGCCGGCGACATTGATCGTGATCCGCCGGTCTCGCTCGCGAACACTGACGGTGCTTTGTGTTTTGAGGCGGTCGATGAAGATGTCTTCCATCGCCAGCGTGGCGATCTGCTCAATGTTCTTGCACGCCCATGGAATGACTTGATCGCTGAGCAGCAACACGGCGACGCTGAGCAAGCTGGCCAGAAAGAACGACGGCCACATGAGATTCATCACGTTGATGCCGGCCGCTTTCGCCGCGACGATTTCATTGTCCCCCGACATCCTCCCATAAACGACGCAGACCGAGAGCAGCAACGTGGCGGGGATCGTGTACGGCAAGAGACTCGGCACGATGAAGGGCAGGATTTGAAGAATCTGCCAATGGCCGAGTCCATATTCCTTGGCTTGACCAAACGCACCGACGCAGACGAGCAACGATGTCGAAATTGTGACGAGAATCCCGAAGACCCGCAGCAGCTCGGTCAGGACATAGCGTTCGAGCAATCTCATGCAGTGCGGCCCGTCAATTTCTAATGAGTTGGCCAAGGCCGAAACAGCGGCCGAGATACGCCGCAAGCTATAGGTCAATTCGGCAAAACAGGTCAAGCCGGAGCTGGCGGAGCCTCGTCGCCAAACAATTTTGTATTACACAGTTCGGTTGTTTAACCGCGTGGGCAACGCCCCGCGCGTCGAGCGGTGTTCGAGGTTGCTTCACCGATCGACCCACGGGGCGTTGCCCACGCGGTTAAACGAAGACAACCTCGCAAACTCAAAAAGTCCGACCAATCGAGTTCGCCGCGTCGCTTCATGTCTCCCGCCGGGTTGGCTACGTTGTGAGTGTCTCCGAATCTCGTCGCCACTCCCTTTGGACTTCTCCGTCGCATGTCGCTCAGCATCGAACCGATCTGGTCTTGGCCGCTCGTGGTGCTGACGAGTGTGGGGCTGACGGTGCTGGTCTGGACGACGTACCGTTCACAACTGAAGGCGGTCCCAGCGGGGACAGCGCGGATGCTGCTCGGACTGCGGTTGCTGGCGGTCGTGTTGCTGATCCTCGCGATGTTTCGCCCCGCCGTTCAGAAGACGGAGACGGATGAAACGCCAGTCCAATTGCTCGTTCTGGCCGATGTCAGCCGGAGCATGAACACGGCCGACATGCCCAACAAGCAGACGCGGTTTCAAGCAATCCGCGCGGACCTCGAACGGCTTCAGCCGCGTTGGAAAGAGTTCGGCAAGCAGGTTGAAGTCCGGCAGTTCGACTTTGGGCGTGAAATGTCTCCGTTCGACGCAACTCTGACCGAAGCGGCTGGCGACCAGACCGCGTTTGGAAAAGTGTTCGAGGATGTGCTCCGTGAAGTGCGCGACCGACGAACACTCGGGCTGTTACTGCTGACGGACGGTGCGTACCGCGCGATGCCACCGTTCGATGCAGACCCGTTTTCGGCAGCCCGTAAGCTGGCCGAGGCTCAGGTCACGGTCTATCCGGTTGGCTACGGTGCGTCGTCGATCTCGACCGCGGCCTTGGACCTCGCCGTCGAAGACCTCGTCATCCCCGAAGTCGTCTTCGAGAAGAACCGCGTGCCGGTCAAAGCCAAGCTGCGCGCGGTCGGAGCGGCTGGCAAGAAAGTCCGTGTGCGAGTCCTAGTCGAAGATCGCGGTCGCAAACCGGCGGGTGAATCGGGGGAACTCAAGCCCGCGCCGCTCAACTCACAGACAAAGACGGTGCAGGAGTACGAGATCAAACTGGACTCCGAGACGATTCCAATCGAGCTGTCGTTCTCACCGCAATTTCCGGGCGAGCTGAAGGTCGGCATCGAGGTGGAAGCGGCCGAGGGCGAACTGCTCAAAGGAAACAACACCCGCGCGACAATCATCACGGTCAAACAGGGCGGACTGAACGTTGCCTACTTCGACACCGCGCGGCCCGAGCAGAAGTGGCTCAACATGGTCAACGGGGCTGACAAGATTCAGCTCGACTTCCAAGAGGTCCGGCGCGGTCGCTTGGCCGTGCAGACGAAGATCGATCCGACGTGGTTTGATCCGGGCCGCTACAACGTTTTCATCATTGGCGATGTTCCCGCCGCAGCGTTCGGTCCCGAATTGTTGAAGCGGCTCGGCGAGCGACTCGAAGACGGCGCGGGGCTGCTCATGACGGGGGGGCTTCAGAATTATGGAGTCGGCGGTTACGCGACCACGCCGCTCGACAACTTTCTCCCAGTGGAACTCGATCCCGCCGACGCGCGGCCTGCGGGCAAAGTGAACCTCGCCACGCAGGTCTCTGGCAAACTCAAGATGCTCCCCACCGAGAAGGGGCAGCGCGAGTACGTCATGCAGTTGGGACCACCCGACAAAAACCGCAGTCTGTGGCAAGACCTCACACCGCTGACGGGAGCCAGCAAACTCAAAGCGAAGAACGAACTGCTCGAGCCGTGGGCCGTCACGGCGGACAACGTGCCGCTGCTGTTCGCGACCACCGTCGGCCGCGCCCGCGTCGCCGCATTCGCCGGAGACACGACATACCTGTGGTGTACTGTCAGCAAGCAACCCGATCTGCATCAGCGTTTCTGGCGGCAGATGATCCTGTGGCTGGCTCGCAAGGAAGCGGACACCGACCAACCGGTCTGGGTCAAGGTTCAGCCCCGCAACCTCGCTCCCGGTGGAGTCTCCACGCTGACGTTCGGTGCCCGCGCCGTGGATGGCTCACCGCTGAAGGAGGCTGAATTTCAGATCAAAGTCACCGGCCCCGATGGCGTTGAGACCAGCCTCACGCCACGCAGTGCCAACGGCGAGTACTCGGCCGAGTTCGTGAAGACGCAGGCTCCCGGAGACTATTGGGTGCGTGCGTCGGCCAAACAGGGCGGACAGATGCTCGGCTTCGATGCCTTCACCCGGTTCATCGTCGATGCCCGCGATCTGGAATTGGACTACCCCAGCGCCGATCACGAGTTTCTCAAACAACTCGCGTCCATCACGGGCGGCTCCGTCCAAAAGCCCGAAGAGCTTGACGGACTCATCGACCGCCTGAAGGCCGCCAAACTGAGCGACCTCACCCGCATCCAACTCATCACACTGTGGGACAACTGGTGGTTCCTCATGACCTTCGTCAGCGTGATGAGCTTGGAATGGTTCCTCCGCAAGAAACGCGGGTTGGTCTGACAGCGCCCAGCTTATACTCCGCGCGGTCAGTGATGAGACTTCTGAGCGGGGCGGCGTCAGCCCCCCGGTTCTTGGGCGTCAGCCCTCTTTGGAAGAACCGGGCGGCGTCAGCCCCCCGGT
>JAYSQC010000503.1:0-9190 GCA_043721755.1 Schlesneria sp.
GACGCCCGTGCCCGCATCGCCCGCCAGGCCACACGCGAGCAGCGGCTGGCGACGGCCAGCTTCGTGGTGGACAACAGTGGTGAGCGCGACGAGATGGAGCCCCAGATCGCCGAGCTGTGGGTGTGGCTGCAGTCGTTGCCGCAGCTACCGGCGGACTACGAGTTCGCCGGCCGCAAGGACAAGGTCGATCAACCTCAGGACGACGACAGCGACGACGAGAGCGACGACGACAGCGGCGCTTCGCCAGCGGGGCCTGCCACTACAGGGTGAGGCGAGCCGCGATCTCGCCGTCGTCCAGGTCGCCGGTGGGCACAAATTTCAACCGCTCGTAGAACGGCCGCGGACTGCCGAGCCCATCGACCCAGCTGGTCGTGATCGTTGAACGGCCCTCTGCCCGCAGCCGCTCGAACACGAGGCCGAGCGCTACGCCAGCGATGCCGCGGCGCTGGTGCCGGCGGTCGATGAGGAGGCGCCACAGGTAGGGCTCGGGGTGATGCTCCGTGACCTCGGCCAGCATGACGAAGCCAGCGGGTTCACCGTCCGCCTCGATGCCGCGCATCCATGGTACGACAGGTGCTCCATCGATGATCTCCGGGAACAGCGCGTGTTCGTACGACGCCCACATCGGTGCCACCAGCCGCTCCTGCGACCGATGCGTTGCGAGGCGCCGATACGTCGGCGAATTGTCGGGGCCGAGTTCGACCAAGCGCACTTCCTGCGGCAGGTGCCGCGCCCGGTTGGTCCAAGCTTCCCAGTCGGCGCAGAGCACGGAGTAGCGCACGTCGTCTTCCAACCCTTCCCGCCCACGGAAGCTCTGCCGGGTGTGAACCTCGAACGTCATCCCGATGGTCTCGCAGACGCGGGCAGAGGCGATGTTGTCGGGATGAATGCTGGCCTCCACCCGGTGTGCGCCGAGCTGGGTGAACAGCAGGTGCAGCACTGCAGTTGCCGCTTCGGTGGCGTAGCCGCGACCTTGCGCCGCAAGGGCGAGCGTCCAGCCTACTTCTGCAAGGCCGTCCTCGACCTGGACGTAGACGTCGCCCACGCCCTCGCCATCCGCCTCGATCACCAGATTCAGACCCTGCGTCAACTGGTCCTCCAGTGACACGTCGGCTCGGGCTGCCAGCCGGTCGATCACCAGCTGCTCGGTGTAGGGGAGCGGCCAGTCCTGGTAGCGCGCCACGTCGGGGTCGTTGCGGTAGGCGGCCACGCGGACGGCGTCGTCGGGACGCATCGTGCGGATGAGCAACCGGTGGGTGGTCATCGGCAGCATCGGGCGAGGCTAACCCACCGGCCCGTGATGGCCGGAGGGCTTTGAGTCACGAACGTGCGTTCGGCGTCCCGCTCGGCGCTGGTAGTATCTCCCTCGTGCCCGAGTTCAAGGTCGAGTCCCTCTTTCAGCCTGCCGGCGACCAACCCAAGGCCATCGCACAGCTCACCGAAGGCATCGAGCGCGGCGATCGCTTCCAGACGCTGCTGGGTATCACCGGTTCCGGCAAGAGCGCCACGATCGCATGGACCATCGAGGCCACTCAACGGCCCACGCTGATCCTCGCGCCCAACAAGTCGCTGGCTGCGCAGCTCACTCAGGAGATGCGCGAGTTCTTCCCCAACAACCGGGTGGAGTACTTCGTGAGCTACTACGACTACTACCAGCCCGAGGCGTACATCCCGCAGCGCGACATCTACATCGAGAAAGACTCGGCGATCAACGAAGAGATCGACCGGTTGCGACTGCTCGCCACCAGTGCCCTCGTCAGCCGTCGCGACACGATCGTCGTCGCCAGTGTGTCGTGCATCTACGGTCTCGGTTCGCCGAAAGACTACCTCGAAATGATGATCCCGCTGCGCGTGGGTGAGTCGATCGACCGAGACGATCTGCTACGAAAGCTGTGCGACATTCACTACAGCCGCAACGATGTCGCTCCGCAGCGAGGCAACTTTCGCGTGCGCGGCGATGTGGTTGAGGTCTGGCCCGCGTATGAGGAACATGCGTATCGGATCGAGTTGTGGGGCGATGAGATCGAGAAGCTGTCGATCATCGAACCGCTGACCGGTGCGGAAACGAAGCAACTCGACGACGCTTACGTCTATCCCGCCAAGCACTACGTCTTGCCGGAAGATCGCGTGTCGGCCGCGTGCGAAGAGATCGACTTGGAACTCAAGACGCAGCTCGAAAAGTTTCGCGTCGAAGGCAAGCTGCTGGAGGCTCAGCGGCTGAACGCCCGTACGCGGCATGACCTTGAACTACTGCGTGAAGTTGGGTTCTGTCCGGGGATCGAGAACTACAGCCGCGCGTTGTCGGGCCGCAAGCCGGGCGAAGCGCCGTTCACGTTGCTCGACTTCTTTCCCGAGGACTTCCTGCTGTTCATCGACGAGTCACACGTGACGGTCCCGCAGATCAGAGCCATGTACAGCGGCGACCACTCTCGCAAGACGACGCTCGTCGAGCATGGCTTTCGGCTCCCGATGGCCCTCGACAACCGACCACTCAAGTTTGAGGAATGGAACGGGCGACGAAAGCAAACGGTCTTCGTCTCCGCCACGCCGGCCGACTGGGAACTCGAACAGACGCAGGGCGAGGTCGTGCAGCAGGTGATTCGCCCGACGGGCCTCGTCGATCCCGTCATCAGCATCCATCCCGCGCGCGGTCAGGTGCAGCATCTCGAAGAACAAATCCGTGATCGAACGGCCAAGGGCGAACGGACACTCGTCACGGCGCTCACCAAGCGGTTGTCCGAAGACCTGACGACGTACCTCACCGAACGGGGCATTCGCTGCGCGTGGCTGCACTCGGAACTCAATGCGTTCGAGCGCGTCGAAGTCCTGCGCGAACTGCGCGAAGGAAAGCACGACGCGGTGATCGGCGTGAACCTGTTGCGTGAGGGGATCGACCTCCCCGAAGTGTCCCTTGTTGCGATCCTAGATGCCGACAAGGAGGGCTTTCTCCGCAGCGCGACCAGTCTCACGCAGACGATCGGTCGCTCGGCCCGCAACGTGAACGCCAGCGTGATTCTGTACGCGGATCGCGTGACCGATTCGATGCAGCACGCGATCGACGAGACCAACCGCCGCCGCACGATTCAGCTCGAATACAACGCGACGCATGGCGTCACGCCCGAGACGATCAAGAAGGCGATCAAGCGCGGAATCGAAGAGGAAGTCGAGGCGAAGCGCATCGTGCAACGAGCGGGCGGCGCGACGAGCGAGAGCCAGTACGTGACGCAGGAGTACCTGAACGAACTCGAAGCCGAGATGCTCACCGCCGCCGAGGCCCTCGAATTCGAGCGAGCCGCCAAACTGCGCGACCGCATCGTGCAACTCAAGAAGCAAATGGGGGAACTCGTCGCGACCGAGGACTCGTCCACGAAGTCGATCACGCCGAAGGGCAAAGGCAAACGAGGCCGGTCAGGATCAAGCGGCGGCAGCGGCAAAGGGAAAGGAATTCCCAAGCCGTTCAAAAGTGGGTGACTTGCAGCAGGCGATCAAAACAAAGTCTGACCACGGATATCACTGAGAACACGGATGAAGAAGATGCGGCCGAGGGCCATTGTCCTGTCTGCTCTTCGTCCTATCTGTGTCATTCGTGAAATCCGTGGTTCGCCCATTTCTGTTTGGTCGAGACCGATTGGTCACGCACTCGCCGCTTTGGCTTTTGCCAACTCTTCCATGAACCGAAGCGATCTCGCGGTGGTGTCATCGAAGTCGGGGATCAGGCCGTCGAGGATGAGTGAGTTCGCGTAGAGTTGCCGACCACAATCGCGGATGAAGGCGTCGTTGTCATCGCTTGCGGGGAGTTCGCACAGGCGGCTGATGAGTGCCGCGTGGGGATTGATCTCCATGATCCGCTTGGTCTGCTCGAAGTCTTGGACGGTCTGGCCAACAACTTTTTGCAGACGGCTGCTCATGTGACTGCGCGGGTTCACCAGACAGCACGGGCTGTCGATGAGCCGTGACGATTCTTTGATGTCCACGATGTGCTTTTCGAGGACGCCCCGGAACAACTCCACGACGCGCGGGAAGTTGGCGTGAGCCGTCTTCGGTGCTTCGGTTTCGGCGGTCTCGGTCGATTCGGGGAACTTCACTTCGGCACCGTCGATCGACATCAATTCGCGGCCGTTGTACATGCGGATTTGGATGAACGCGTACTCGTCGATCGGGTCTTCGAGGAACAGCACTTCCAGATTGCGTTTGGTGAACGCTTCCAAGTGCGGGTGCGAGGCCATCGAGTCGAGCGTCTGTCCGCTGAGGTAATAAATCTGCTTCTGATCGGACGGCGCACGCTTGATGTATTCGTCAAACGAGACCGTCGGCTGTGGCGGCTTGGCGTCGTCGAGGACCGCCAACAAGGGGGTCTCGCTGTACGACTTTGACGAATGGAACCGGAGCAACTTGGCGATTCGATCGCGGTTCTCGAAATCGGTCGCGATGCCCGTCCGCAGAATGACCGCGAACTGCTTGATGAACGCGGCAAAGGTTTCGGGCTGCTCTTCGGCGAGGCTCTCCAGAAAATCGAGCACCTTCTTCGTGAGCACGCGCTTCAACTTCGGGACCAGCTTGTGGTCCTGCAATGTTTCACGCGAGACGTTCAGCGGCAGGTCGGCCGAATCGACGACGCCGTACAGGAACCGCAGGTAGTCGGGCAACAGGTCGCGGCAGTCATCCTGAACGAGAATCCGCTTCGCGCAGAAGTTGATGCCGTGTTGAATGCCTCCGAACCCGAGCAACTCAAAGTTTTCCGGTGGGCAGTACAGGATCGAGTTGAACTGAATCGGCGAGTCGCTCGACAGATGCAAATGCCACAGCGGCTTCTGCTCGGTCCCGTGAGCCAGCCATTGGTAGAAGCCTTCGTGTTGCTCGGCTGTGACCTGGCTCTTCGGCTCGACCCAAATCGGCTGCTGTTCGTTGAGCAACTTATCGGCGAGTTTGATCGGGTGCGGGACGAACGTCGAATACTTGTGAACGACGTACTCGAGCCGCGCCGGTTCGGTGAACTCTTCCATCTCGGGTTTGAGATGCAGAATGATCTGCGCCCCGCGCGGCACATCACCCTCGACCGGCGTGATCGTGAAGCGTCCCGACCCGTCGGACTCCCAACGCCAGCCGGTCTGTTCCTTGTAGCTCCGCGTCACGACGACAACCTTCTCAGCGAGCATGAACGCCGAGTAGAAGCCGACGCCGAACTGACCGATCAGTGAGAGATCGGCCTTCGTTTCGCTCCCCGTTGGCGATTCAGCCAAACTCCGCAAGAACTCTTTCGAGCCACTGTGAGCGATCGTGCCGAGGTTCTTCACCAACTCATCGTGAGTCAGCCCGATGCCGTTGTCGCGGATCGTCAGGATGGTCGCCTCTTTGTCCGGCTCCAGCGAAATCTGCAACGGCACGCCATCGCGGTACTGCTCTTCCGAGAGTTGCACGTGACGCAATTTGTTGAGCGAGTCAGAAGCGTTCGAGATCAACTCGCGCAACGTGATCTCGCGGTTCTGATAGAGCGAGTGCGACAGGATGTGCAGGAGCTGTTTGATCTCAGTCTGAAAGGTGAACTCTTGCGTCAGGTCGGACACGGTGAACTCCGGTAGTCGAGGATCAGATTCGGGCAACGACACGAAATGGCAGTCGCACGCCAGCCTCAAACGCAAGGCAACCTCCGTGCCGAGAATCCGCCCCCGACGCAGGCTGTTCGCAAGTCGTGGCCATGCCATAAGAAGCCGACAAATCGGGGTAAACTCCCCCGTGAACGGCTCCTGTCAAGATGGCAGAAACCCACGTCTGACGCGCCAGTTCTACCTCGCGCGATCCGTGATTGAGGCATCTGAGCGGGGCGGCGTCAGCCCCCTGGTTCTTGGGCGTAAGCCCGCTTTGGAAGTACCGGGGGGGGCACGCCCAATGGCACTCACTTTGCCGAAAACGCCAAGTAACCCGCAGCGTCAGCGAGGGAGTTCCTCATATTTCACTGCTTGTTTGACTCCCTCGCTGACGCTGCGGGTTACAAAGTGAGTGCCATTGGGCTGACGCCGCCCCGCTCGGAAACCGTTCACTTTGTGCCGCGTGAGGGATATTAGCGCAAGAGAGGCCGAACGCTGCGGGGGGCAATCTAAGCCAACCTCATGGTGATGGAAAGCGACCTCGTGTTGAGAGGCATGTTGAGTTGCCACGCCCGATCCTGACGATCGCACCACTCCAAGCAGCGTCGCTCCGTGCGAATGACCTTTGCCGATTGTCGTGGCCAGAGTCAGCAAACAGACCTTCGTTTCGACTCCCCAATAAAAGTCTTCGCAGCGGAGTTTTCTTTTCCGAGACGCTCGCTATACTCCCGCCCACTTTGGGAGGACGAGTGTCCACCAGAGAGGAAGATGATCGCTGCAATGAACCGCCTCGTGTTGGGGCCGCTTGCCCCGCATCTGGTGCCGATCCCCTGTGGTATGAAACCCGTGGATGGTCGAGCCAGTCCCAGGAACGAGTTGGTGCCCGTCGCCGGTTGAGTTGGCACTGTCAAGGTGCTGCGAGCTACTCCCGTTCCGATGGTTCTCTGTGCAGGGTGGGCTTTTTCAACAGAAGCTCGCGCCCTTAGCAGTCCTCCACTCGATGGGCCGTTCGTATGGCGTCGATCTTCCCTGTCGCTGTGTCAGCGGCAGGCAGTTCACTGTTTCGGCGGGCCGTCTGGCTCGCGAAGGATGACGATGAGCAAGAATCTGTATGTTGGGAATTTGGCTTTTGGCTGCACAGCCGATGACCTGCGAGAGCTTTTCTCGCAACACGGCAGCGTGTCGTCGGCCCAAGTTGTGTCGGATCGGGAAACCGGTCGGTCACGTGGCTTCGGCTTCGTGGAAATGGGCGATGGCGGCGAAGCTGCCATTTCCGCACTGAACGGTGCTGATTTTCAAGGTCGTGCCATGACCGTGAATGAAGCCCGTCCGCGAGAAGATCGTCGCAGTGGCGGCGGCGGTGGTGGTGGTGGCGGTTACGGCGGCGGCGGCGGTGGCCGCAGCGGTGGTGGCGGCTACGGTGGTGGCGGTGGTGGCGGCGGCGGTCGTTACTAAATCCTGCGTTGAGTGATCTCTCGACGCCCAAGGCGAAAGATATGAGCGGGCGGGGGGCGGCAACGCCCCCCGCATCCGCCTTCGCCCAAAAGATGTATCGGTTGTCCCTCATGGCGCGACCGGATTCGAGACGATCTCTAAGAAGCGTCTTGTCGCCGAGACCGGTTCCTACTTTGAAGGTTGGTTCCGTTCGTTGGCTTTCTCCTACTCTCACTGAAGCGGCGCGGCGACCCTGAGTCGTTTATGCCGCGTGCGTCGCCTCGACTCCGACCTCAGCACCCTCCCCGTGTTGATCGTCGTTGAAGCGACAGTTGAGTCCTTCTCATTGAGTGCCCCTACTCGCGCCCGGCGCGAGGGCTGTCGGCGAACCCGTTGGTTTGTCGGGAGCATCAGGCGGCCAGTCCCTGCGGTGGGCCTGTCGGTCCACCCTTTTCACAAGTGGCCATTGAGCCACGATAGGAATTTCGTTTGAACACGCCTACGTTTGCTGATTTTGAATTTGTCGAGCCAATCCGATTGGCCCTTGAAGCTGAAAACTACACGATTCCGACGCCGATCCAGGCGCAGTCCATTCCTCACTTGCTCGCCGGTCGCGACCTGCTCGGTTGTGCTCAGACGGGAACGGGCAAGACGGCGGCATTTGCGCTGCCGATCCTCAACCGACTGGCCCAATCAATGCGGCCGGTTGTCCCCAAGAAACCGCGCGTACTCGTTCTTGCTCCGACGCGAGAGCTGGCACAACAGATCGACGAGAGCTTCGCCACATACGGTCGTGGCCTCAAGCTGCGGCAAGCCGTCGTTGTCGGTGGCGTCGGTTACACACCACAGCAGCGGGCGTTGGCACGAGGCGTCGATATTCTCGTCGCGACCCCCGGTCGCTTGCTGGATCTGATGGGGCAGGGCGACGTGCGACTCGATGGCCTCGAAACATTTGTCCTTGATGAAGCGGACCGGATGCTCGACATGGGCTTCCTTCCTGCGATCGAGAAGATCATCGCGGTCTTGCCGAAGCAACGTCATTCGCTGTTCTTCTCGGCGACGATGCCACCCGCGTTGATGCCGCTCATTCAGCGGCTGCTGAAGGATCCGGTCAAAGTCGAAGTCGCTCCGCAATCGACGACGGCCGAACGAGTCGATCATCGCGTGATGTTCGTATCGCGCGACAACAAGCGGGCGCTGCTCGAAGCGGTCTTGTCCGACTCGTCCGTGAAGCGGGCGCTCGTCTTCTCTCGCACCAAACACGGTGCTGACAAGATTGCCAAGTGGCTGCTCCTCGCAGGTGTTTCGAGCGATGCCATTCACGGGAATAAGTCTCAGACCGCGCGGCAACGCGCGTTGTACGGCTTCCGTGACGGGCGGACGCGAGTCCTCGTCGCAACCGACATCGCGGCACGCGGCATCGACATCGACAACATCACGCACGTCATCAACTTTGACCTGCCGATGGAACCCGAAAATTACGTCCACCGAATCGGTCGCACCGCGCGAGCGGGTGCTGAAGGATTCGCACTCACGTTCTGTGATGGCGAAGAACGGGGATTGCTGCGAGGGATCGAACGGATCATCAACCAACGGATTCCCGTTGTGGAGAACCATCCGTTCAAGCTGAATCTCGCCACGCTGCCGATGTCCGACGGCCGATCAACGGGTCGCCCAGCACCTCGCCCCGGCCGCCCAAACCGCCCCCCCGGTTCCAGCGGCCGACCCGTTGGTCGCGGAGCTTCGTCTTCCTCAGAAGGGGGACAACCACCACGCCGCCCTGCACGAGGTGGTCCACCGGGCCGTCGCTTCGGCGCGACATCGGATCGCTGATTGTTGACACCCGCACGACGATGAGTGAGATGTTCGGGCGAGCCGTGTGCCGAAAGGCCACGGGTTTCTGACGACGATCAAGAACCCGCAGCCTTACGGCGTGCGGCTCGCCGAACTCGCCGCTTGTGCCGCGTGCGTGATCGATTTGCGGCTCGCCGCCATTCTTGTTGAAAATGGTGTCCCGTGAGCGGCCTGGCGCTAGCCGCCGGTCGTTTTCACCTACACCGGCGGCTAGCGCCCAATGGCACTGACTTTAGTAGCGGTACGGCGCGAGCCGTCCGGTTGAAGCGCGAGCAAACTCGACAAAACCGGGCGGCTTGCGCCGCTCCGCTACTCGA
>JAYSQC010000504.1:0-4018 GCA_043721755.1 Schlesneria sp.
CTCAACCCCCGGCTAATGGCTGACATCCCTTCAGGATGAAGACCGGCCGCCGTCGTTCATCGCTCTCCAAATGAGTCCCCCCAAAACATCCGATGAACCGGTTTTCCGAGAGACCTCCGAGCGGTGAAACGACGAGCCAGCGAACAGACTCCCGCGAGAGACTTTTAATGCCTGACGTGTTAGCGATTTACTGGGAACGGAAGCGGCTGCGCGTGGTCGAGGCGTCGGTGGGTCCGGCACTGCGCGTCACTCAAGGTTTCACGATCGATGTTCCAGAAGTCGCGGGGCCGGGCTGGCTCGGGGAGGCCTTTCGCAAGCGCGGCGTCTCGGCGCGGCAGGCTGTCGTCTGCCTACCACGCGAGGATGCGATCCTGCGGCAGTTGGAATTGCCCGACGCTCCTGATGACGACCTGCCGTTGCTCGTCTCGTTTCAAGCCTCGACTCGCTCGACGACGCCGCTCGATCAGTTGGTTCTCGATTACGTGACGCTGCCACGACGAAACGGCTCATCTCAAAAAGACGTGTTGCTGGCCAGCGTCCCGCGTTCGACAACCGATCCGATTCGAGTGGCCCTCAAGGAAGCGAACGTCGAACTCACGTCGCTGACGATCGGTGGGTTCGCACTCGCTGAGTTGCTGGTGCGCGGTGAGGCCGCGTTGCGGCATCCTCCGGACCAGCGCAGCCTGCTTGTCGTTCACGATGCCAACCGTTTGGAAGTGGCTCTGATCGGCAACGGCCAACTGCTGGCGACGCATGTCGTGAGACCGCCACTCGACGAATCTGGGCATCCCGTGGTGGCGAAAGCGGCGGCCGATGTCTCGCGCGTGTTGGTCCCGGCACAGCCGTGGTTGCGCGACGGACGGATCGACCGCATCTGGCTCCTCGGCGAGGGTGCTGAATGGAGTGGCCTGCCCGAGTTTTTGAAGTCGCAATGGAATTGCCCGGTCGAACGCTTCGATCCTCACGTCGCGTCCGTGTTGTCGGGACTCGATTCCTCGAAGCTGCCCGAGGCCGCGCGCTATGCACATGCGATTGGTCTCGCGCTCAGCCACTGCGACCGGCAGACACCGGCGTTCGATCTGCTCCATCCACATCAGCCCAAGCCGAAGCGTGATCCACGCAAACTACTATTGGCCGTCGGCACGGCCGCTGCGCTGCTGATTGCCGCCACGGGAACGGCCTACGTCCAGATGACGCTGTCAGGGTTGCAGAGCCAGATCGACAAGAAGCTGTCGGACGAGGGTGATCTGGCGCAACTGCTCAAGGCGGGGCAGCCCTCACTCGATGCGGCGAAGACAGTCGAAGACTGGGTGGTGCGCGACATCAATCAGCTTCAACAATTCGCGGATCTCGACAAGATCATGGACGGAACGGATCGTCTCTACGTGACGGACTACAACTTTGGCCCTGTTTCCGGCGATGCCCTCGCCAAAATCAACGCCAAGGGACTGGCGAAGGACCGGACCGACTGGCCACAGATGGCTCAGGGGCTGGTCGATGCGAAGACCTATCATTTGAAGAATCCGAAAGGACAGACGCAGTCGAACCGCGATCCCGACTACCCGAACCGGTTTGAGCTGGATGTCGAACTGATCCCGCTTCCGAAGTCGGCTCCCGTGGCCGGCAAGGTCGCACCCAGTTCGTCTTCGACGACAGCGGCGACGCCCTCCGAGTCCACCGCCACGGCCCAGCCGTCCAACACGAAGGGCGAGTGACGCGAACATGCAACGGCGCGAACAGTATCTGATCGGTGGACTCATCTCCGCTGTCGTTCTCTGGCTGGGCGGCAGTTGGGTGAACAGCGCCGTCTTGGGGCCGATCCAAGACAAACGCAACCAGCTCGCCAAACTGACGAAGTCGGTCGGCGATAAGGAGGATCAGCACCTCAACCTTCAGCGATCGAAGAAGCTGCTCCGGGGTTGGCAAGCGCGCAGCTTCCCGCCGGATTTGGTCAAGACGCTCCAGCGACCGGATGCCTTGAACGCGCAGCGGCTCTACTTGGAGTGGCTGACCGACATGGCTCAACTGAGCGGGTTTGAAAACTTGAAGGTCTCACCCGATCGACGAACTCCCAAGGGAAAAGTGTATGTCGCGTTCGTCGTGAAGATCGAAGCCGACGCGCGCTTCGAGCAGCTCGTCAGTTTTCTCGACCGTTTCTATCAGGCCGATCTGCTCCACCGCGTGACCTCGTTGCGCGTGATTAGCAAAGAGTCCGAAGGAGACCCGTTCTTTCAAGTGACTCTGGAAGCGGAAGGTCTCGCGCTGCTCGCGGCTCCGCAACGCCGCACGCTCTTCGCACAGACGAAGCTCGTGGAAGACCTGTCGGACGACTCCACGACTCTGAAGGTTGGCAAAGTCGAAGACTTTCCCAAGGAGGCGGGCTTCCGTGTGCGGCTCAAGAACGAATACCTGACCGTGACGAAGATCGCCGCGCCGGCGGAGGGTGTCACCGCGTGGACTGTCGAACGCGGAGTTGATCGCACGACGACCTCGGACTATGGCAAGGAGACGCTTGTCGAACTGACACCGCTCAACGCCGCCGTCCCGTCGAGAACGACCAAAGAATTCGAGAAACTGCTCAATGCGAACATCTTCGTGAAGCATGCACAGGCCCAGTCGTACAAGCTCAAATTGGGGCCGCTCGGCGAGAAAATCCACACGCGCGGCAGTCGGCCGTTCGAGTTCACGATCACCGCGATGGGCTATGACAACGCCAAAGGCAAGCCCGAATTCACGCTCGCCGGGACGCCACTCCCCGGCCTGCAACTCGACAAGACGACCGGTAAACTGACTTGGAAGCCCAGCGATTCGCAACTGGCCAACAAGTACCCCGTGAAATTTGAAGTGAAGCATCCGTCCGCGTCCGACGGCAAGTTGACTGAGACGCTGACCATCGCTCTACGCGATCCCAACACACCGCCGAAGTTTGCCGTGAAGGAGCCACCGCCCGTCATCATCGGTCGTGCGTGGAAATTCACCCCTGAAGTCTCCGACGCTGAGTCGCCTGTCACAACGCTGGCTTGGAAGCTCGATGAAGGTTCTCCCGCCGGACTCACCGTCGATGCGACCACGGGCGAATTGAGTTGGACCCCGGAAGACTCGATCCCCGTCGGCGAAGCACTGGCCAAACTCACCGTGACCGACGACGGAATGCCGCCGCAATCGACTTCGCTCGAACTGCGGTTCGATGTGCAGGACGACTTGGCGTTGTTCACCAAGTTCACCGGCTTCTTCGCCAAGGACGATGATCGACAGGTGATTTTCACCGACCAGTCGCGCGGCAAAGAGAGCCGACTCCGCACGGGCGACACGTTTACCGTCGCCGACGTGAAGGGAACGATCGCGCTCATCGCGAGCAAGTACCTGATCTTCACGTCCGGCGACGAATTGTTGCGTCTCGACCTCGGCCAGTCCCTCCGCGAGGCGACCATCCAGCCGAATGAAGTCCCCGACGCCACTCAACCCGCAAACGCCGTCGCGCCCTGATTGCGAAGGGGATAATATGCTCCGCGCGGCCGAAACTGACACATTTGCGACCGCAACACGCTAACCCGAAGCGTAAGCGAGGATGCGAGTTGCGTCCTCGTTTACACTTCGGGTTAGTGTCAGTTTCGGCCGCGCGGAGTATCGTCCATCGCAATCGCGGTTGGCTTAGGAACGGCTCGGAATCACTTCCCGACATGCGTAGTCCGGACTCCTTTAGCCGGGGGTTGAGCGAAGCGACACTCCCGGAAGAGTTCCAACCAAGTCATTTGGGTTCATCCGAGGTTTTTGGGGGATCACAGTTTGGAGCAAAACAGAGGTCTGCCCGATTCTTCATCCTGAAGGGATGTCAGCCATTAGTGTGGGGTGTCTGGAATTGGGCTTGGCATCCTGAAGGGATGCGGGCAGGTTCCCGATCCCCGCCAGATTTAACCGCGCTGGCATCCCTTCAGGATGCAAAGCATTTTGTCGGAACTCTTCCGGGGGTGTCGCGGACGCTCAACCCCCGGCTAATGGCTGTGATCCCTGCGGGATG
>JAYSQC010000505.1:0-8640 GCA_043721755.1 Schlesneria sp.
AAGCCCCCTGGTTCTTCGCGAACGGGCTTACGCCCAAGAACCAGGGGGCTTACGCCACCCCGCTCAGAAACCTCTCACTTTGGGCCGCGAGGAGTATAAGCCGGACTTCAACCATCGTGCGTCAGTCTTGGTGTTCGGCGGAATCCGCTTGACCGGTTTTTGCTTTTTCCCTGTAATCCGCCGCCGCGTGCCCGGACCTTCATGGATGAAGGTCGAGCTGCGCGTTGCTGAGGCATTCCGGCGACATGACTTACGACCGCTATCTGCTGCGCAGCTTTGTGTACGTGTTCGCGGTTTGTCTCGCCTCGACGCTGGGCTTGTTCGTCGTCATCGACTTGTTCGAGAACATCGACGACTTCCTCGTGCGGAACGACGATCGCGGTCTTCAGTTGTTGCTGTGGACGATCAGTCGCTGCTATGTCTTTCAGTCGATCTTCTTTATCGACCGGGCCGGGCCGACGCTGGCGGTGGTCTCGGTCATGGTCGTGCTGGTGCTGCTGCAACGGACGGGCGAACTGCACACGCTGTTGGCGGCGGGCATTCCGATGTACCGCATCCTTGCGCCACTGATCCTGATCAGCTCGGCGTTCAATGTGGTCTTCGCGCTGAACCAAGAGTATGTCGTTCCTCGGATCGCTCATGCCGCGTTTGAGAAGCGGGGTGAACCCGAATCGACGAAGCACATGGTCGAGTCATTTACAGACCATGCGTCACACATTTCGATCGACGGCCAGTCGGTTCGGTTGGCGGAACGGGCTTTAGATCAAGCGGTATTCGTGTTGCCCGCTCCTTCGCTGACCCATGAGATCACGATCTTGGAGGCTCCCGTGGCGGAGTTCTATCCGGCACAAGGAACGCGTCCCGCTGGCTGGTTGCTCCGCGATGTGCGGCCATCGCCCGAGATCATTGAACAGCGTTTGACGAGCCGTGGTCGGGAGATCGTGCGGCTGAAGTCGGGCGGGCGTCATGCCTTTGTCGTCAGCTCCGTTGCCTGCGATCAACTCTTCAAACGGAACTCCAATTTCTCGGTCCTCTCGATCCCCGAATTGATCGGGCGCATTCGCTCTCCGGCAATGGGGCTGGAGTTGGTTCACCGCCTCGTCCTGCATCTGCACTCGCGCCTCGTGCAGCCAATTCTGAACATCATTGCCGTGTTGATCACCATCCCGTTGATGGTTCGCAAAGAGAGTCCCGGCGTCGTGGCCGACTCGGCGCTGTGCGGGTTGGTGCTGTCGCTAATGTTCGGGCTGATTCAAGCGTGCCAAGTCCTCGGTGAAAACCAAGTCGTGCCCGCTGACATGGCCGCGTGGATTCCAGTCCTGCTCGGCGGAACGCTCGCGGCGTGGTTGACGGGAGTGATCCGGACATGAGTCGAGAGTCCGTCGCAGAGTCGCTGCCAGTCTCAACCGACGAACGAGGGTTGTCGGAGGGAGTCGCGTCGCGTCGCACGGTGTTGCTGGGGCTGGGCGTGCTGTTCCTGGCGCGGGTGCTATTCATCGCCCTCTCCCCATTGGAGCTGGTCCCCGACGAAGCTTACTACTGGGACTGGTCACGGCAGTTGGACTGGGGCTACTACAGCAAGCCGCCGCTGATTGCGTGGCTGATCGCGCTGTCCACGAGTCTCGGCGGGAACTCCGAGTTGGCAATTCGCTTGCCCGCCGCCTGTCTGGGGACGCTCGGGCTGTGGGCGATCTACGAACTGGCGTGCAACCTGTACGACGCCAGCACGGGTTTGCGTGCTGTGGTGATTGCCGCTGCCACTCCGGGCCTCACCGTGATGAGCCTGCTCATGACGATCGACGCACCCTTTTTGTGCGCGTGGTCGTGCGCGGTCTGTTCGGTGTGGAGACTGCTCAAAACCGAACGGCCTCAAGGACGGTGGCTGGTCGCGGCGGTTGTTTCCACGGGACTCGGGTTGCTGGCCAAGCAGACCATGCTCGGGTTGTTTCCGTTGGTGTTCGTGTTTCTGGTGCTGAGTCCAGCGGATCGAAAGAAACTCCTGTCGCCCGCCGTTTGGATGTGGGTGCTGGGGAGTCTCGCGTTCCTCGCGCCCGTCGTCTGGTGGAACTCACAGCACGACTGGATCACGATTCAGCACACGCGCGAGCATTTCGTGGGCCAGCCGATTTCGGTGATCGGCCATGTGGCCCTGAGCATCGAATTCTGGGCAACGCAGTTCGGCATCCTCTCGCCGGTAATCTGTTGGATGATGATCGGTGTCGTTGGCAGCTTGCTGTTGAAGCTGCCCAAGTTGTCACGCCGGGAGTTGTACCTCGTCTGTTTGGGTGGCCTGCCGATGGTGGCCGTGACAGGATTGAGCTTCATTCAACTGGTCCAGCCGAACTGGCCCGCCGCCTTTCATTTGACGGGCGTCATTCTCGTTGCAGCGTGGGCGGGGAAGCTGCTGCCGCCGTTGACTCAAGTCGATCGAATCCGGGGCCGATTCCCGTTGGCCGTGATTGTCGGAGCCTGCTTTTCTTTGATCGTGGTCCTGACTCCGGTTGTGATGGGCCTGACTCCGTTGGCCGGTACGCGGCTCGATCCCACCGTGCGACTACGTGGCTGGAGGACACTCGGCGTGGAAGTCGATCGCCAGCTGCGCGACTTCCCGTCACCGAATGAGACACTGATCGTGGCTACCACGGATCGAAGCCCCGTGAGTGAACTGGCGTTCTATCTTGCGCAGCGCCCGCGCGTGTACTTGTGGAACTCACACTCGCAACCGCTATCGCAACACGATGTCTGGGGCGGTCCTCGCGACGCCACGGGCCGTGATGCCTTGATTCTCACGCCAGGTCATTTGGACGTTCCCACACGGTTCGCAGCGGCGTTCGAGTCGATTGAGGATCGCGGCCTGATCTCGGTCTCGTTGGGGCCTCAACGGACAAGAACCTATCGCGTGTGGCGCGGTGTCTCGCTCCGCGCGTGGCCACCACGAACGACGAACCACAAATCCGCCCCAGCGCACGAACCAGATGGAATCTGACAACCCATTCATCCTAGAGGGCATTTCAAAACTAGCCCGACGCGCGAGCGAGGGCTTCACCATCGTCGAGTGCCCTGCCCTCGCTGGCGCGTCGGGCTAGTTTTCGAGGCAAAACAGGTTTTGAAATGCCCTCTCATGCGAATCCCACAATGACCACTACCACACTCATGGCCGCACGTTACGAGATCACCACTCCCTACGATGAGTCGTTGTGGGACGCGGCCTCCACCGGTGACTCGGACCCCGCGTTCGATTTAGGTGATCGCGATGCGACGTGGACGGTGGCTGCGGCCACCACTTCCATTGAATCGGCAGTCCCGACAACCGTGTTCCGTAGCGACTGGCCGTTTGTGTGGCCGCTGTGTGCGACACTCACGCTGACGGTTGCCATCCTCGCCACGAACGCCGACTTGCGATTGGCCGAACGGATGTTCGACCGGGACACGGGCCAATGGGCGTTGGCATCCAATTCCCTCTTGATGTTCATCTATCGCTACGGACCATTGCCGGGCGTCGCCGTGGGAATCGCAGCCGCAGTCGTGGCGGTTGTCGGGCGTTGGGCACCACCGCGTCGAGTGTGGTGGCAATCGCGGGACACCCGACGCGCGTGCGTGTTCCTCGCGCTGCTGTTAGTTGTCGGGCCGGGACTCATCATTAATTCCGGGTTCAAGTCGATGTGGGGGAGACCGCGCCCGTCGGAGTGCGTGCAATTCGGTGGCGAACACCGCTTTGTTCCCGTCGGCGTGGCGGTTCAGCAGTTGAAACCGAACTCATCCTTTCCCTCGGGCCACGCGGCGATCGCGTTCTATTGGATGGCTCCGGGGTTTGTCCTCGCCCATCGTCAGCGTCGATGGGCGCTCGCTTTTTTCGCCAGCGGGACGGCTTACGGACTGGCCATGGGAGCGATCCGTATTTCGCAGGGAGGCCACTTCCTCTCGGATGTCATCTGGGCCGGAGCGATCGTCTACCTGACCGGCGCCGTCTTAGCGCGGTGGGTTCTGCACGACCGAGGCGAACATGAGATGACGTGAGTCGGCGGTATGGAAATTGGGTCTACCTCGCGCGGTCCAAGGTGAGAGGTTTGCTTCGTTTAACCGCGTGGGCAACGCCCCGCGCGAATGCGGCAAAACGGCCTCCAACGCCGCGCGACGCGCGGGGCGTTGCCCACGCGGTTAAACGAAGCAGTCTTGGCCGCGCGAGGTCTGAATTCCGTGTTGTCGCCCGCGTTACCAATCACCGACGCTACCGTCCGGGTAGAAGACGCGTTGCAACAACTCTTGCTCGAACGGGTGCTGCTTCACGGCGGCCTCGTTGATTTCGATGCCGAGGCCGGGACGGGTGTTCGGCCGGACGATGCGACCTTTGGGTTCGATCGTGAAGCCTTCCGTCACGACATCGTTGCGCCACGGAACATCGTTGTGAACGGTCTCGCAAATGATGTAGCCCGGCTGCGAAAAGCCGAACTCCAACGAAGCGGCGGTGCTGACCGGGCCTTGCGGGTTGTGAGGAGCCAGCGCGATGCGATGTGCATCGGCCAGAGCCGCAATGCGGCGTGCGGCGGTCAGGCCACCGCAGTGCGTGATGTCGAGCTGGCAGACTTCGCACCCGCGTTTCTCGAAGAGTTCGCGAAACGTGGCGAGGTCAGTGATTCGTTCGCCAGTCGCCACGGGCGTCGTGATCGCCGCGTTGATCGCCGCCAGTCCGTCGATCGACTCGGGCCAGCAAGGTTCCTCGAAAAAGTAGAGGCCATAGGGATCGAGGGCTTTGCCGAACTTCAGACCCATCGCAGGAGACGGGCGAGCATGGCAATCAATCATGATGTCGATGTCGTCTCCCACGGCATCGCGCATCGCGGCGACGGCCGCTTCAGCCAGCCGGATCGGGCGCAGACCTTCGAGCGGCATCGTCGGTGGAACGGCCATCGCTTTGAACGCGGTGAAACCGTCCTCAACCGCGCGGCGAGCCAAGTCGCCAAACTGCTTCGCGTCATCAACGGAGGTCTCATAGAAGTCCTCCATCTTGCCGCCGCCGAGATGGCTGTAGGTGCGAACCCAGTCGCGCACGCGACCGCCCCACAACTGCGAACACGGCATGTTGGCGATCTTGCCGGCGATGTCCCACAGCGCGAGGTCGATGCCGCTGATCGCCGTCGCCCGCACAATGCCGTTGCCGTGCCAGAAGTGCTGACGAAACATCATCTGCCACAAATGCTCGACGCGCCGCGGGTCTTCGCCCACGATGAGTTGCGAGATGTCTTCAATCGCTCCGACCACTGCTCGCGTGTGCCACTCCAGCGTGGCCTCACCCCAGCCGTAGAGTCCCGGCTGATCGGTCACGACTTTGACGAAGATCCAATTCCTCATGCGCGCGTGGCAGACGAGTGTTTCAACAGCAGTGATCTTCATCTGAGGAGGTTCCCATGCGGGGTGAACCAAAAAAGCGGCAGCGGCAGTGAGGGAGACTGCCGACACCGCTAATGGTCGAACAATTAAGATTGCGGGGTTGTTCAACAACTAGCCCGACGCGCCAGCGAGGGCAAACCGTTGTCGAAAGTGAAGCCCTCGCTGGCGCGTCGGGTTAGTGATGAACCCCGCAAGACAAAGTTGTCCCACCACGAGGTCTCTCGAACGGAGACTTTGGGTTGGTTTGAAGGGACGGCGAGATGCCCGCCCGTCATGCGGTTCAAAATTCCAGATCGACGATGCGGCCCATGATGAGGCGGACGGAACGGACTTGGTTCTGCTTCGACTCTTCCGGCCCCCATTCGGACTTCACTTCGATGATGTGGGGCAGGCCGGGCCAGAGCGGATCGGATTCGAGCCGCCAGACTTTGCCCGTCCACTTCACCTTCATCCCCTTCGCGGTCACTTCGTAGTTCTCGGAGAGATGCACATCGACGATCCCGACACGCGGATGCTTCTCGTCATCGATGAGTCGCGACCGACGCTTGTACGTCTGGCCGAGTGTCCCCGGCGGTGGCGCGATTCCGTAACCGTCGCTCGCCCCGAACGGGACGCCCGTGACGGCGGAGCCGAAACCGGGGAGGGGTTGGTCGCCGAATTGAGGGGCGGTCCCGTTCACGATTGGCAACGGTGACGCGCCGGGCATGTCGCCCAAGAATTCTTTCTTCTTCGGCGGCGGAGCCTGAAATTCACCCCCCAGCGGCCCGTGGTACATCGCTCCTCCGCCCCGGTTTGTCGGGGACTGAGGAACGTTTGCCGGAAGATCGGGAGTTGGCTGCGGTGGTAATTGCGATCCGCTCGCCGATGGCGAGTCCGGCAACGGAGCACTGGGTAACGGTGTCGGCGACAACGGGGCCGGCGACGGAATCGCGTTTGGATCGAGCTGGCGTGACTTAGCGTTGGCCGACCGAATCGGGACTCGTACCGAATCGGCGGCAACATCGGGGACATCGATCACCGTGGCGAGAGCCAGTCCTGCTAGCACGGAGACAGACGAATTCAAACGGTTCATGGGGGACGGCTCCAAATTGGCGAGGCGGTCAGGCGATGAATGCTGACTGTGGTGGCAGTCCATCCCGCACACGAAGGCAACAACGCACTCACCTTTGCGGAAAGTGCGCGCCGAGCCAAAATGTTGGCCCCGGCTCACGAACAACTCTACATCCCGAGTGTGACGACGCGGGAGGGGCGCACGCCAGATCGCGATTTTCGCCCGGCGACTCACGCGATGGTGTCGCGACTGCGGGAGACGTAGACCTTGCCGGAGAGGGCGGTGTCAGCGGGGGCGACAGCCCGTGCCCGCTTCGACTCGGCTGATGTCACTCGTGACGCAGCGCTTCGATCGGGTCCATCTTGGCGGCGGCTTGCGCCGGGTAGATGCCGAAGATGATGCCGATACCGACGGAGATGCCGAACGCGACCGGCAGGCTCCACCACGCGATCTGCGGCTCCATCTCGGTGAACATCTTGCCCATCTGCGAGACCTCGGACGCACCGTCGAGAATGAAGTTCTGGACGATCTGCTTAATCCCGAGAAAGGCCAGCGGGGTGGCCAGTCCGAGCAGGATGCCGATGATTCCGCCCGAGCCTGCCAGCACAATTGTCTCGGTCAGAAACTGCTCGATGATGTCGCGCTGTCTGGCACCGAGCGCGCGACGAATGCCGATCTCGCGTGTACGCTCTGTCACCGTGGCGAGCATGATGTTCATGATGCCGATGCCGCCGACCAACAGGCTGATCGCCGCGATCGAACCGAGCACGATGTTGAAGATCTGTCGAATTTGATCGGCCTGACGCAGCAGTTCGAGCGGCACGATCACGTCGTAGTCGAGCTTCGTGCCGTGCGTCTTGCGGAGCGATTCGCGCACGACCTCGGACGTGGGGACGACATCGTGGCGGTCCTTCACCTTCAGCGTGATCTGGTTGAGTTGCACTTCCTCAGACATGAACGTCCCGCTGAGTCGTGTGAAGACGACATCGCCAATGCGGACGCGGAACGTACTGAGCGGGATGTAAATGTCCTTGTTGAAGTCTTGCCCCGAGAGGCTGCCGCCGATCGCCGCCGATGCCGTGCGCGACCGCGTCACGCCGACGACCTTGTACCGGTGCGTGCGAATTTGAATCGTCTGACCGATCGGGTCTTCAAACGGGAACAGGGTTGAAGCCGTCTCCGCACCGAGGACTGCGATGTTGGCCATTTCCGACTCGTCGTCGTCCGTCAGGAATCGGCCGCGCAGCAGCGGCAGGTGGTTCATCTCGGCGTATTCAGTCGTCGAACCGACAAGCCGCACATTGAGAATGCGTTGGAGATAGCGAGCTTCGCTGACGATCTCACGCATCCGCACGGCACCGGTGATTGTCGGAATCGTGCTGGTCATCAGGTCATAGTCGGCGCGAAGCAGTCCGTACTGTGGCACCGAAAATCCACGCGAACCGCCGCGGCTGCCACCGGACGATTGGGAATCGGCGGGCGGCTTGACCGTCACCACGATGATGTTGGTCGCACCGAGAGCCAGCACTTGCTGTTGAGCTTGAGCGCTCGCTCCTTCACCGATCGCGAGCATCGCAATCACCGAGAAGACTCCAAACACGATGCCAAGCATCGTCAGGCCCGATCGCAGCTTATGCAGCAGCAGGCTCTTCAGGGCGAGGCGAACGGCTCGCAGTGTGTTGGCAAACGGCATGGTCGAGGACTCAGTGAAGGCGGCAGTAGGAGTGGGCAGGGACGATTCGACGACACCAACCCGCAGCGTGAGCGAGGACGACGAACCACCGTTTCTCGCTCACGCTGCGGGTTGGTGTGGAAATGAAAATCAATGGACCGAGTCATCGGCCGTACAAGTCGATCCTCAACGGACGCCGCATCACAAGGTAGGCGGCGGCACCGAGGACGTTTCCGAAAAACACGATCAAGATCCATTTGAGGCGGGTCGGTTCTGAAGCCGGTTCACGAACCAAGCACTCGAACAACGCGAACAACCCAAAGCCCAGCCCCAGCGCGAGGGGGGCGATCAGAAACAGGAAAAACAAGAGTGACACGGGAGCCATTCACCTTTCCCCACTGTTGCAACGGCTGAAGTCCAGCTTAGCTTTATTATACCTCGCGCGGTCAATGATGAGACATCTGAGCGGGGCGGCGTAAGCCCCCCGGTTCTTGGGCGTAAGCCCTCTTTGGAAGAACCGGGGGGCTTA
>JAYSQC010000506.1:0-7799 GCA_043721755.1 Schlesneria sp.
CGGCGTAAGCCCCCGGACTGCTGTCGTGAAGAGTCCGGGGGCTTACGCCGCCCGGCTCACCAAGAAAGTTTCTTCGGCGACCGCGTGAGGTATTGCGGCGCGTCTAGAAGGCTCAACGCACTCGACTAGACTAACGTCCACGAACGTGGATCGCGAAACCTCGGCGAACCTTTCGGAGACGCCCATCGTCTTGGAGATTGGACTATTCCGAACGCGGCTTGTCGCCGCCGGGAAATGTCACGATCACTGGCGACGCATTGACAGTACCTTGTCGCCACGGCATTTTTGTGCCACGAGTGGGTGGAAACGCTCTTGGGCAGTCGCCCTGATTTCCCGCGTTCCGCTTACTCAACTATTGGGTGGGGATGACACAGATGGACAGTAAACGTGAACGAGCCTGCCGAAGCTGGGAAAAATTTCTCGATCCCGATGATCTCAAGGCAAATCTTGTGCGGGCTTCCGTCTATCTGTCCTCGTATGAATTGCTCAAGAGAGCCGTGGTGGAGAATCCTCGCGGGTTCTTCAACATGGGGCACTCACCTATCGGCCAGGACAGCCCGGAATACAAGGCGGATGTCATCGCTCTTTATCCCAAAGATAGATTCCACGCCTCATGCCTTTGGTTCAGGCAGATGCAGGCCATCGATGACGACGATGTGACCGTGATTGAGCAAATCCGCACACATCGCAACGACATAGCCCACGAATTGCCCAAGTATCTTGCCGACTCCCAATTCGCCGTCAACATGCAGCTTCTTGACTCGATCCATTTCATGGTGGGGAAGATCGAGAGGTGGTGGATTCGAGAAATCGAAATGGGATCGCACTCAGAATTCGATCACGTTGATAGAGACGCTATTCCGGACAACGAGATTCAGGGTGGAAACATGATCATGATGGATTTGATTCACAAGATCATCCACGGTCAGGACCAAGAACTCAGGCAACTCTTGGAAGTGTTCAGGAAGGTTTGGGAAAAAGATGAAGTAGACTCCAACAATCAGATGGAGCCGACCTCGTAACCGCGGCGGCTCATCCGTACGCGGGGTGGCCCAGCTTGCTTCAAGCTGGGTGCGTAGCACAAGAAACATCAGGAGGAACGTCGATCTAGAATCAGGCGTCAAACTCAATTGAACGTCGATCAAAAGTTCTTGGGCCTACGGCCCCCGGCTTGAAGCAAGCCGGGCCACCCCGAATCGAAAGCCCTGTAGATGGATGATGACAGGCCCGTCAAGCGGCCAACTCTATTCGACAACGTCATCCTTCCAATTCGATGCCGCAGGGTGGCCCAGCTTGCTTCAAGCTGGGTGCGTAGCACAAGAAACTTCTGGACAAACGCCGATCAAGAATCAGGCGTCAAACTCCATCGAACGTCGGTCTGAAGTTTCTTGGACCTGCGGCCCCCGGCTTGAAGCAAGCCGGGCCACCCGAATCGAAAGCCCTGTAGATGGATGATGACAGCCGATCAATCGGCCGTCTCTATTCGATGTCGTCGTCCTTCCAATTGGACGCTGCTCTCAAGAGCTGCTCGTCGAGGGAGATGCGGTGGTAGACGAGGGACTGCTTCAGGATGCTGGTGGCGGCCGGCGCGGCGACTTTGCCGCCGAAGGTTTCTCCTCCAACCGAAGACTGGTTGACGACGACGAGCACCAGCAACTGCGGGTCTTCCACGGGAGCACCGCACACGAACGAGCTGATGTACTTGCCGTGAACGTATCCGCCGCTCGGCGACAGGCACTGGGCGGTGCCGGTCTTCCCGAAGACGTTGTAACCGGGAACGCGGGCACGTTCGCCGGTCCCCCGCGTGATGACCTCCTGCATCGGGCCAGCAACCAGCCAGCGTGCGGTCTCGGGGCTGACGGTTTCTTCGGCGATGGATCGCACGGCGGCGGTCGAGTCGTCAGAACACGGCAGCACGATGCGCGGACGAAGGAGCAGTCCGCCGTTGGCGTTGGGCGTTTTGCAGGGCCATCGCCTCTTTCAAAGTAGGGTGGGACCAGCGCAGTTCGAGCGCCAGCCCACCCACAGAAAGCGTCGAGAAATCAGGGTGGGTCGGCGCGGCGAAGCGCCGCTGGTCCCACCCTACAGGTTACTCAGACCAAACAAGGCGATGGCACTGAGAGCATTCAAGCGAACCGCTTCCAGGCTGCCTGCGGCCGGTTGGACCTGCCAGACGCTCTGATCGTGCCATCACCACTGTTCCATCATCTTCCACCAGGGCGACCACCACCCGGTGCGCCTCCCCCGAAAGGTGATCCGCCGCCACCACCTCGACTGGATCGACCTTGCGAGCGTTGTTCCATCGCGCGGCGGAGAGCGTCCGCGTCACGATTGGCCTCGGGGGGCTGTTGCCCGCCGGGGTTGTTGGGATCGGCCTTTGTCTTGCGACCTCCCCCAGTCGTGCCGCTGACGTTGACCCTTGGAATGACGGATTTGAGCGAGTCCATGATGATCGACGGATCGGCCGACTCCAGCTTCACAATCTTGACCGTGGGACGGGCTTCTCGCGCCCGATCGTCGAGCGATTGGACCAGATCCTCAACTTGACGGTACAGCGAGTCACTGCATGAAACGATCAGATGACTCGTGCGACGATCGACTCCGACGGTGAGTTCGACCGACGGTTGTTTGCGACCGCCGCGAGCACCGCCGCCTCCCGCTCCCTGCATCAGCATGGCGAGGGGATTGAAGCGTTGGTTCGGGTCTCCGCCAGCGGCCGCATCGGGTGTGATCGAGTCTTTGAACACGCTCTCCACAATCTCAACGACTTCATCGATGTCAGCATGTTCGATGGGAATGGATCGCGGCACGCGGGTCCGCAGCGAAGCGGGCAACTCCGACGCATCGAGCAGTTCGAGCATCTGCTCGACCTCGCGAATCATGTCCTGCGGGCCAGTCACAAACAGGGCGTTGGCGCGCAGATCGGTGATGATCCGCAGGCTGCCCGCTCCACCGAGAGTTTGGTTCAGGCCGGTGACATTCATCATGCCGCGCCCCATCGTGGAGAGTCCGCTGGTGAGCGATCCGAACAGTCCGTCACTGGACGAACTCGACGCGCTCACGCTGCTCTGCGGAAACAGCTTCTCCAACATTTGAGCCGTCTCCGTCGCGTCAGCGGATCTCAAATAGAAGATCGTCCAGCGGGTGCGCGAGGGCATGGCCGACGAGAGCGTGTTGAGCATGTCCTCCAGCCGATCGAGAGCCTGCTTGTCTTCGGATTGCAGGATGATTTCTTCGCCGACAATCGTGACGCCGATGGGGGACGACTCACTCGCGGCTCCCTTGTTGTCGGGGGAGTCAGCGGGGGCGTCGTCATCATTTGTGGAGCTGCTCGTGACGCTGCTGGGTCGGTCAAGATCAACGTCCGCGTCATCGCGGGCGGCTCCGGAACGACTGACCTGCAGGATGGACGACTTCCGAGGCGCGGCAGCATCCGGTTCTGGCCGCTCGGTGCGAGGGATCGGCCGCACGCGCGGGCGCCCTTCCGTCGCAGGCCGCTCCGCATCATCGCTGCGCAGCCCACGAGGCGGTTCGAGGGAGCGTTCTCGTCGCGCAGGCTCGTCCTGCAAGACATCCTCTTTCGCACTCGGCACGCGCTTGTCACGAATCGGACTTGGCTGCGAAGGGATCACGACGCGGATCGGATTGCGGTTGCCTGCGTCCCACATTTGCTTGATGAGCGGCATGACATCTTGCGGATCGCGGCCACCCATGTGGACCGTGCGCGTGTTCCCACGATCGACGTTCTCGCCTTGAGGCTCGGCACCCACTTCTCCCAACTGGGTGAGCAGGACTTTGACCTGAGCCAACTGGTCGGCCGAACCGCGCACGAGCAACCTGCGCCCGAACGCATCGGGTTCGATCAGCGGAGGCTTGGGATCACTCACGAACAACGCCTTGAGCGTGTTCGTGGCTTGAATCGGATCGAGCCGCGACAGGTTGATGACGGCCACCGATCCACTCGCTTCGCCCGCCAGCGTCTGCACGAGCTTCTCGATCTCATTGTGTTCCTCACGAGTCGCGTGGACGTGAATCTTCCCCGAACGTGTGTCTTCACCAACGATCAGTCCCGGCATGAGCGAGTTCAGCGTGCGTGAGACTTGCGTCGCGTCTCCGCCCGGCACCAAGTAAGCCTTGAGGTACGCGGGGCTGTCGTTGACTTGGACGGTCTTGCCGCTGGAATCTTTATCCACGTCGATCGCCTTCACCGCCTCTTCGACCACTTTGACGAGGGCCGAACTGGCGGTGACGAGCAAGTGGTTGGTGCGCGTGTCCGCCGTGACCTGAATCTTGCCCGCGTACTGAGATGGAGTGGCCGTGCCTCCGGAAGATGTCGGCGTCCGCGCGCTGCTTCCGCCATCGCGATTCCGCGGGTCGTCTGACCGCCCGTCACGCGAGCTTCCTGAGAATCCCGGTGGGACGAACCCGCCGCCAAAGGGACTGCCGCCGAAGCCACCTCCAAATGGTGAGAAACCTCCTTGAGGAAAGCTCGTCGTGGTCGAAGACGTGGTCGTGATCAGCCCGAACAACCGACGAATCGTTCGTTCGGCCTCAGCCGCACTGATGTGTTTGAGCGGCAGAGCGCGGAACGCCGTCTCCTTGTTGTCGATCGACGATCCCGCCTTCAGCAACCGTTGAATCCGATTGAGATTGCTGCCCGTGTCCATCAACACCAAGGAGTTCGTGTTCTTGAGTGCCGAGACCTTGCCCCACGGCCCGAGCAGTTCCTTGACCTCGCCCACGATCTTGTCGGCTTCGAGTCCCTCAAGGGGGAGGATCAGGCTGAGTAACTCGTTGGCACCCCGTTTCGATAGCTCTTCAATCGTGATATCGGGGATGTAGTTCGGCGGGATGCCATTGTCGAAGTTAAGCGACACGAGGAACCGATCGCGGCGAACCAGCACGTAGCCCTTCGGCAGCAGATAGCCGTTGAGAACATCCAACGCCTCGGTAACGGTATACGACTTCTCATCGAAGTAATTGAAGGTGCCCGGCGGAACATCGTTCAGGTCGAGCGTCAGGCTCGCCGCTTCCGCAAACAACTTCAAAACATCGGCCCACGGTGCGTACCGGAAATTGAAGGCCAGCTTGGGGCCGTCCGCCTTTTCGTCGGACACCGGGGGAACCTTGCCATCGGCTGTGGAAGCCACGGCGATACGCGTTCCGAATGAAGCCGAGACCTTGGCCCCCTCGGGAGGCTTCTCTTCGACAAACTCCGTGCGACGAACGGGAGCGGGTGCGACGGCGGGACTGCCGCCCGGCCCGCGAGGGCTTCCCGGTAGCCCAGCCTCGCCACTGCCGTTCCGTTCCGTTTCGCGAGCCGCGATCTCAACCTTCATTTCCTCTTTGCGGACATCCCAAATCTTTTTCTGGTCTGCCGAAAGGACATCGACGGCCTTCTGGTCAAACTCTTTGATCAAGTTCGGCATCTCATCGCGCGACGCCAAGTTGCGCATGGCCATGAACATGTCCATCCGCAATTGGTCGAGTTTCTTGTTCTGGTCCTCCGTCAGTCCCAGCTTCTCCTTAAATTTCTCGTCGCGCAAAGCCAGCCCCAAAGTGGGCGTGTCGCCGAACCCCGACCGTCCGCGCCGAAAGCCGCCCTCTTGAGGCCGCTCTAGCGGAGGCCCACCCGGTTGCGAGAAAGCCACTCCGGTATCAAGCCACAGCAGACTGACCAGCGCCAAGCTTGCCGGACGAAAGAACTTCGACCGACGGACGAGAGTCGAGAACAGAGACACAAGTTTGAAGCACCGCATGATGGCCTCCGAGGGAACGGCTGCGAGAAGTCTCGCCGCGTTGGAACAGTCGCCGCCTAGTATGTCGTCCGTTTCAGCACCGCGTGTAGGCGGAGTCCGCAAGATTTCAGGTCATACAAAGCTGAACGCATGGTGTTTGCAATGCACGTCGCCGACAATCAACCTTGGCGAGTGTTACGGAACGCCCAGCGCATTGGTCTCGACACCACCCGACCTCAATGAGGACATCCTTGGCCATTGAGGCACAGGATCGCCTCTGCGGTTATTCAATCTTCAAACTCTGACACCGCAGAGATGGGATGACCGCAGAAACAATCAACAAATGCAGTCGATTTTAAGTTGTGTAGAGACCAATGACACCCACCCGAAGCGTGAGCGAGGACGAGTGCCGCTCAATGTCCTCGCTCACGCTTCGGGTGGGTGTCATCGAGTCCCCCTCCATTTCGGGCCGAGGAGAATCTCAGCAGGTTCCGCCTCTCAGCTAATACGGTCGAATCAGTCAGAAACATCGGAGTCTTCAGGACAGCCAGCAAGGCTTGCCCGACTGATTACTCTCGCCACGCGGCATGTTCGGGGTGATAGCGGTTGAAACGTCCGTGCCGAGAAACTCAGATTTTCTTGTTCCAACGCCCGAAGTAACCTCAAGCCGCGCGGCTGGTCCCGATGGGGATATTCTAGCGATCCCATTGAAATGCCCGGCGTGCTGTGCCGCACAGGAGTCTCTCATGAACCGTTGTTTCTCACTCGTCTCGCTCGCAATGTTGAGCTTCACTGGCACATTGCTCGCGCAAGAAAACGAGGCCGTCGAGTCGCATCAAGCCAAACTGGAAAGCCAGTTCGATGAACTCGATAAGGATGGGGACGGCCAGTTGTCAGAGGAGGAAGCGCGTGAGTTCTCACAAAAGCGGCTCGGCCGGATGCGAGAGAACGGACTCAAGCAGGGATACCCCTTGGCTCGCGATGAGTTCATCACGGCGGGCGTTGCCGAACGCGAAGCCGATGACAGGAAGGACAAAGAGAAGCCCGAAGACCGACAGTCGCGGAAGGAAATGAAAAACGCCGTTCGTTCTGACGAACTGGAAGCGCCTTCCAAAGAGAACTTGCAACCGGGAAGTCCCACCAGCGGAGGTCGCCGCATTGCTTCGGGCAAGTCGAAGTTCGTGCGAAGCCTGCCTGCTGAGTACCAAGCACGGGACAAAAACGGAGACGGGCAAATCGGTCTCTATGAGTGGGACCGAGCGAAATACGCGGAATTTGCCAAGCTCGACAAGAACGGTGACGGGTTCCTGACTCCCGCCGAACTCGGGCCGAAGATCGTCACAAATGCGGGAGGCTCGCGTCTCGGCGGTGACAACCAAGACCCCCTTGAGCGCGAAGCCCGCGACAATTTCTCCCGCTTGGACGGCAATCGTGACGGAGCAATCGCCGAAGACGAATGGGCCAAGAGCCAACGCACCCGAGCCATGTTTGAACAGGCAGGCATCAACGTGTCTTTGCCAGTCGATGCCGCCTCCTTCACGATCCTCTATCGCAAGGCTCACGAAGCCTCGGGTGGCGGCAGAGGTGGCGATAGCAGCGGCCGGGCTGGCTAACGGATTTATTAGAGGGCATTTCAAAGCCTGTTTGTGCCTCGAAAAACCAGCCCGACGCGCGAGCGAGTGCTTCACCGTTATCGAATGTTCAGCGGGTGCAGTCGTGACTTGGTGGTCACACAATTGAGGACTTGGAATCGAGCATCCTGGTTCCCTCCCCTCGGCGGGGCGGGTTAGGAGGGCGAGTGGTGAATCAACTCGACGATCCTCCCCCTCCCCGGCCCTCCCCGCCGAGGGGAGGGCGTCAGAAGGCGTCGCGACCTATTCCTGATGACCACCAATGAACGACTGCACCCCAGAGTTGGCGATGGTGCCGCGGATGGTGTTGGCGTTTATACCTCGCGCGAATGAGGATGGCACATTTCACACTAACCCGAAGCGTAAGCGAGGACGTGCTTTGCATCCTCGCTTACGCTTCGGGTTAGTGTCAGCTTCTCCCACGAGCGGT
>JAYSQC010000507.1:0-11277 GCA_043721755.1 Schlesneria sp.
AGGGCAAACCGTTGTCGAAAGTGAAGCCCTCGCTGGCGCGGCGGGCTAGTAATGAACCCCTCAAGACAAAGGTGTTCGACCACTATACTTCGCGCGGCCGAAACTGACACATTTGACGCTGAGTCACACTAACCCGAAGCGTAAGCGAGGACGTGAGTTGCATCCTCGTTTACACTTCGGGTTAGTGTCAGTTACGGCCGCGCGAAGTCTCGTTTGTCGGTGTCCCCCGCGGTGTTCCTCGTCGCGCCAAACTTTACGGGTTAGGCAAACTCAAGTTGTCGCGGCAAGTTTGCCGATGACTCCTGCCGAGCCGCATTCTCTCAGTCTGCCTGCCGTGAGGGATCGGACGGGCTTCCGTTCCGGTATTGGAAAACGTTTCGCACGCCGGTCGTTCGAGGCTCTGCACTCTCAGTCGTTGCGGTCGATATCCCTCGGGGTCTCGGTCACCTGCGGCGTGGTGACGTTGGCTCCATCTCGAAGATTTTCGATCACGCACCAAGGAGGGAGCGCGGACATGGCACAGCAGGGAATCAACGTTCTCGCGTTGCTGAAGAACGGCGAACGCTACGTCTTTTTGTACGACGACCGCAGCGCCGACCAGTTGCTGCAAACACTCGGTCGCTACGCTGCGGACCCCGAACTGAACTTCAGTTGGTACGACGCCGCCGTGCTGAGCCAGCGTATCCGAACACTGCGTGCCGCAGGTGTCGAGGACGCCGATGCCTCGCCCACCGAAGCGGACTCGTCGGTGCCTCGCAATCGACTGCATCGACGCGCGGCTTGATCGCGCGGAGTCTACCAGTGCCCAAACACCAACCCGCAGCGTGAGCAAGGACAAGCGTTTCGAGACGCTCGCAATTTCACGCCACCAGTTCACGTCACCTGCTGCGTGTGTCCTTGCTCACGTTGCGGGTTGGTGTTGGAGGTCCGCCGATGTTTGCTGCGATCGACGGCTTCCTCCGGTATCTCAAGATCGAGCGGAATGCGTCCGAGTTGACGATCAAGTCGTACTCGGAAGACTTTGGCAGCCTGCTCGATTACGTGCGCGATCGGGTGGGCGAGGTCTCGTTGCCGAGCGAGCTTCAGATCGCGCAGTTGCGCGGCTACGTCGCCTATCTGCACGAGTGCGACTACGCGAAGACCACAATCGCGCGGCGCCTCGCCTCGCTGCGCAGCTTCTTCCGCTACTGCCAGCGCGAGGGACTCGTGACCTCGAACCCGGCGAAGTCACTGCGCACGCCGCGCGTCGGTCGCAAGCTGCCGCACTTCCTGACGATCGACCAGGTCACACAACTGCTCGAATCGCCACCGGCCAACGAGGCGGAGGGTCTACGCGACCGGGCACTCTTGGAAACGATGTACTCGGCGGGACTACGTGTCGCGGAACTCGTCGGCATGGACATCGAGCATTGGGATCGCGATGCGAACGTCGTCCGTGTCTACGGCAAGGGGAAGAAGGAGCGGATCGCGCCGATCGGCCGTCACGCCGTGAAGGCTCTCAATCAATGGATGGACGTTCGCCAACCGGCTCCCGATGCAAAGCCCCACGACCAAGCCGCCGTTTTCTTGAACCGCTTCGGCACGAGACTCACCACGCGCAGTGTCGGTCGCATGTTGGAGAAGTATCTGAATCTGACGGGCCTCGACCAGATCACGACCCCTCACACGCTGCGGCATACGTTCGCGACGCACCTCCTCGACGGAGGAGCCGATTTGCGCAGCGTCCAAGAACTGCTCGGCCACAAGAGCCTGACGACGACCCAAATCTACACGCACGTCAGTACGAAGCGGCTCAAGGACACGTATGAGCAGGCCCATCCGCACGCCGATAAGAACCGCAAGAAGTGACGACCGCAGCGAGCCAGCTCGCCACACCAACCCGAAGCGTGAGCGAGGACAAGTGTTGGATGCCGCATTGAGTCGGCCTAGTTGAACTCGTTAGATCACGTTTCAAAAAACTAGCCCGACGCGCAAGCGAGGGCTTCGGGGCTTCGAATGGTCAGCCCTCGCTTGCGCGTCGGGCTAGTTTTTCAGGCAAGAACAGGTTGTGAAATGCGTTTCAGGCAACGTGCGGCCTCGCTCACGCTTCGGGTTGGTGTTCATTCCAGCTCGAAGCACGCCGCTTCAATCGCGTTCCTGACGAGTAGTTTGCCGCGCACGAGGACCGGGTGATTCCAAGTGATGCCGTTCGGGTCCAAGGCTTGGAAGCTGGCGAGTTCTTCTGAGACTGAAATCGAGGCCGGACGCAGGATGACTCGACCGTCCTCGCTCAGGATCAGCAGCGTTTCGCCGACGAGCAGCAACTGGCCGTAACCGTATCGGCCAGACTTCCATTTCACTTTGCCGGTCTCGATGTCGAGGCAAGTGAGCGTCCCGTCATCGAGTCCGAATACATGGCCGTTGTGCGGAATGAAGTCGTTGAACTTGGGGCGGAAGCGGTTCGAGTGCCAGCGCTGCGTGACGGTCCAGATCGACTTCTCGCGAGCCAGATCCAGTCGCACGGTGCCGACGCCATAACCACAACCGAACAGCAGCGAGTTGTCCGCGACCAAGAGCGGCTGCGCCCCGTTGACCTGTGGCCCGTTGCCCCATTTGAAGAACCACAGTTCACGGCCATCGGCCAGCGCGTGTCCCGCCAAACCGTCGCCCAAGGGAACCAGAACCGTTCGCTCGCCAAGCAGCGTCTCAATACGCGGACTGCCGTAACTGGCGATACGACTGCCGCCGGACCAGACTCGTTTGCCGGTCTGCTTGTCGTACGCGACGACCGATTTCTCGTCCTTCCCTCCGGGCACCACGATCACAAATTGATCGACGACCAGCGGTGAACCGGCCGTTCCCCAACCGAGATTCGGCACGGGTGAACCCGGCGTTCCGGCGTCCTTCAAAATGTCGGCCCACCACACGCGGCGACCGGTCGCCGCGTCGAGGCAATTGAGCAACCCGGTCGCTCCCTGCGTGTAGAGCAACCCGTTATCAAACTGCGGCGTGGCACGCGGTCCCGATCCTCCTTGAGCATCCGAAGCACTCAACTTGACCGGATCGAGATGCGACCAAACCTGCTCGCCGGACGCGAGGCGATATGCCACGACGGCCTCACTCTCGCCACGCTGTTCCTGCGTGAAGGCCATGTCACCGATCACAGCGAACGACGACCAGGCTTTGCCAACCGGATGCTTCCAAAGTTCCTTCGGAGGACGCGCGGACCAGTCTGTCCTGAGAGAGACTTCACGCACGACGCCCATGCGATTGTTGCCGCGATAGCCGGGCCAGTCGCCGCCACTCGTGACGAGCGGCGCGGCGTCGAGTGTTGAGTCGGCGTCAGTGGCCGATGCAGGCTTCTTCGTGGGGATTGACGCGATGAACTCCCGCGCGGCTTGATCCGCGCTCGGCCGCCAAGCCGGAACGATCCGGGTCGGCACCATGTCGCCATCAAACCGATCAAGATGAAAGAGACTGAAAAACGCGACGACCGCCGCGCAGCCCGCTCCCAAGGCACCGAGCCGCACGCGCCAAGACCATCCCGAAAAGAACGTCCACCAGACCAGCAGCGAGAACACCGCCGCTGGCCACACAAACAACACCGACATCTTGAAGTGAGTCGGATCTTCCCACCACATCGCCCACAGAATGCTCTGCGCGAGACAGGCTAACGCGAACAGGGCGGCCCCCATTTTCCAACGGCCTCGCCCCGCTACGGCATTCGGTGCTGAGGTCTCATTCTTGGCAGTAGGCACGGTGGTCATCGTCAAGCCTTCAAACGGGACCTTGAAACGGAGGCTGTCTGGGGCGACGGCGTTTCAGACACGAGCGAATCATTACTTAACAGCCTGTTGAAAAACGTAGGGCTCATCCGGTGTTTCGGGGAGGTCGCTGTTTTTGAGTGTCTGCTGCCAGAGTGATCCGATTCGTTCTCGGAATATGCTCTGAGCGAATTCGTGCTTAGCAGCCTGTTGAAGAACGTAACTTGGATGCCCTCGTCCGAGTGATTTCGAGTTGAAAACGGACGGACGAGGGCGTCCATCCTACGTTTTTCAACAGGCTGTTAGCCCGGAGGGCGGCAGGTCGTAGCCCACGGCGTGAGCCGTGGGGAACGGCCCAGACACACCGCCCAGCCCCGGAGGGGCGACACATCCGAGGTGCGTTTCATGCGGCATTCGCGCTGGCCCAACGACAGAAAGTGCCGCCCCTTCAGGGCTGATGATGTTTGTATCGGGCCTCACCCACGGCTCACGCCGTGGGCTACGATCCGCCGCCCTCCGGGCTGAAAATCAAAACACGCGGCTCGCACTCGAGTGTTGAACGTGAGGTTCGCCAAGCAAGCTGATCGAAACCGATGAACTCCCCGAAACACCGGATGAGCCAAGCCGATTAGCAGCCCGTTGAAAAACGTAGGGTAAGCGTCTCGCTTGCCCCTTTTTCAACGGCATTTACGGGCAAGCGAGACGCTTACCCTACGTTTTTCAACAGGCAGTTAGCCCCGACGGCCCGATCTTATTAACGAGCATTGACTCGGCGCGAGCGGTCTCACGCGGGAATGGCCGGGGCCAGCAGCCTGTTGGGTTGCCGCCGCTCTCTAACCCCCCCAAAAGCAATGCCCCCGGCAGGAGTCGAACCTGCGACCTACGGTTTAGGAAACCGTCGCTCTATCCAGCTGAGCTACGGGAGCAAATGAACCAAAACGGGAAACCACTTCGGGCAAGAACGTCCAGAAGGTTTGAGTGTTCCGATGCGTGCAATCCGCGTTGGAACGCGAGGGAGTATCTCGTGGAATGCACCCGCCTGCAAGCGGCCCGATTCCCACTGAGAATGCGGATTGGTGACGGCAAGTCGCGACGACAGTTTGGCATTACCAGCCCGTTGAAAAACGTAGGGTAAGCCTCTGGCTTGCCCCTTTTTTAACTGCATTTACGGGCAAGCCGGAGGCTTACCCTACGTTTTCAACAGGCTGCTACGCTTCCGACGACGAACGACACCTGTGCCGTGAAAACAATCAGCCCGTACTATCCATCAGTGGCCATGACCACAACTCGACGGGTGACCGCAGCAGCCTGCCATCGGCAGCGCGGGGGAGGCACTGGCAATCGGGAGTGCGATGCCTCCCGAGATGATGCGTTCGACGGGAGAATTGGCAGGAGTGTCAATCGGTTCGAGCCCCGCTCGTTCGCAGAGTTCGCCCCACGTTCGGATCGCGTCTTTCATGCCATGCTGAACGGTGACGGTGCGTGAGTTCTGTTCACAGTGATAGTCGTAGGTGGGCATCCGTGTCTCCTCATGATGTGGGCGGTTGGAACGATGGTCGAGAATATACCTCACGCGGCCGAAATTGAGTCGTTTAACCGCGTGAGGTATAGCTTTCCTCGCTGCGAGCCGACAAGGCTATCGAACCATCACGCATGACGTGTGATGTGACATGACGCCGCCAACCCAATTGGCCGACGTGGAGACGACGCGCGTGAAGCCCTGCCCAACGGGATCGGTTACACCGCGTGAGCAATGCCGCCAGCAGCCGTGGGCTTCACCCGAAATCAATCGCCGCCGCCAACCGAGGCTGAGCCGACCCATCGTCCAACGGGCGTTGATATCCTGCAGCGGTCGCAGTCGCATCGTTCCATCGGTCTCGCGATAACGCATCGCATCAATGCCGAGCGGCCCGAAATATCCCAGCTCTTGCAGGCGCTGCGCTGCATCGAGTGCAACTTCAACCGCACGCTCCCAGTTTGAAGCATCCAAGTCGGGTGAGGCGAACCAACTTCCCGCGTATTGACCTCGTTCGTCCACGAGCATCGGCGCCAGACCGATGAGTTGCGGCAGTCCTGTTTGCGGAACTTCGATCTGGATGCCAACTTCATCGAGGCGTTCGACCCACGGTTCGAGAAAGACCACGCCATCCGAGGCGATTCGTTTGGCGACCCAATTCAAATCCGCTGACTTCGGTTCGCCGCAACCGAGAATTCGTTCGCGTCCTGACATCCCGAATTCGGCCTTCACCACCCAGCGGGTGGCAAGTCCAAGAACAGAGATCGCGTCAGCAAACTCTTTCACGTTGGCGATCTCGATCGCGCCATCGAGTCCGACGTTCCACTCGCGTTCCAGGCTGGCGGAGAACCGGCGTGAGTTCCCCGCGCGAACGGCAGCGTGAGGGGGATCGTTGTGCCGCCAGCCCCGTACGTCGCAGAGTCGATTCACATCCTCGGTCCACCCCCAAGGATGGCATTCGACGCCGCGCGGCACCGCGTCGAATGAGACGACAGGATTCACGCGCGGCAAGCCGTTCGCAAGGGCCTGCTCAAAGAAGCTCGATTCAATTGGCTGAGGCGTCCAGAGGAAGTCGCCATCCTCCGCGACCGCCAACCACGACGTGGCCAACTCAGCATTGATCCGCCCCAGCTTCGACGAGATCTGCCGCGTGGGCAGGGCGAGTCGATGCTCGAAATCGAAGTTGCCAATGAACAGTCGCGCCATCCTGAGAATTTCCGAAGCGATGTGACCGACCCGCTCCGCACTCACGCTTCGGACTGCTAGCTGCCTGTTGAAAAACGTAGGGTCAGCGTCTCGCTTGCCCGTAAATGCCGTTGAAAAAGGGGCAAGCCGGAGGCTGACCCTACGTTTTTGAACGGGCTGCTACCCGGCGTTTTTGGGCGATTCGAAAACGGGTTCCGCTGTGAGCATCGCGACCGCTTCATCGACCGTGGTCGTCACTCGGAAGTACTCATCGAGCTTCGTCGCGCTCAACACGTCAGCCATCATGTCGGTCACACCACACAACGCCAGTCGTCCTTCGCGGCGATGGAGGTTGCGGTGCAGGGCGATGAACTTGCCCAATGCGGCGCTCGTAATCAACGTGACAATCTCAAAGTTGACGACCAACAGGCGACAACCGAACTGATCG
This sequence comes from Schlesneria sp., assembly GCA_043721755.1. Classification (GTDB taxonomy): domain Bacteria; phylum Planctomycetota; class Planctomycetia; order Planctomycetales; family Planctomycetaceae; genus Schlesneria. The sequence continues at coordinate 6,893 of JAYSQC010000507.1, forward strand.
ACAAGCTTCGTCAGTTCCTGACCGAGATGCTCGATGTTGTCCTCTTCGGACAAGCTCGCTCGGATGATGTGAAGCACGACGACGGCACCTCGCTCGTCAATCGTGAAGTACACCGGCTTGAATTCACTGAGTGCAGCCATGGCCCGTCTCCCGCTCGGCTTCAAGAAAGTGTTGGGTGGCTCGAGCGGCACGCCCCGAGATCATCTGCCCCACGTCGGCCGGTCCACCGGGAATCTCAATCGGAACGTACCGCCGATCTGTTCCGTGAACCCAACCAGCGCGTGCGGGGCACTCACCTTCCACCATCACCTCCAACTCGCGACCAATCAGCGAGGCATGGTACTGGTGGGCGAGGTCGCGTTCCAGTCGTTCCAATATCCGGATTCGTTCGGCACGCACGGTTCCATGAACTTGGTCGGGCAGCGTCGCAGCAGGTGTTTCGCGCCGGGCACTGAACGGGAAAATGTGGATTTTCAGGAACGCCGCTTGGCGACAGGCCTCCAACGTTTGGCTGAAGTCCTCGTCGGTTTCGCCCGGAAACCCAACGATCACGTCCGTTGTAAACCCGGGGTTGTCGAGCCGTTCTCGCAGACGGTCGAGCTTGCCGAGAAACTGCTCAACCGTGTATCGCCTCCGCATCCGTTGCAGCACGCTGTTGGAACCGCTTTGCAGAGCGGGATGAAACTGCGGGCAAAGGTGTTCGCAATCTCCGGCGGCTGCAATGAAGTCGTCGTCGATTTCAGCCGCTTCGATACTCGATAGCCGCATCCGCCATGGCCCCGGAATACGGTCGAGCTGGCGGAAGAGATGCCACAGTCGGAAGGGCGGCAACCCTGACCGACCGCGCGTCGTGTCCACGCCGTAATGCCCGATGTGGATGCCCGTGAGAATGATTTCGCGATAGCCGTTGTCGATCAGCCGACGCACTTCGGCTTCGATGTCCTCGGGAGAACGGCTCCGCAGGCCGGGGCGAACTTGCGGAATGATGCAGTAAGAACACTTCAAGACGCAGCCGTCTTGCACTTTGACGTACGCTCGCTTCCGTCCTTCAAACCGGCTGATTCCTGTCGGCATATCGACGATGCCGTGCCGCGCGAGGATGTCTGGCAACTCGCGTTTGTCGGTGACGACTTCAAACACGGACGGGAGATCGCTGACAGCGCTCGGATCGCGTGTGGCGTAACAGCCCATGACAAGAGTGCGTGTGCCGGGGTTGCGCTTCGCCAATTGGCGAATCACCTGCCGCGACCGCGAGTCGCCATTTGACGTGACCGTACAGGTGTTGACGACGCAGAGATCGGCAGACTCCTCGTCGGTCGCCTCACGGAATCCATTCCGTTCCAAAGCTTCCAAGACGAGTTGCGTCTCGTACTGATTGACCTTGCACCCGAGCGTGACGAGCCGACACGTTTTGTCACCGTGTCGCGGAGACAACAGGCCAAGCGTTGGCTGAGTCCCCACTCCAACGTGAATATCCGAGACAGGCTCAGAACCGAGTACCGATGGAACCTGAGCGATGTCCGTCATTGAACTACCGTCGTTGATGAGCACCGCCGCGTCCTCGAGGGCCACTGTTTCCACGACCGCGCGGATCGGGACCACGAGAGCGAATGAGGTACGAAATCGCCTCTTCCCATGTGGGGATTCCCTCATAGTTCACGGGAGCGAGCGGTTCTTCATCGACAGGAGCGACAGCAGCACGAACCGGCCGCCCACCGCCACTCGAACCAGCGTCTTCAACAACGTCATCATCGTCATCGTCTTCTTCACCAGTTGAATCACCGCCTACAGACGCAGCGACCGGTGCGGGTTGGTCATCCGAACGCTTGCGACCGCGACGACGACGGCGACGTGGGCGACGCTTTTCACCGTCCTCATTGTTCTCGTCGTCATCATCATCATCAGAACTGACGGAGCGCGAGTCAGCGGCCTCCTCCTCCTCAGACTGAGAATCGTCATCGCTTCCGAAACCAAGCATGTCTTCGTTGTCGTCGTCCGAGTCACTCGATTCTGGGTCGCCATCGGCTGCGATTTCGGCTTCCGTACGACGCCCGCGTCCACCCCGTCGTCGGCGACGGCGACGGGGACGGGGACGATCTTCGTCACTCGACTCCTCAGACGAACTCGTCGCCCCACCGTCGTCCTCCTCGCTATCGTCCTCTTCCACAAATTCTTGGAACAAGTCGGAAGCAAACACATCGTCGTCATCGACAGATTCCGACTGCCGCACGGCGGGAGTCGGTTTCCGTACGGGAACCTCGGACCTCACGGAAGGTGCAGGGCTGCGACGTGGCTTTGGTTCGTCATCCAAACCCGATGCGAATCCATCATCAGCACCAACCGATATTGATTCGGGAGGCAGCGATCGCGGTGGCCGGGCTTCTTGAGCGGGAGCCTTTTGAGGAGGTCGCTGTCCCGATCGCGGTGCATCACCTCGCTCTGCACGAGGGGCGTCACCACGCTCTGCACGAGGGGCGTCACCACGCGATTCGCTTCGGCGTCGCGGACCTCGATCCGATCCGCCTTGGGCTGGAACGGCATCGACCGGTGCGGCTTCATCGCGGCGAGCCATCGGCGGACGCGATGACACTTCCTCGCGAGGCGGTCGCTCGCGCGGAGGCTGTTCGGATCGCGGTGCTTGATCACGAGGAGGTGCTTCACGACGCGGCGTCTCTTGATCGCGATCACGCGGTCGTTCACGTCCCCCGTCGCGATCACGTCGTGGACCGCCGTCTGCCCGAATAGGACGGCTTCCCCCACGAGCCGCAGACGCATCGGATTGAGAGCGTGCTACCGGCGGCTTGTGCGGTTCATCGAAGTTCCAGCTTTCGAGTGCGTCCCAAATGTCTCGGTCACCGTCTTCGCGTGATCGCTTGGCAGGCTCACGCTCACGAGCTGGCTCGTCGTCAGAACCCTGCTCGGCCGCGACTTCACGCCGTTCTGGGCGTCGCTCAGTGGCAACAGCCTTCTTCGCTGGAGCCGACACGTCATCGTCTTCTGGAAACGAGAGGTCTTCCTCAGGAAAAGAAAGGTCCGGTTCAGGGGCTTGTTCGGCGACGCGGCCCTTCAGCTCGGGAGCCGCAACAGAAGGGAGAGTCACTTCCGCTAGGATCGACTTGGCTGCGGGCGGCTCATCATCGGGGAGGTCGAAGTCGTCGTCGGCCCCTCCGAATTGAATACCCAGCAGATCGGAGGCAAGCTTGCCCCACGAATCATCGTCTTTGTTTTTGGAAGCAGAAGGAGGTTGTTTGGCCATGAACGTTCTGGGGTCCACGAGGTATCGGCTAGGATGCGAACCGACCGCGCGAAATCACGCTCAGTCAGCCGCTGGACAGCGAGCGAACTATGGCGTTTGAACGGGCTTTCTGCAACACACGTCCTCAAAGCAAAGCGGGCGACACAGGTTGAGAGATTGAGGCTCACGAGCCGGGTGTGTGCCCCAATCTTTATCGAGGTCAGCGAGAGGTGCCCGTCGCGTGGACCTGCTGAATCTCCGCCTGTTTCTCCAACGCGGTCTGCAAGGACTGGTTGTACTCCGCGAACTTGGCGTAGCCTTCGTGCTTCACCAAGAGATCGGCTTGAGGGCTGAGAATGACCGTGCAGGGGAGTCGCTCTACTTCCAAAATCTTCGCGATCTTGCCGTCGCGGTCGAAGTCGAGATGGACGGGGATGAAGTTCCGTTCCACGAGCGCCGTGATCCGTTTGTCGCCCAGCGTCTCACGCTCCAACTTGTGGCAGAACGTACACCAACTCGCGCCGAAGACGATCAGCAGCGGCTTGTCCTGCTCGATCGCGATCTTGTGCGCCGCCTTCAAACTGTAGTTCCAGCGAATCTTCTGCGTGGGAGGTGCCGCAAAGGGCGGAGCCGCTTCGGCTGATTTGGCCGTACAGTTCAGGGCAACGCCCGACCCCAACAATCCCAAACAGAAGTGGCGACGATCCATGACGACATCCTTTTCACAGTGAGTGGCGGCGAGCGACTCGGCGATGTCTTATCGGCCAGCAGCACGCAGGATTGGCGTTTCTGTTCGAGTTCTCCCAACCGGTCGGTTCGATTCGCAGGACTTCCTCGGCACAACCTGCCTCCCTTACCACGGCAGAGGGGTGGGCAGAGGCCGCACTGCTTTACCTCTAACCTCGACTTTTGCCACATTTGGAGTGCGGGGATTCATCACCGCTTTCTGTTCTCTGCCTTCGTTCGGATTTTTGGAAGACCACCGGTTCACGGTGCCATTCAAAAAGTCCGAGCCAATCCAGAAAGGAAAGCGGCAATCAATTGCCGCACTCCAAATGACTTGGCAAAAGTCGAGGTAAGGCGAGCGGCAAAAAATGATTTACCCGCATACACCAACCCGAACTGTGAACGAGGGCGAAGTCGATCGACG
>JAYSQC010000508.1:0-19776 GCA_043721755.1 Schlesneria sp.
CTGTTGAAAAACGTAGGATGGACGCCCTCGTCCGTCCGTTTTCAACTCGAAATCACTCGGACGAGGGCGTCCAAGTTACGTTCTTCAACAGGCTGCTACCACCCATTGGCGACTGCACCCCTCAGGAGGGTTGGACAAGCTCAGGTCGAGCGCCAGCCCACCATCACGCAATCATTGGAAATCATGGTGGGCCGGCGCGGCGAAGCGCCACTTGTCCCACCCTACAGCTTGCGCAGCACCAACAAGGCGATGGCCCTGCCGAACCCCCGACCTCCCCCACCGGCCCCGATGAATTTTGCCACACGTTTCTCAATCGCAACTTGCCCTTCGCGATTTGTGAACTAGGTTTACTTCTGTCGTCAGTCGCGGCGGTTGAAATCGGCAGTCATGAGTCTCTCTCGTCGGAGGCTCGGCCAACGTGCGACGGACTCGTCCAACATGAGGAACAGGAAATGACGCTTGCCCCTTCGGTCAATCGTGGTGCGAAACGCCGTGGATTCACACTCGTCGAATTGGTCATCGTGGTGCTGGTGATCGGCATCCTGACGGCGGTCGCCGCGCCCAAGATGATGAACACCGCGACCAACGCCCGCATCAGCGGTACGAAGCAGTCGTTGATGGTGCTGCGCGACGCACTCGAACTGTATCGCGCACAAAACGGGGCGTACCCGACTCTGGTGAACATCGCCACAAACGCGGGCTTGATGACGTTCCTCAGTGGTCCATTCCCGATCAACCAAGTCACGACCGCGAATCAAGTTGCCACGGTGGTCGCCGGTGTTAGCCCGATCACGGCGACCGTCGGTACGGCTGGCGGCTGGTCCTATGACGTGGCGACCGGAGAACTTCGCACCAACGATGCCTCGACGGCCGTGGCCAACCCCGCACCAGTCACTTGGTGATGATACTTCGTGCGGCCGAAACGGGGTCGTTTAACCGCGTGGGCAACGCCCCGCGCGTCGATGGCAAAACAGCGTTCGACATCGCTCGACGCGCGGGGCGTTGCCCACGCGGTTAAACGAGGCAATGGCCTCATTCTTGGCCGCGCGAGGCAGAACTGGGGGTGTGAACACCTTCGGATGTCATTTGTGAGGCCAAACGGTCCGGCTGTGGAATCAAGGTGTACACCACGGAAAGTAGACGAGTCACTCCGTGACGCGAAGTTCCAGTCACGGAGTGACTGGTCTACTGGCAAGGGTGCAGTCGCTCATTGGTGGTCAGCCGCAAACGGGCTTTTTTCTGGTCCCCTCGCCCCGGCTCTGCGGGGAGAGGGGCGAGGGGACCGGAATTGACCACCAATGAACGACTACACCCTACGGGCAACGTGAGTGCCATTGATCTGCGCCGCCCGGCGCGTCCAATCCGAAACATGAGAACGCGACTGTGATTCGTGCGCCAGACTTGGCGTCAAACGTTCCTCTCCGATCTGAGTGAATCATCATGCAAAACGAGCGCTCCACCGTATTGATCGTTGAAGACAACCGAGCCATGACGCAGGTGCTTCGGTTTAACTTCGAGCGTGCCGGGTTTGCCACCGCCGTCGCCTTCGACGGGTTGGAGGCCGTCCGGCAGTTGGAAGAACGGAACTTCGACCTCGTGATCACGGATTTTCAGATGCCCGCGATGGATGGCGGCGAGTTGTGCCGCCATATCCGTGACGTGATGCAGCTCAAGGAGCTGCCGATCATTCTGTGTTCGGCCAAAGGAATGGAAGTCGATGCCGCGCACTTGGTCGTGGCTTACGACGTGAACCAGGTGTTCTATAAGCCCATCAGTCCGCAGGCCGTCGTCTCGTATGCCCGAGGGCTGCTGGATACGAATGCTCTCGCCCCGTGCTGCCGGTAATCCTCGACCGGGTTGAGAAGTTCGGCTTTTCCGAAAGCCGGACTTCGCTTCGAGGTGGGTCGCACCTGAAGGAAGTCCGGCTAACAGAGCTAACAGCCTGTTGAAGAACGTAACTTGGACGCCCTCGTCCGAGTGCTTTCTAGTTGAAGACGGACGGACGAGGGCGTCCATCCTACGATTTTCAACAGGCTGCTAAGCCGGACTTCTCAACCCTCAACATTCCCCCCCAATGAGACTGTCATGACTGACCACACGCTCTCGCAGCCCCTCACGCGGCGATTGGTCACTTGGTATCTGGCGTTTGGTTTGGCCGGACTGTTCTTGTCCCTGTCCATCACCCTGCTGCTGATCTACCAGGGGCGCATTGCCGATTTGGTGCCGCTCGCCGCCGTCGTGCCCTTGGGCGTTCTCGCCGTGGGGGCGATCGTGCTTTCGCAGACCGTGCGCTTTCATGACCAGATCGAGCAACAACTGCTCCGCATCTCGACCGATCCCACCAGCACGCAGACTCGGATCGAATCGCTGCCCGGCAACGAACCGGCCATCATCGGCTGGAACACGTTGCTCGAACGGCTGGCCACGCAGGAGTCGCTCGCGGCGTTGGAGAAACGTCTTTCAGGATCGCTCGCCGGCCGACGCGATCACCGCCCCTCGATCATCCTGCAAGCGTTGTCCGAAGGGATCGCACTGACGGAATCCGACGGTCGCATTCTGTACGCGAACCGGGCGCTGGCGCTGCTGTTACAGAGCCGTTCGTCGGACGAACTTGCCGGGAAGAACCTGCTGCAATTGTTGCGAGTTCAAGAGGCGCACAATGCCGGAGCCGTCCTCGCCGCGCTGCTCGCCACAAACGCCAACTCCGTGTTTGAGCTGCATCGCACGGCGGTGCTGCGCGACGGCGTGCTGCGGATCGCCCGGCATCTCACCACCGATCCCGAGTCGGGAGCGGCCCGCGTCGTCTGGTCGATCCGCGACATCACTCAACAGGCGTTGGTCGATGAATCCCGATCCGGTTTCGTTTCACTCGCCACGCACGAGCTGCGGACGCCGCTGGCCAACATCAAGGCTTACGCCGAGACGCTCGCCATTCATGACGGCATTGATGTCGAGAAGCAGAAAGAGTTCTGCAACATCATCAACTCCGAAGCGACGCGGCTGGCGCGGTTCGTCGATGAGATGCTCAGCATCAGTCAGATCGAGTCCGGGTCGATGGCCTTCGATCGGCGCGAGACCGATCTCGAACGGCTGCTGCAAGACGTGGTCGAACACGTCCGACCGCAGATGGCCCAGAAGCGGATCACACTCGAAGTGAAAGTCCCGGCCAAGTTCCCGGCGTTGCGGCTGGACAAGGACAAGTTCGAGTCGGCCCTCGTCAACTTGCTGGGCAATGCGGCGAAGTACACGCCCAATGGCGGCCAGGTGCGGTTCGATGTGCAACTGCGCGGGCAGAGCCTCGACTTCATCGTGGCCGACACCGGCATTGGAATCGACCAGGCCGAACAGGCCCGCGTCTTCGAGAAGTTCTTCCGCAGCGGCGATGCCCGCGTGCGCGAAGTGGACGGCAACGGCCTCGGCCTGACGTTCACCCAGGAAGTCGTGCAACAGCACGGTGGACGGCTCACGTTGGAGAGCGAACTCAACCAGGGTTCGACCTTCACGATCACACTCCCCATTTCTGAAGCGGGAGGTCGCTGATGTTTCCCGTCACTCGTCAAGGAGCGGTCATCGTCGTCGGAGGCAAGGAGACCTTTGCCGAGGACAACTTGGAGGAACTCAACCGCGTCTTGGAAGACTGCCTGCGCGAACCGTCGCCGCGCGTCGTGCTGAACCTCGGCGACGTGCCGCTGTTCGACAGCCTCGGCCTCGAATGGCTGCTCGACGCGGCGGAACGCTGTGCCGAACGCGGCGGTCAATTGCAGATCGCTTCCGCCAATCCGCTGTGCCGCGACATCCTGTCCGTGACGGGCGTCGGTGATCGGTTCGAGCGATTCGAGGACGTGCGCGCCGCCGTGAGGAGCTTCACACGATGACAACTTCACAATCGTCTCCGCCCCTTCCGGCGTTCTCTTCACCGGCGCTGGCCGCCAATTTGATGAGCCTCACCGACCGCGCCGCTTCGCAATCGAAGGGCCTGCTCGGCGAGCGGTTGGTGTCGGCTGGCTTGATCACACAGACCGAACTCGAAACGGCGCTCGGCGAGTCTCAGTCCAAAGGACGACGGCTGGGCGAGACGTTTCTGCAACTCGGTCTCGTCGAGGAAGAAGACCTGCTGCCGTTGGTCGCCGATCAGTTACGAGTCCCCTCGGTGCGTTTGAGGCACGGGATGGTCGATCCGGCCGCCGTGAAAACGATCCCGCGTGCGAAGGCCGAGTCGCTGTGTGCCCTCGCGCTGTTCCGCGTGCGCGGCGTGCTGACGGTCGCGATGACGGAACCGCAGAACCTGTTGCACCTCGACGAACTCGAACGAATCACGGGGCTGCGGGTGCGTCCCGTGCTGGCCCTGCGTTCGGCCATCGAAGCGCTGCTGCCGCGCTGCTACGAGGACGACTTCCGCGTCGATAGCGTCACCACCGACATGAGCGTCGATGCGGTCGAAGTCTCGCCCGATGCCTTTCAACTCGACCTGCAAGCCACGCAGATGATGGCCGACGAAAGCCCCGTCATCAGCCTCGTGAACTACATGATCGTCCACGCCACCCGGCAGCGGGCGAGCGACATTCACATCGAACCGGGACAAAAGCACACGTCCGTCCGCTTCCGTGTGGATGGCGAGCTACGTGAAGTCCTTCGCCCACGGAAGGAGTTTCATGCGGCCATCATCTCGCGCATCAAAGTCATGGCGAAGATGGACATCGCCGAGCAGCGCGTGCCACAGGACGGCCGCATCCACGTCGTTGTCGAACGCCGTGAGATCGATCTCCGCTGCTCGACTCTGCCGACGGTGCAGGGCGAGAAGTGCGTGATGCGCGTGCTCGACCGAGCCAACGTGACGTTCAACCTCGATGCGCTGGGCCTGCCACCGCAGCAGTTATCCGCCATGAAAGGGATGCTCGCCAAACCGTATGGACTGATGCTCGTCACGGGGCCAACCGGCAGCGGCAAAACGACGACGCTGTACTCGGCCATCGAGTTGGTGAAGTCGGAAGCCCGCAACATCGTCACCGTGGAAGATCCGGTCGAGTACCAGTTGGAACTCATCAACCAGGTTCAAGCCGGGAGCAACCGGAACCTCACGTTTGCCAGCGTGCTGCGATCCATCCTGCGACAAGACCCCGACATCATCATGATCGGCGAAATCCGCGATGCCGAGACGGCCGAAGTCGCGATCCAAGCGGCCCTCACCGGACACCTCGTGCTGAGTACGCTGCACACCAACGACAGTGCCAGCGCCATCACGCGCCTGATGGACATGGGCGTCGCCTCGTACAAGATCGCCGCCGCACTGGTCGGCGTCGTCGCGCAGCGGCTGGTCCGCACGATTTGTCCCGCCTGCCGATCGACCTATTACCCGCCGACCGAGATGCTGGAGATGCTCCATTACAAGGGCGACCACCGTCGTCAGTTCGTCCGGGGCGAGGGCTGTGAAGCCTGCTTCGACTCGGGTTTCAAAGGCCGCGTCGGAATCTACGAAGTGCTGACGGCGACAAAAGAAGTCCGACAGATGATTGCTCAAAATGCCAGCTTGGAACAACTGCGTCAGTGCGTCCGTGACAGCGCGGGGGCGACGTTGCTCGACGCCGGACTGCGCTGTGCGGAAGACGGCCGAACCAGTTTGGATGAAGTCATGCGCGTCGCGCTGTTCGAATAGTCCGTAGCCGCGTTCCAAGGGTGTCTCTTGGGCGTTAGCAGCCTGTTGAAAATCGTAGGATGGACGCCCTCGTCCGTCCGTTTTTAACTCGAAATCACTCGGACGAGGGCGTCCAAGTTACGTTCTTCAACAGGCTGCTATGTCTCGCCGCTGCGGGCCTTGTCGAACGACATGCACCGCAATCTGGAAGTGCCGCTGGCCGAGATCTTGGCCGTGGCGGCTGAGCTGGGGTTGGAGATCGCTCCGATTCGGGTTGGGCCAGCGGACGGGAGACACGTCGGCGGCGAAACGGGCGGCGATTGTCAGGCGGCCTCCGCAGATTCTGGTGACGACACCCGAGTCGCTCTACCTGATGCTCACCAGCCCGAAGGCGCGCGAGAAACTAAAGACGGTCGAGACGGTGATCGTCGATGAAATCCACGCCCTCGTGCGGGACAAACGCGGCTCGCACCTGGCAGACATGCTTCGCTTGCGCTTCAGGCTTCTATTCCCTGTTGAAAATAGAAGCCTGAAGCGCGAGCGAAGGATTTCTGAGCCTGATTTGTCCGCATTTGCGACATGCTTCGCTTGCGATTCAGGCTTCTATTCCCTGTTTCAACAGGCACCTAGCCCTCACGCTGGAACGGCTCGCGGCCCTCTGCCCGCAGGATCGACTCGTCGCCGATCTACTGTGGATGAAATGACGGGCAAGACAGGGGCTGATCCTGCGGAAGGACCGGGCGGAAAACGGGATGCGCGTTTGCTACCATCCCGCCGGGAGGACGGACGCGCGATGGCTCTTTCGGCGGATGAATTTACGACACGCCTGCACGATTCGGGGTTGATGACCTCGGACGAGGTGCGCGCCTTGATGGCCGCGTTGCCCGCCGACAAGCGGCCGACGGACGTGCATCAACTCGCCCAGGAACTGATTCGCCAGAAGAAGCTGACCGCGTATCAGGCGCAGACGGTCTATCAGGGCAAAGGGAAAAGCCTGATCCTTGGCAACTATGTCGTGCTCGACAAGCTGGGCCAGGGCGGGATGGGGATGGTGCTGAAGGCCGAGCACCGCCGGATGAAGCGTGTCGTCGCGGTGAAGGTGATCTCGCCCGAGGCGGTCAAGACGCCGGATGCCCTGAAGCGGTTTCATCGCGAGGTCGAGGCGGCGGCCCGGTTGACTCACCCCCACATCGTCGCGGCGTTCGATGCCGACGAGGTCAAGGGCGTTCACTTTCTGGTGATGGAGTACGTTGAGGGGACCGACCTGTCGGTGCTGGTGAAGACGCGGGGGCCGCTCGATGTGGACAAGGCGGTGAACTGCATCGTGCAGGCCGCGCGCGGCCTGAAGTTCGCGCACGAGCGTGGCGTGGTTCATCGCGACATCAAGCCGGCCAACCTGCTGCTCAGTTCCGATGGCGTCGTGAAGCTCCTCGATATGGGACTGGCCCGGTTCGATGGCGGCGTGGGCGGCGGGGCCGAGCAGGCGGACCTGACCAACACCGGCACGATCATGGGGACGGTCGATTACATGTCGCCCGAGCAGGCTCTGGACACGAAGCACGCCGACGCGCGCAGCGACATCTACAGCCTGGGCTGTGCGCTGTATTTCCTACTCACCGGTCAGGCCACCTACGACGGCAACACCGTGATGAAGAAGTTGCTCGCGCATCGCGAGTCGCCCCTGCCGTCATTGGAACGTAGCCCTGTCGCTCCGCGACAGGAAAGCCGAACGTCGCTCGACTCTCACCGCAGCCAGTCATCATCGGGAGTTGCTGGCGGGGAGGCTTTCGTGTCACGGAGTGACACGGCTACGTTGGCAGCCCTCAACCAGATCTTTCACAAGCTGATCGCCAAGCGTCCCGAGCAGCGCTATCAGACGATGGGCGAGGTGATCGCCGCTCTGGAGCTTTGGCAGCGCGGCGAGGCGGTGGCTCCCGCGCTGACGGCGGTTCCCACCGTGATGCCGGTCGCGTCCGAGGAGTCTCGCTTGCACGAGTTCTTCGCCGAGTTGACCGCCCCGCCCTCCTCGCCGACTTTCACGCTGGCGTTGCCCGCGAACAAGGCTGCGACGGCCGAGGATGAGACGCTGGCGAGGACGCTGGTCACGAACCTGCCTTTCACCGATACCGACCCGCAGACACTGACGCGGCTCCACGTATCGTCCGCGCCACGCAGCCGCGTTAACGCAACACGAGCCACTCGGTCGGGGCGTGGACTCTCCAGCCGTCGCAGCCTGTGGATCGGCGGCAGTGTCACGCTCGTGGTACTGCTGCTCGCCGCGTTCGCGATGACTCGGCCATCGGGCAAAGTTCGGATCGCAATGACCGACCGCCCTCTCGACAAGCAGCCACTTAAGTCGAAGCCTAAAAAGACCGACGAGGGGACCGGCGTCCTAGCGAGTCCCGAGAAGAGCGACGACCCCGACCGCCGCGCGGCGACGTACATTCTGTCCGTCGGTGGGACGGTGCAGATCAATGAGATTCCGCAGGACTACACCGACGTTCGCGAGTTGCCGAAATCACGCTTCCGGCTGACGTCGATCATGCTGCATGGCTGCAATCAAGTCAGCGCCGCCGGATTGGCCGCGTGTCGGGACTGCCAGCATCTGACGCAGTTTCGACTTTCGGCCTCCGGCCTGGTCGGTGATGCGGGGTTGGAGCCGTTTCGCCAATGCAAAAAACTGAAGTTTCTGGCTCTCAATGAAACCGGTGTGACGGACGCGGGACTGGCCTACATTGGCGGCTGTCGTGACCTCACGACTCTGTCCTTCCGTGAGCATTTCGTGACCGATCTTGGTCTGGCGAACTTTAAGGACTGCCAGAAACTGGAATCCCTCGAATTGATTCATTTGCGGATGACTGAGCAGGGGCTGGGCTGTTTTCAAGATTGCCAGAACTTGAAGTTTCTGGTCTTGGGCAATACCCCGTTGGGTGATGAAGCGTTGGCTCAACTGCAGAGTTTCCCGAAGTTGAATTTAGTCATGTTTACCAATGAAAACAGGGTGACAAATGCTGGTCTGGCCAAACTTTCGGGTCTGAAAGAGTTGACGTTCTTGAGACTTTACGCGACGCAAGCCGATGACGGCGGTGTCGAGTCTCTCAAAAAACTGACCAAGCTCACCAGCCTGCAATTGATCCAAACCAAGCTGACATCGACGGGCATCGCCGAACTGAAGCAAGCATTGCCGAACTGCAAGATCGACTGGGACGGCACGTTCGTGACGCTTCGCGGCGGGGCCCCAGCCGCTCGGCATGCGACGCTCGAAGAGGCCCTCGAAGCCAGCCAACCGCAGGACGTGATCGAAGTCCACGGCAACGGCCCCTTCCCGATCGGCGGCCCGAAACCGGTGGTGTTCCAACAAAAAGAGTTCACGCTCAAGGCGGCTGCCGGATTCCGCCCGCTCTTCGTGTCCGCCCCCAGCGCGGCCGACAACACCTTGGGCCTGTTGGAATTCCACAGCGGCACCGCGCGGTTCGAGAACATCGACTTCGTGTCGGCAGGGCCGGGATTGTTCGGTTTCGGTGGCGTCCGCGAAGTGGCGTTTTTGCGGTGTCGGTGCGTGAACACGTCGAAAAGCCAGGGCCAGTTAATCCATTTCGCCGGTGAGGTCGAGCAGCAAGTGAATTTCAGCGATTGCTTACTGGCTTCGGCTAAACGCGAAGACGGGCTCTGGTTTCTCAGCGCCCTCGTCACGGTCGAGATGACCAACACTCTCCTGTTTGCACCTCATGTTGCCCTGAGTCTCAGCGCGAGGGGACACACCGTCCGAATGAATCGCAGCACCATCGTTGGAATGGCGACAAATTGGTTCGTGCTTAACAACGAGATCAATCGGCGTCTGCGCGGGACCGCCGAGCCGTCGCGCTGTCTCATCCTCGGTCCTGCGCTCGGTTTTTCCGACAAGCGGCTCAGCCTGAGCGAGGATGTCCGCTGGCAAGGGAAGGAGAACGTGTATGGCATCTCGGACCTCGGCGAGTCCGGAATTCAATTGCCCGGTAACGTCAATGTGCCGTTCGACGAGTGGGTGAATTCCCCCGCCAAGCCGGAAACGGGATCGAAGCTGGTGCCGACGCAGGCCAAGCCGTTGACCGAGTTCCTGGACCCGGACTCGGCGGTGATGTTTCGCAAGCTCAAGACGTACCTTGAAGAACTCCGAGCCTTACACCCCGACGTCGGTGCCGACCCCGCCGTGGCCGAGGGCGGGGCGAGCAGCCGCACGACGTCGATCGACTTGCTGGCTCGTGTGGATCTGGTTCGCGACAAGCTCGACGGCACCTGGATGCTGAAAGATGGTGCGTTGATGGCGCTGGGGGGCAAGTGCAAGCTCTTCACGCCGCAGCCCATGCCCGACGAGTACGACATGGAGTTGGAAATCGAACGTCTGAGCGACGACGGAGGACGCAGCGGTGGCGTGTTCGGCTTCCTGATGCAGGGGCGGCAAGCGACCGTGATGATGGACGCGCTTGGTGCGCCGGACCACCTGTGGGGGATCGAGAATGTCGATGAACGGCTTTTCAAGGAGCCGAGGAATCCCGCGGCGGTGCCCGGCTCGCGCTTGCCGGTGAACCAACGGCGAACGGTGCGAATCGGCGTGCGCCGCACCGGGGTCAGAGTCACAGTCAACGGCGAGGAAGTGTTCGACTGGCGCGGTCGCCCAGAGCAACTCTCGATCGGCAATTTCTGGAAGACTGCGGATCCGAACACACTCTTCCTCGGCGTGCAGCAGCAGTTCGCCTACCACCGGATCACGCTGACGCCGATGGGGGCTCTGGCAGCCAACGCATCCCCTTCGCCGCCACTCGCGACCACCCCGGCCTTCCAACAATGGATGAAAGAGGTGGCCGCTCAACCTGCCGACCAACAGGTTGTCGCCGTCGCCAAGAAGTTGCAGGAACTCAATCCCGGGTTTGATGGGGCGTACAAGTTCAAGGTTGAAAAAGGACGCGCGCGGCTCGACACGCTCCCCACTGACAGTCGCCCTTAAGGGGCTGTGCATTTTCAACTTCCGAGAGTTGCTGCCGAACGGACGATCCGGGCTTCCACTGCGAAAAGAAACGAGACATTAGAAGTACGAATCACACGAACCGTGAAGACGGGATGAGGGACGGGGGCGTTGCATCGTTCACGCCGATTCCTCACCTCCCGCGTCAGGCTTCGATGGGCGAGTCGTTGTTTCGTCGGGGTGTGCCTCAGTGTTCGTGGCTCTTGATCCGCATGCCGTAGAACGAGCGGTGAACGAAGAACAGGGCGAGGGCGAGCAGCACCCACGCGGCCGTTTGGCGGAGACCTTCCTGGTTGCGGGCCGAGAGCTGCATGGCAACTTCCAGCGCGAGCAGTCCGAACAGCGTGCTGAACTTGATGATCGGATTCATCGCCACGGAAGACGTGTCCTTGAACGGATCGCCGACGGTGTCGCCCACGATCGTGGCATCGTGCAATGGCGTCCCCTTCATCTTGAGCTCGACTTCGACCATCTTCTTGGCGTTGTCCCACGCTCCGCCCGCGTTGGCCATGAAGATCGCTTGATAGAGACCGAAGACGGCGATCGAGACGAGGTAGCCGATGAAGAAGTAGTTCTCGAAACAGGCGAACGAGAGTGTGATGAACAGCACCGTGAGGAAGATGTTCATCATGCCCGACTGAGCGTATTGCGTGCAGATTTCGACGACACGCTTCGAGTCCTCGGTCGAGGCTTTGCCCCCCACGTCGTCCAGCTTGATGTGTGCCTTGATGTACTTCACGGCGCGATAAGCCCCAGTCGTGACCGCTTGCATGGATGCTCCCGTGAACCAGTAGATCACGGCTCCACCCAAGATCAGCCCGAAGAGAAACGGTGCGTGCAGGATCGACAGATTGTCCAGTCCCTGCGTCAGCCCCTGAGTCAACATCACGATGATCGAGAAGACCAGCGTGGTCGAGCCGACGACGGCGGTCCCGATCAACACGGGCTTGGCCGTGGCCTTGAACGTGTTCCCCGCGCCGTCGTTCTCTTCCAAGAACTGTTTGCCTCGCTCGAACTGCGGCGCGAAGCCGAAGTCGCGCTGAATCTCGGCGTCGATCCCCGGCAAATGCTCGATCATGGAGAGTTCAAATACCGACTGAGCGTTGTCGGTGACCGGGCCATATGAATCGACGGCGATCGTGACCGGTCCCATCCCGAGGAACCCGAACGCGATCAGACCGAACGCGAACACCGAGGTCGCTTGCGGGCTGATCATCATGTTCTCGGCCCCCATCCAAGCGAACGAGTTGCCGACCGCCATCAGTCCCACAATCGCCAGGCCGAGCCAGAAGCACGAAAAGTTTCCGGCGATCAGTCCCGACAGAATGTTGAGCGACGCACCGCCCTCTTTCGACGCTTCGACCACTTCCCGCACGTGGGCCGAGTGGGTCGATGTGAAGAGCCGCACGAGCGCGGGAATCACCGCTCCCGCGAGTGTCCCGCAACTGATGATCGTGGCCAGTTTCCACCACAGTGTTGCATCGCCCGCGAGATCCTTCAGCAGGAAGTACGAGGCGGCATACGTCACGGCAATCGAGAGGGCCGAGGTCAGCCAGACCAACACTTCGAGCGGGGTCTCAAAATTCATGGTCTTGCTGGCGGAGTACTTCGCCGTCGAGAACCGATGATTCAGCCAGTAGGCTCCGAGCGACGTGATGACCATCAACACCCGCAGGGCGAAAATCCAGGTGAGCAATTGCACCTGAATCGCGTTCGTCGCCGCTTCCGCTCCACCCGGAGCCTTGATCGCCAGCGTGATGAATGAGATCAGCGCCACACCCGTCACGCCGTAGGTTTCAAACCCGTCGGCGGTCGGTCCGACCGAGTCTCCCGCGTTGTCGCCCGTGCAGTCGGCGATCACACCGGGGTTGCGCGCGTCATCTTCGTCGATGCCGAATTCAATCTTCATCAGGTCCGCACCGATGTCGGCGATCTTGGTGAAGATGCCGCCCGCGATTCGCAGGACCGATGCTCCGAGTGACTCACCAATCGCGAAGCCGATGAAACACGGCCCGGCGAGGTGACTTGGCATGAACAGCAACACGGCCAGCATCAGCAGCAACTCAACACTGATGAGCAACATGCCGATCGCGATCCCCGCTTGCAGCGGAATGGCCGACGCGGGGAACGGCAAGCCACGTAGCACGGCAAACGCGGCGCGGCTGTTCGCCAGCGTGTTGACTCGAATCCCGAACCACGCCACGCCGTAGCTGCCCGCAATACCAACCAAGCTGAAGAGCAGGATCACGGCGACATCGAGCACCGGTTTCTCTTCCAGCACGCCGAAGTAATAGACCATCACCGCGCCGATCAACACTTCCAGCAGCAGGATGAACTTGCCCTGCGTGACCAGATAGGTTTGGCAGGTCGCATAGATCAGCTCGGAAACTTCGCGCATCGACGAATGCACGGGGAGCTGTTCGAGGTGCCGGTACATCAGGTAGCCGAAGAGCAACCCACCGACGCAGACCACCATGCCGCCCATCAGCAGCGTCCACTCGAAGCCCATCACAGGCAGCACGGGAATTTTGAGATCGGCTTCCCCGGCAAATCCTGTGACCGGAGCCAAGAGCAACAAACATCCCACTCCCACGACCAACCGCAAGAGACCGAACGGCATCGCACAATCCTACATACGAGATAACTTCGGAACGATCTGCGAGCATCTTGCCCGCATCAATGTTGCGGCACACCTTAGAACATGAATTGGCAGTTGCCAACGTATCGGAGATGTAAGTTTTGCGGATAGCCGAAGTTTTTTTGACAGCACCGCTCAGCCTGTATCCCTGGCACGTCACACTCGCCAGCCGAGTACGTTCTGAAATGGGGCTGCTGCGATTTTGGGCTTGGTTCATGCTGGCTCGCAGAACCGTTCTCGCCATGCTTCTGTCCTTCATTCGCGCTCCCCTCAATTCGCGCGGAAATGATTCCGCGCGAATTGAGGGGAGCGCGAATGAAAGGCAGCGATGACCTAGACCATCGGACATGTAATCATCTGGCGAACTGATTGCGTTTCATGGGATCGGACTTCACAATCGGACCTCCCGTTGGGAAGCGGCGATGATGGGCGTTAGCTGCCTGTTGAAAACGTAGGGTAAGCGTCTCGCTTGCCCGTGATTGCAGTTGGGGAAAGGGCAAGCGAGACGCTTACCCTACGGGCTGTTAGAGATGTCGGGATTTGAGATTGTCACTCACGACTGGAGCGGTGAGATGAGACTGTTAATTTTGATCGGAATGGCCTGCGCGGGATGGGGCTGCATGGCGGAGACGGTTCGCGCGGAAGGCGAACAGACGGCCGAGCAGGTTCGTTTTTTTGAAACGTCGATCCGGCCGTTGCTGATCGAGAAGTGCCACAAGTGTCACGGCGTGGAGAAGCAGTGGGGAACGCTGAGACTCGACTCGCGCGAGGCCCTGCTCAAGGGAGGCGACTCGGGCGCGGCGGTCGTGCCCGGTAAGCCGGACGAGAGTCTGATGATGAAGGCGATCTCGCACACCGACGACGATTTGCGGATGCCTCCCAAAGAGAAATTGTCTGACCGGCAGATCGCCGACCTGACGCGGTGGGTCTCGATGGGCGCACCGTTTCCCACCGCGGCGGCCTCAGCGACGGCGCGGCTTCGTGATCCCAACCATTGGGCGTTCCGACCGCCTGTCGAACGCGCCGTCCCGCAATCAACGAATGCGGGTCGTGCTAACGGAGCCATCGATCAGTTCATCCTCGCGAAGCTGGAAGCGGCTGAGGTTGCTCCTGCGACTGTGGCGAGCCAGCGGACGCTGATTCGCCGCGCGACGTTTGATCTCACGGGACTGCCACCCACGCCCGAAGCGATCTCAGAGTTCTTGTCCGACGAGCGGCCCGATGCCTTCGCGAGACTGGTCGATCGCTTGCTCGCGTCGCCCGGCTACGGAGAGCGTTGGGGGCGGCACTGGCTCGACGTGGCGCGCTATGCCGACTCGAACGGCCTGGATGAGAACGTCTGTCACGGCAATGCGTGGCGCTATCGCGACTATGTCGTCACGGCGTTCAACCAAGATCAGCCGTTCGATGAGTTCCTCGTCGAGCAACTGGCGGGAGACCTGCTGCCCGCGGCAGACGAAGCGACGCGGCATCGCCTCCTCATCGCGACCGGCTTTTTGTCGATCGGTCCCAAGGTGCTGGCCGAGACGGACGAGTCCAAGATGCGGATGGACATCATTGACGAGCAGATCGACACGGTCGGGCGCGCGATCTTCGGACTGACGCTGAGCTGTGCCCGCTGCCACGATCACAAGTTCGATCCGATTGAGACGGCCGACTATTACGGACTGGCCGGCGTCTTCAAAAGCACGCGCACGATGGACAAGTACACGAAGCTCGCGGTCTGGCATGAGAACCCAACTCCCACGCCGGTCGCCGTCGCGCTGAAGGCGGCTCACGACGCAGAGGTCACTCAGAAGAAAGCCGCTCTGCAAGCCTTCATCGACAAGGGCGACGCCGCCGTCAAAGCGACACTGCCCGCCGGAGAAGCTCCCCCCGCCAAGCTCGAAGACAAGTACCCGGACGAGTCGAAAGCCGAACTGAAAAAGCGGCGTGAGGAACTGGCCAAGTTCGAGAAGGCGGCTCCCGAAATGCCGTCCGCGATGGGCGTGAACGAGGACGCGGTGGTCGATGTGGCGATTCACATTCGCGGCAATCCGCTCAAGCTGGGTGAGGTCGTGCCGCGTCGCGTGCCACTCGTGCTGGCCGGTACTTCGGCTCCGAAGTTTGTTGCGGAACAGAGTGGCCGGTTGGAACTCGCACGCTGGTTGGTCGGTGCCGATCATCCGCTCACGAGTCGCGTATTGGCGAACCGTGTCTGGCGATGGCACTTCGGCCGAGGACTCGTCCGTTCGACCGACAACTTCGGCTTGCTGGGCGAGCGTCCGTCGCATCCCGAGTTGCTCGATTGGCTCGCGCGGCGAGTGACTCAACGCGGCTGGTCGCTCAAGACGCTGCATCGTCAGATCATGGACTCACAGACCTACCAAGTCGACAGCCGCGCGGAGGGACTGCTGATCGAACGCGATCCCGAAAACCGCCTGTTCGGTCGCGCTGATGTGCGACGTTTAGAGGCCGAAGCGGTGCGCGACTCGTTGATCGCGGTCGGCGATACGCTCGATCAGACGCTCGGCGGATCGCTCCTCAAAATTAAAAACCGCGACTACTTCTTCGACCACACGTCTACCGACCTGACCGACTACAAGAGTCAACGCCGGTCGCTGTATCTCCCCGTCGTTCGCAACAACGTCTACGACGTGTTCCAACTCCTCGATTACCCCGACGCGGCGATCCCCACCGGCGACCGCACGACGACGACGATCGCGCCGCAAGCGCTGCTCATGATGAACAGCGATCTCGTGGCGAAGTGCAGCGCCGATCTGACCAACAAAGTTTGGAGTGAATCCCGTTCCGAGTCCGCCTCCTCTGGCAGCGACTCACACCGGATCGCTCTCGCCTACTCGACCGCCTTCGGCCGCGAGCCGTCCGCAGATGAAGTGACCGGTTCGTTAGAGTTCATCCACCAAGTCGAACAGACACTGGCCACGAACGAAGGAACAAAAGACGGAACACCAGAACAACGCCGCCGCCAAGCGTGGAACAGCCTCTGCCACGTCCTGCTCAGTTCCAACGAGTTCATCTATGTGCGGTGATCGCAAACAGCATTGAGGGAGAAGGTGATTTGTTTTTAGCCCTCCGGGCTGAAGACCACTTGAGCTGGAATGACAAACCCGTCGGATCGTTTTGGAGTCGAACATCATGTCGTTGAATTCACCCGTCTCGCGTCGCGAGTTGCTGAGGCAATCAGCCGTCGGATTCGGTTCACTCGCGCTCTCTTCACTGATCGCCGATGAGGCCCGGGCGAACCCGATCGTGGCGGCGGCGGCTCACGATCTCGACCCGCTCGCGCCGAAGCCGTCTCACTTCTTCGCGCGGGCCAAGCGCGTCATCTTTCTGTTCATGACCGGCGGGCCGTCACAGGTCGATACCTTCGACCCGAAGCCGCTGCTGGATCGTGACGATGGCAAGCCGCTGCCGTTTGCCAAGCCGCGCGTGCAGTTCAATACGACGAGCAACCTGCTGAAGTCGCCGTGGAAGTTCCAGCAGTACGGTGAGAGCGGTCTCCCCGTGAGCGAACTCTTTCCGCATGTCGCTGGCTGCGTCGATGACTTGTGCATGATCCACTCGATGCACGGCACGAACCCAGCGCACGGCGGCGCGATGATGAAGCTCCACACGGGGAGCGACAACTTCATCCGGCCGAGCATCGGTTCGTGGGTCAGTTACGGGCTGGGAACCGACAACACCAACCTCCCCGCGTTCGTCACGATCTGCCCGACGCTCGGGCACGGCGGCATCAACAACTGGGGATCGGCCTTCCTGCCAGCGGCCTATCAAGGGACGCCGCTCGGCAACGCGAGCGTCCCGTCGGACAAGGCTCGCGTCAGGTACATCAACAATCCCGATTTGCCGCGCGACGTGCAGCGGCTGCAACTCGAACGACTCAAGGCGATGAACCGCGAACATCAAGCGACGAGCGGTCCCGAGGCCTCGCTCGAAGCACGGATCAACTCGTTCGAGCTGGCCTTCCGGATGCAGACGGCGATGCCGCTGGTTGAAGACTTGTCGGGCGAGACGCTCGCCACGCAGCAGCTCTACGGCATGGACGATCCGATCAATGCCAACTTCGGGCGGATGTGCTTGATGGCGCGACGATTTGCCGAGCGAGGCGTCCGCTTCATCCAAGTGACTCACAGCGACAGCCACGTCCAGTGGGACCAACACAGTGATTTGAAGAAGGGCCACGAGAAGAACGCGCGTGAGGTCGATAAGCCGATCGCCGGGTTGCTGCGTGATCTCAAGGCGCGCGGCTTACTGGAAGACACGCTCGTCTGGTGGGGCGGTGAGTTCGGCCGGACGCCCACGTGTGAAGGAACCAACGGTCGCGATCACAATCCGGAAGGCTTCACGATGTGGCTGGCCGGCGGCGGCGTGAAGGGCGGCTTTCGCTACGGATCGACCGACGACTACGGCTACTACGCAGCCGAAGACAAGGTCCACATCCACGACCTGCACGCCACGATCCTGCACCTCTTGGGCCTCGATCACGAACGCCTGACCTACCGCTACGCCGGTCGCAATTTCCGCCTGACCGATGTCGAAGGGAACGTGGTTCAGAAGTTGTTCGCATGACGCCCGTAGGATGGACGCCTCATCCGTCCGGCCCCATTGGCAAGCTCGGACGGACGGACGAGGCGTCCATCCTTCCGAGGAATCTCTGAGCGGGGTGGCGTCAGCCCCCCGGTTCTTCGGGCGTGAGCCCTTCTTTGGTGGGCGGGAACTTCCAGAACCGGGGGGCTGACGCCACCCCGCTCAGAAACAGCCAAGAGGGCTCACGCCCAAGAATCACACTTGGGTTGCGGCGGAACGAAGTGAAGCCGCGCTGGGTTCCCCGTGGTTCACTTCCTCGTCCTGTCATCCCTTAGAAACGCTTCATCATGATCGCTGAGTTTCTTCGACTGCTCTCCGGCTGGCAGGGTTTGGATACGTGGATCGCCATCACGGGTGCGCTCGCCGCGATGGCGTGCGCGTTGCCGGGGACGTGGCTGCTGCTCCGTCGCCAAAGTTTGTTGGGCGACGCGCTCAGTCATGCGGTGTTGCCGGGGATTGTCGTTGCGTTTCTTGGAATGAACTGGCTCGAACAGTCGGATCGGGACGCGAGCAAGGTTGTCGGACAGCCCGCTGAAGGAACGGTCACGCGGAGTGTGACCGGAGACTTGGCGCGCGTAGCACGTCGTCAGACGGTGCTGTTCGTTGGTGCGGCGGTCTCGGGAATCGTGGCCGCGCTGCTGACGGAATTCATTCAGCGTTGGGGACGGCTGGAACGAAGCGCCGCGTTGGGAGTCGTCTTCACGTCGATGTTCGCGTTGGGGTTGTTGCTGATCCGGCTGTTTGCCAATCGCGCGCACATCGACGCCGACTGCGTGCTGTACGGCAACTTGGAGACCACGGCGTTTGACACGCTCGCCGGGACGGGCATTCCGCGCGGCGTGATCGTCAACGCGGCGATGTTGTTGATGAACGGGCTGCTGGTTCTCGTCTTCTTCAAGGAACTGCGGCTGGCCACCTTTGACGCGGAGCTGGCGGAATCGCAGGGTCTGCGCGCGGGCTGGGTTTCACTGGCACTGATGACGGTGACAGCCGCGACGGTCGTGGCGGCGTTCGAGTCGGTCGGGGCGATCCTAGTCATCGCCATGCTGATCGTCCCCGCAGCGACGGCGCGGTTGCTGACGAATCGACTGTCGGTGCTGCTCGTCCTCGCTCCGCTTATCGCGGCGATCGGTGCGGTACTCGGTCATGTCGGAGCATTGACGCTTCCGTCCATGATCTGTTCGCGCGTCGGCCTGCCCGGCATCGACGACGCCAGCACCGCAGGCATGATGGCCGTCACGACCGGCGTGCTGTTCCTGTTCGCGGTCATTGCCAATCCGCAGCAGGGTCTGGTGCGTGGACTGATCGATCAACTGCGACTGCAAGTGCGGATCGCGCGCGAAGACTTGCTCGGCCGGCTGTATCGCCGCGAGGAACTCGAACGAGTCACCGACTGGAGGGACGAATTGCCTCGAACGTGGGCCGCCTGGATCGCCCGGCGGCGTCTGCTACGGAAGGGACTGATTCAGATCGGAACCCTGCATGACGAACTGACCGACGCGGGTCGCCGCCTCGCCCAGGACATCGTGCGTTCGCACCGACTGTGGGAGTCCTACATGGCTCGCCACTTCGATCTCCCCGGCGAGCAACTCCACGCGACCGCCGAGCGCGTCGAACACTTCCTCGACCCTGCCTTGCAAGCGAAGCTCGCCGAGGAACTCAATCAGCCATCGATCGACCCTCACGGCATGTCGATCCCGCCGGTGGTCGAGTGAGTAAGTGGCTCACGAACTGTGAATGCCCCGTGTGTGAGTGATGAACAGTTCGCCAAGACTGGCCCATGAGGTTGCCGATCCACAACGGCCCCACTTATACCTCACGCGGCCATAGGTGAGACATTTCCGAGCGGGGCGGCGTAAGCCCCCCGGTTCTTTGAAAACGAGCTGACGCCCAAGAACCGGGGGGCTTACGCCG
>JAYSQC010000509.1:0-4382 GCA_043721755.1 Schlesneria sp.
GTCCGAGAGTGAGCAGTCGGTCGCGTCGTAGGGTGGGACCAGCTCGCTTCGAGCGCCGGCCCACCACTCCATACTCGTTGGCAGCGAAACTGGTGGGCCTGCGCGACGAAGCGCCGCTGGTCCCACCCTACGTTTTGTTGGCTACTCTCGGACGTAGTAAATGCACAGCCCCTAAGCATTTTCTTGCCGCTCGCCTTATGAGCCCATTTCGCGTTTGAGTGCTTCCAACTCGGCATCAATTTGAAGCTGTCTGTCGTCTGGCGAAACATTCGCGGGACGTATCGCGGTGATGGCAGCCCCCGCCTCATCAAGAGCGACGCCGAAGCTAGCCTGCTTGCGGAGGGCTTCCGCAAGACGAGCCTCCAACGCGCGTTGCATCGTGGCGAGATGTTCTTTCGTCGCGACAGCCGCTTTGTGCTGTTGCTCCAGCCCGGCGATCAAGTCTTCGACCTCGCGTTTTCGCAGCAGACACTCGCGCGCGGCCGACTCGGATTTCGAGACAAGATGGCCGCGAGCCTTCTCGGTCCACGAGGACGCCGCCACACGATGTCCTTCAATTTCGCAGAGCAGTCGCGACTCGGAATTGGCCGCCGTGTTGACACTGCGTTGGGCACCGGCCAGCCCTTCCTGCATCTCGCGAACAATATCGGCGATCGCAGCACGCGGGTCGTCGGTCTCTTGCAGCAATTGCGACAGGTTGCAGGTCACGATGTCGGTCAGTCGGCTGAAGTAACTCATGGCGAGTCTCCTGCGGGAGGGTTGAAGTGTGTCAGGCGGGTCGTGGTAAATACCAACCCGAAGTGTAAGCGAGGACGTGCGAGTGTGGTTGTGTTCGTGACTACTTCGACTGTCTGAGTTGTGCAGATGTAGGGTGGGCTGTGCCCACCATTCCACAACCGATTGTGGTGGGCACAGCCCACCCTACGAGAAGTCAGACAGTCGAACTAAGAGCAATCTCCAGCGGATCTGACCTGACTCCTGTCCCCTGACTCCTCGCTCACGCTTCGGGTTGGTGTCATCGCGGCCGTCAGCCCGCGATATTCGGGTCAAGGATTCCTTTGGCTGCGAGCTTCTCTCGCAGCTTTTCACGAGCGAGTCGCAAGCGGCTTTTGGTGGTCGGCAAGTTCGACTCCGTGGCCTCGGCGATTTCGGGCAAACTCAATCCGGCGAATGAATAGAGGATGAAGGCCAACCGTTGATCTTCGGGAATCTGCGGCAACAGGCTATCGACGAGCTGAGCCAACTCCTTTTCATCGGCCTGCTCGCCGGGCTGCAAGAAGTCGCCCGGCAATAGCGCGACGATGTCTTCGCCCTCTTCACCGTCTCGCCCCGGTGTGCGGCGTACCGATCGCACCAGCGCATCGTGCGATCGTTTGCGAGTCGTATCGATCAACAAATTGCGGGCGATCCGGTACATCCACGCTTTGAACAACCCGCGCGGCAGATAGTCCCACGCGGTGTTGTGGATGCGGAGCAACGTCTCTTGAGACAGGTCTTCACCCAACTGCCAGTCGCGGAGCTGCCGGTAAAAGAACCCGATCAGTGGCGACTGATGGCGCTGAACGAGTTCTGCGAAGGCGTGCCGGTCGCCGCCTTGCAACCGCAGCATCAACTCGTCGTCTTCGTCGTGCATGGATCGACTTTGATCTGGCGCGGGGAAAGGGAACCGAAAACGGGCGGCCTTGTCACCAACAAAACGCGGCAGTGGCAACGGCGAAGGCCACTGTAATCGTCGATGATGCGCTTGCCTACGCACAGTGTTGGCGAGTGAGGGATGAAGTCGCTATACCCCACGCGGTTTAACGAATCAGTTCCGGCCGTGCGGGGTATGAACAGGAAGCATTGATGACGGTGATCTCACTCGAATATGGCGTGGACGGTTGTTGGGAGGGCGAAATTGAGGGTGATCGACTGCGGGTGCATCATGCCGGGCCGCAGCCTCTGACGGACGCGCCCGCCGCGATTCGCGCGAGCCTCACTTCACCCATCGACTTTCCTCCCGTCAAGCAAGCCGTTGTACCGGGCGATCGAGTTGTCCTCGCCTTGGATCGCGGCGTTCCTTCGTCCGCTGAGATCGTCGCTGAGTTGTGTGCGACACTGATCGCGGGCGACATCCTGCCCGAGAATGTGCTCATTCTTCAGCCTGCGTCACTCACGGGAGTACGCCCCTCCGATCCGCGACGGCTACTTCCCGAAGCGATCCGTAATGAAGTGGTTTGGAAGGTTCACGATCCCACGGTGAAAGACGGCGTCAGCTATCTCGCGTCGAGCGCGGGGGGCGAGCGAATCTATCTGGCCCGTGAAGTTGTGGAGGCCGATTTTCTGATCCCGATCTCGCGGCTCGGCTACGACCCCTTGCAGGGCCGACGCCATGTGATGGGCATGTTCTACCCCGGCCTCTCCAACACGGAGACCTTCACCAAGTCACTCGGACAAGGGCACAGTGAGTTGGGGCCGGATGAGGATCGTCCGCTGAGACAACTCATCACCGAGCTGCCGTGGTTGCTCGGCGTTCAGTTCGCCATGCAAGTGCTGCCGGCAGGACGGCGTGGCGGAGCGGCTCAAATTTTGGCGGGGCAACCCGAGGCCATCACCGCACGCGGAACCACCGTTCTCGACGATCATTGGAGACTGCGCGGTGACGAGCGGAGTGAGACCGTTCTGCTGTCGATCCCGTCCACGTCGGGTGAACCGATTGGTTGGGAGGAACTCGGTGCGGCCCTTGATGCCGCGCGCAGCCTGGTCGAAAGCGAAGGCCGCATCGTGGTCCTCAGTGACTTGGCGCTGCCAACCGGGCCGGGCGCACCCTCCACGCCGGGGATCGACATCCTGCGTTCCTACCGTTCCCCGCGCGAGGCTCTCAAACCCCTGCGTAAGGCCGCGCCGCCCGATTTGTTGGCCGCGTCACAGATCGCTCGCGCCACCGACTGGGCGTCCGTGTATCTGCTCAGCCGCCTCGATTCCGAGTTCGTCGAAGATCTGTCCATGACTCCGTTGGAGAACGACCGCGAAGTGACTCGGCTCATCTCGCAGTGCGAAGGCTGCATTGTCTTCGACGGTGCCCAACACATTCACACCGAACTCGCCGACGATTAGGCATCAAACAAGCGACCCCACCGGGCTTGCCCCGGTGGCTCGCGGGTTTTTGCACTACTCGCTGCGCCGATTCGAGTGAACGGGAAAGTAGTGCAAAGACCTGTTTCCACCGGGGCAAGCCCGGTGGGGGTTCGCTTGCCCGAGGGTTAGCAGCCGTTTCAAACCGTGAGGCATCCATGTCCGAACCAACTTCTTCCGTGATCCTGAGTCCGGTTCGAGTTCTCGCGATTCATGCTCATCCCGACGACATCGAGATTCAGTGCGCCGGCACGTTGCTGCGGTTGAAGCAGCTCGGTTGCACGATCTCGATGGCGACGATGACTCCCGGTGATTGCGGCAGTGCGGAGTTATCTTGCGCTGAGATCGCGACCGTTCGGCGCGCCGAAGCCCAACGCGCGGCGGACCTGATCGGAGCCGACTACACCTGTGTCGAGTTCCGCGATCTGAGCATCGTTCACGACAACGACAGCCGTCGCCGCGTGACGGAGGTCATCCGGCGAACCCGACCGGACATCGTCCTCACCGCACCGCCAGTCGATTACATGAGCGATCACGAGGTGACCAGCCGACTCGTCCGCGACGCCTGTTTCAACGCGAGCTGTCCCAACTACGCGACGCTTCAGTGGGATCCCGCTCCCGCCACACAGAAGATTCCGCACCTCTACTACGTCGATGCCATCGAGGGAATCGACTGGTACGGCCGCCCTCAGCCGACCGACTTCATTCTGGACATTTCATCAACCTTCGAGCGGAAGCTGGAGATGCTCGCCTGCCACGCCAGTCAGCGCGACTGGCTGCGGCGGCAACACGGTCTCGATGAGTACCTCGACGGCTGCCGCCGCTGGTCCGCCTCACGCGGCCAAGCGATCGGCGTCGAATACGGCGAAGCGTTCACGCAACATTGCGGACACCCGTACCCGCACGACAACTTGCTGCTGGCGCTCCTCTCGTCGCGCGATGGCATGGTTGTGTGAGGCGACGAACCACCAACACCAACCCGCAGCGTCAGCAAGGACGAGAGCCGCGCAGCGGCGGGGGCAGAAGCTGGAACGCTCAAGTCTGTCGCCGCTGCGCGGCTCGAAGAACGTGACATCCTTGCTTACGCAGCGGGCTGGTGTCGTGGGTTTTGAACCCGCGTCTCTACCTCACGCGGACCAATATGAGAGGTTTCCGAGCGGGGCGGCGTAAGCCCCCCGGTTCTTCCCAAGAGGGCTTACGCCCAAGAACCGGGGGGCTGACGCCCAATGGCACTTACTTTACCCCAGTAACCCGCAGCGTAAGCGAGG
>JAYSQC010000510.1:0-1986 GCA_043721755.1 Schlesneria sp.
CGAGCGACATTCGAGTCTGTTCCCCATCCACGCGCGGGGCGTTGCCCACGCGGTTAAACGAGGTCAACCCCTCAAGATCAAGTTGGCGGACCACTAGCCTCGCGAACTGGGGAGACATTCTGAACTGGCCAGCATCCCTACAGGATGCAAATCCCCTTTCTGTGCCGTCGTACCGGGGGTGTCGCGGACGCTCAACCCCCGGCTAATGGCTGGCATCCCTTCGGGATGAAAACGACGGACTTCGTCACCCGCATTGGAATCCCCCCCAAACCTCGGATGAACCGCAATACTTGGTTGGTGAACCAGTAATGCGCCGTTGAAGACACCGTAGGGCGGACGCCTCATCCATCCGTTTCCAACCGCATTTCGCTCGGACGAGGCGTGCAAGCGACGTTTTTCAACGGGCTGCGATGGGGGCTTCTTCTGCCACAGACTCACGAGTGCAGTCTCGTTCATTGGTGGTGGCCCAGTCGCTCCGCGACAGACAGCGCGAAGGCACGAGCGGTGTCCTCGCGCGTTTGAGGCGATTCGACCGATCCCTGTTCCCCGTAGATCGCGCCACCTGTCGCGGAGCGACAGGGCGACCTTCCCAGAAACCCTTGCCCCACAGTGTTTCGTCGGGGGACCACCCCTTGATGACCGCACCCCCAGACTCACCGGTCACACTCTGCGGCCGTTCCGGCTGGCGGCATAGCCGTTGGACGGCGGACGCCGTACAGATTTCAAACCAGCAGCGGCCTTGAGCCGACTGATATTCGAGATGACTGGTGGGCGCTCCGGTCGGCATCAGCAGTTCGACATCGTTGCCCCGCGCGACGATCGGCAGCGACATCTGCGATTGGATGCCGCGGCGGTTCAGTTGCGCCACGACTTCACCCGCCAAGACGTTGGTGAGCTCCCCCACGACATCGCCCATGTCGGCACAGTCGAACGGGATTTCAAATCCCGCGAAACGCAGCGCCATCTTTACGGCGGTGTCTTCCGGCAGCACCAGCATGAGCGCCCACGGAGTCGTTCCAAAAAAGGAGATGACACTCGCCACGCGGGCACACGATTCCGTGGGACCATCACTGGCGACAGGCACCGGTGGCTCACCGAAAATGGAGTTGAAGGTCACTCCCACCGAGGACTTCACCGCGTCGGCAATGACGGTGGCCAAGCAATCTTGTGCGTGGGAACTCATTTTGTAGTCGCCTCCAGAAGGAGTCTTCGATCCACAGAAAATGGACTTGTCCCCGCGCCCCGGCATTGCCGGGGAGAGGGCTGCAGTGTCGGGCCTTCCACGACGGACAGACCATCACACCGGGAAATGGAGTCGGCACCAATCAACCGAACAGACCGGCGAGCAGTCCGCCGCTGGGTTGTTGTTTCCTCTTCTCAGCCGCGTTCTTACGCAACCGGAGAACGCCAGCCCGCTCGACCGTTTTCTTGAGTTTGGTTTGCAGTTCTACGACCGTGAATGGCTTGCAAATGAAGGCGTCCGCTCCTGCTACGTCGAGGGCTTCTTGAATTTTGCCCATCGTCTTTTCGCTGGTGACCATGACCAGCGGCACACTGCCGGCACCCCCGCCGTACTGATTCCGGATTTCCCGCACGAACTCGACCCCCGTCATGTTCGGCATGTTCCAATCAATGAAGCCAATGTCGATTTCCTTCGGATCGAACTTGGTCAGGGCGTCCTGACCATCGACCGCCTCGATGAACTCGAAGTTGACGAGCTTCGATTCGGTCAGCCCCTTCATCACCATTTTTCGCATCACACCGGAATCATCGACGACGAGTGCCTTGAGAGTCACCATGACCTGCCCTTTGATTAGGTTTCGCACCGTCCCGCCGCATGGCGGGGCGACTTTTGACAACAAACCAAGGCTCATCCGGCGTTCCGGGGAGGTCCAGAACTCACCCGAAACAGTGTCCTCGTTTAACCGCCAGCCGGAGGCGTGCGTGCTTCGGAACACGGCAAACATTGGCAACACTCCGAAACGC
>JAYSQC010000511.1:0-5176 GCA_043721755.1 Schlesneria sp.
TCGATGGCAAAACAGCGTTCCACATCGCTCGACGCGCGGGGCGTTGCCCACGCGGTTAAACGAGGCGAGGGCCTCAATCCATGGCCGCGCGAAGTATACAATCCGGTCACTCAATTGCCCCGCTTCACCTCGCGCCGTAGAGACCCGCCGTATGTCTGCCCTCGAAGACTCCAAGTACCAATCGGACGATCCCGTTCGTCCCGAAGACTGCCCGCCTAATCTCATTATTAGCCCGGATACGCGCCGTGAGAATCGCATCCCGCCGGGACAATCGCGCACGCGCAAGTGGCCCGTACTCGATGCGTTCGGCCCGCCGCTGGTCGATCTGGCGGAGTGGCAACTCCGCGTGTTCGGCTTGGTGGAGCGGCCCTTCACACTGACTCGCGCGGGCTTCAACGCGCTGCCGCGTGTGAAGGTTTTCTCCGACTTCCATTGTGTGACGAAGTGGTCTCGCTTGGGCAATGTTTGGGAGGGCGTGGCAACGCGCGTGTTGCTGGACCGCGCCGGCGTGAAGCCCGCAGCGCGATTCGTGGTCTGCCACGGATACGACAACGGTTGGACAACCAATCTGCCGCTGAGCGACTTCCTCCAGCCAGACTGTCTGTTGGCCGACCTTCACGACAACGAGCCGATCTCATTGGAACACGGCGGTCCCGTGCGCGGACTCGTCCCGCAGCTCTATGCGTGGAAGAGTGCGAAGTGGATTTCGGCCATTGAACTCATTGACGAAGACCGGGCCGGCTATTGGGAAGAGGGTGGCTATCACATGCACGGCGATCCGTGGACGGAAGAACGATTTCGCTCGGACCAAGTCCCGCCGGGGTACTCCGACGACGGCAATCCATAGCGGTGAGTCCAATATCCGTTGAGTAGAGGCGGTTTCAAAACTGGCGAAGCCAGTCAATGTAGCCCTCTCGCTCCGCGAGAGGATCGCCGAATGAGTGAAAAACGTTGGACTCTCACTCGGCTTTCCTCTCGCGGAGCGAGAGGGCTACAGTTCTGAAACGCCCTCTAACGTTTTCTTCGCCGCTCGCCTAACATCCCGCCCCATGCCGCCCATTCGCATTGCCGCCGATACCATCCCCGCGTTGATCGCGGGAGTTTTGTTGCTGGGATTCGCCCTTGTCTCGGCGTGGCTGCAAATCCGAAGTCGTCGCGGGTTGTCGGAGTTGCTGGAAGAAGACCCGCTCGCGAAGACGTTTGCCAACCGACAACTTCGTCGCCGATTGCAGGTCAGCGCGATGCTCGGGATCGTCGGCGTCATGATTCCGCTCGGCGATCAGCTCGAACAATTCTTCCGAGGCCGACCGGGACTGTTCTGCGTTTACTGGGTTGCCGTGCTAATTCTCGTCGCGTGGTCGGCCCTCATGGCCCTCGGCGATTGGCTCTCCGCGTCAACCTATTCCGATCTCGTGAACAACCAACTGCGGCTCGAAAGCAAACAATTGGAGGACGAAGTCCGACGCTATCGAGCCAGTCAAAACGGACACGCGGGAGACGGCGACTTGGAATAGATCGAGCCGGTTTGAGTTACCAAGCCAGCTTGTTTAACCGCGTGGGCAACGCCCCGCGCGTCGATGAGCGAAACAGGTATTTATCGTCGCTCGACGCGCGGGGCGTTGCCCACGCGGTTAAACGACGGAACACGGACTCAACCGCCGGCGAACCTTTTTCAAATACCGTCTGTCCCGTTCCCACTTAGAACTTGTCCAAGAATGACGCCGTGTCTTGAACAACACTAACCCGAAGCGTGAGCGAGGACGGATGTCGCTCGACTCTCGTCCTCGCTCACGCTTCGGGTTGGTGTAAGTTCTGACCACGCCGCACCTGTCTCCTGTTCCCCCTGTTTCTGGCCCCCTGCTCCACCATGAACACAACCCAACTCCGCAAACTCGGTGTCCCGGATGAATGTCTGGCGAGCGTCATCGAGGGAATTCAATTGGCTGCCAAGCAGGGCAACTTGCGTGGGGACGAGGTCAAGCAATTGATCGCGCGGGTTCTCGCCGAGCCATCCGCTCACGAGGCCGATCCGTACTTCGGCCACTTCGCGCGGGAGTTGATCGACGCGAACAACTTCATCGCGCCCGAACCGATCGCGTACCGGACTTGGGGCGACGACATCGACGACGCCTGTCACGGTCAGATGCGACAGGCCTGTGCGCTGCCGATGGCCGTCAGTGCGGCACTCATGCCCGATGCCCATCTCGGCTACGGGCTGCCGATCGGTGGCGTGTTGGCCTTGGACAACGCGGTCGTGCCGTATGCCGTCGGGGTCGATATTGCGTGCCGCATGAAGCTGTCGGTGCTCGATCTGCCGACGAGTCAACTCACCGAAAACGTCGCTCGATTCCGGCAGGCAATCGAGAACGGAACCCGCTTCGGTGTCGGTTCCGTGCACCAGAAGCCACAGGATCACCCGGTCATGGATCAGGACTGGAGCGTCTGCCGTGTCACGCGCGAGAACCGCGACAAGGCGTGGCGACAACTCGGCACGTCTGGCTCGGGCAATCACTTCGTTGAGTTCGGCCTCTTCACACTCGGGCAACGCGATGACGAGTTGAATCTCGACCCGGGTGAATATGTCGCGCTGCTCAGTCACAGCGGCAGTCGCGGTACCGGAGCCGCCGTCTGTGACACCTACAGCAACCTCGCCCGCAACCTGCTGCCGAAGCGATACGCCGATGTCGGCCGTCTGGCGTGGCTCAGTCTCGACGATCAAGCCGGTCAGGAATACTGGGCGGCGATGAACCTGATGGGCGACTATGCGGCGGCCAATCACAACGTCATCCATCGTCTGGTGACGAAGCTACTCGGCGCGCAAGTCCTCGCGGGTGTTGAGAACCATCACAACTTCGCGTGGAAGGAAACGCACGGCGGTCGCGAGGTGATCGTGCATCGCAAGGGTGCAACTCCCGCCGGAGCGGGCGTACTCGGCGTGATCCCCGGTTCGATGGCCGATCCAGCGTTCATCGTGCGCGGCAAAGGGAACGCCGACAGCCTGATGTCGGCCGCACACGGTGCCGGTCGCCGGATGAGTCGCACGGCGGCGAAGGAGAAGTACAACTTCCGCACCGTGCAGAAAGACCTGTTGAATCGCGATGTCCACGTCATCTCGGCGGGTGCCGATGAAGTCCCCTACGTCTACAAGAACATCTTGGACGTGATGGCCGCGCAGCAAGACCTCGTCGAAGTCGTGGCCCGGTTCGATCCGCGCATCGTCAAGATGAGCGCCGATGGGCGGGCTGAGGATTGAAGGGCGGCGGTGACGCGGTCGCCCCAAGCAGTGCAACGCGATGACAGGCGAGTGCAAAGTGAGAAGTGATCAGTGCTAAGTGCCAAGCAGGTCGCATCTGATTTCATTTTGCACTTTGCACTGATCACTTCTCACTTTGCACTGATTTCCTTCCCCATCAGCAGCAGCCAGCCTCTCGTCGAAGCTTTGTCCCACCCTACGCCAGCACCTCGCGCAGCACCTTCCCGCTGACATCGGTCAGCCGGTAGTCGCGGCCCTGATGTTTGTACGTCAGCCGTTCGTGGTCGATCCCCAGTCGTTCCAAGATCGTCGCTTGCACGTCATGCACCTCGACCGGGTTCTCGGCGATGTTGTAGCCGAAGTCGTCGGTTGAGCCGTAAGTCGTCCCGCCCTTCACTCCCGCACCGGCCATCCACATGGTGAAGCAGCGCGGGTGATGGTCTCGGCCGTAGTTGGTCAGAGAGAGATTGCCCTGCGAGTAGTTCGTCCGCCCGAACTCACCCCCCCATACGACCAGCGTGTCGTCGAGCATCCCGCGTTGTTTGAGATCGGTGATGAGACCGTAGCCCGCGCGATCCACATCCGCACACTGCCGCTTGATCAAGCCGGGCAGACTGCCGTGATGGTCCCAGCCGGGATGATAGAGCTGGATGAATCGCACGTTCCGCTCGGCCAGTCGCCGCGCGAGGAGACAGTTCGCGGCGAATGTTCCCGGCGTCTGGGCCTCGTCGCCGTAGAGTTCGAGCGTGGCGGCCGTCTCTTGCGAGAAGTCCATCACCTCGGGAACGCTCGACTGCATGCGATAGGCCATCTCGTACTGAGCCACCCGCGCGGTGATCTCGGGATCGCCGACATCCTCGAACTGCGCCGCGTTCAGTTCCGCGAGGCGGTCGAGCATTCGGCGACGGCTCGCCGCGCTGATGCCGTCCGGGTTTTGCAGGTACAGCACCGGATCGCCCCCGCTACGGAACTGCACTCCTTGATGCACGCTCGGCAGGAAGCCGTTCCCCCACAAACGCGAATACAGCGGCTGGTCGATCCGGTCCTTCGAGATCAGCACGACGAACCCCGGCAGGTTCTCGTTCGCGCTGCCGAGGCCATACGTCAGCCACGCTCCCATGCTGGGACGGCCCGCGAGGTGATGTCCCGACTGGACGAACGTGATCGCCGGATCGTGGTTGATGTGTTCCGTGTGGAGCGACTTCAGGAAGCAAAGCTCATCCGCCATCTTGCCCGTCCACGGCAGCAGTTCGCTGAGCCACGCCCCCGACTTCCCATGCTGAGCGAACTTGAACGCCGATCCCGCCAGAGGCAGCGACGACTGAAAGCCCGACATGCCGGTCAGTCGCTGCCCCTTGCGCACACTGTCGGGCAGCTCTTGCCCGTGCATCGTGTTGAGCAGCGGCTTGTAGTCGAACAAGTCCAACTGCGACGGCCCGCCACTCATGACGAGCGAGATGACTCGCTTGGCCTTCGGCGCGAAGTGCGGCTGGTCGAGGACGCCTCGAAACAGTTTTGATGGCTCGGCGGCAGCGGCATCGCGCTGAAGGAGACTCGTCAGCGCGATGCCGCCCAGGCCGAGGCCGCTATGTCGAAGGAAGTCACGTCGAGAAACGTGGGTGTGAAGATTCATGGTGTCATTCCTCGTGTCGATGTGACTCTTGAACTGGCCTCAACTTCTACCACCTTTGGAGTGCGGGGATTCATCACCGCTTTCATTTCTCTGACTTCGTTCTCATTTTGAACGACCACGCAGGCCACGGTGCTGTTTCAAAAGTCCGATCAAAATCAGAAAGCAAAGCGGCAATCAATTGCCGCAGTCCAAATTTATACCTCGCGCGGTCAATGATGAGACATCTGAGCGGGGCGGCGTAAGCCCCCCGGTTCTTGGGCGTAAGCCCGCTTTGGAAGAACCGGGGGGCT
>JAYSQC010000512.1:0-16830 GCA_043721755.1 Schlesneria sp.
GTTGAAAATCGTAGGATGGACGCCCTCGTCCGTCCGTTTTCAACTAGAAATCGCTCGGACGAGGGCGTCCAAGTTACGTTCTTCAACAGGCTGTTAGCCGGACTTCGAGAGGGTTAGGAGCTGGTTCAAGACAACTTCCCGAGATTCCTTCCTGTTCCCTCCCCTCGGCGGGGAGGGTTAGGGAGGGGGGGTGAGTGGCAAATCGACTGGACCATTCTCCCCCCTCCCCGGCCCTCCCCGCTGAGGGGAGGGAGGTAAGGCCAAGAAAGCGGGACGTTGTTTCGCTCCGAAGCCTTAACCGCGTAGGCCGACACCCACCCGCAGTCTGAAGATCATGCCGCTCGACCGCGATGGGATCGGCCGCGCGGCAGAGCATATTCACCCGCCGCACGAACGTCACGCCGGTTGCAAGTTCGGGCCGGGCTACCGTATCTTCCCGCCCGCCGTAGAACTTAGGGAGGGGCCAGAATTGCGTTTGCTGGAGTGGCTTGATGGCAACGGTCCTTGTGGTTGACGATTCGCTCATTGACCGCCAACTCGTCGGCGGATTGCTTCAGCAAGACACGGGCTGGTTGGTGGCCTATGCCTCCGACGGGGTGGCGGCACTGGAAGCGATCAAGGCCAGTCCGCCCGACATCATCGTCACCGACCTCCACATGCCCGAGATGACCGGCCTCGAGTTGGTCGTGGTCGTTCGCAAGACGTACTCCCAAATCCCCGTCATCCTGATGACCGGCAAGGGGAGCGAAGAGATCGCCGTCGAGGCACTTCATGCGGGCGCGGCGAGCTACGTTCCCAAGCGAGCACTCTCGACGTTGCTCGTCGAAACCGTGCAACGCGTGCTGGCGTCGTTTCAAGACGACCGACACCGCACCGACCTGATGAAGCGTGCGACTGCTCGCAGTGAATCGTTCGAGATCGAGAACGATGTGAACCTGCTCCTCTCCCTGTCGCGACATCTCCAACAGGTCTTGGCCGATGCGTGGGGACTCGACCGAACCGACCGCCTGCGCATCGGCACGGCGTTGGAAGAGGCACTGCTCAACGCGTTCTACCACGGCAATCTCGGCGTGCGATCGGAACTGAAAGAGATCGACCACGACGAGTTCTACAGACAGGCCAACGAACGAAAAGTGACGGAACCGTGGATGAATCGCCGCATCCGCGTCACCGCCCGCATCACGCCAGTCGAAATGGAAATCTCGATCCGCGATGAAGGCAGCGGCTTCGATCCGTCAAAGCTCCCCGACCCGACCGACCCCGAAAATCTCGATCGCCCCTGCGGACGAGGCGTCATGCTGATGCGCGCCTTCATGGACGATGTGCGCTACAACGAAACCGGCAACGAAGTGACGCTCGCTCGTAAACGAATTCGCTCCAAATGAGGGGGTGAGTTGGCTGGTGGAGTGGAGTTGGTTCGCAATCACGAGCCGCTGAAACTCAGCTCGGTCGCTCTCTCAGCACAGCTCTATTTTCTGGCGTGGTTCAAAAGGCGTCCAATCTTGGTCGCAACCCACTGGAGCTCAGGATTCATCCGGTCTTCGTGCCCTGAAGCCACGCCCTTCCGAAAGGACAACCAGACAGGATGAATTCTGAACCCCAACGGCCTGCTCCGACGACTTCCCACACCCGACATCACGACGGCAACCCAACTCCAACCAAGGCCGGAATGGGACTTCGGGCCTTGGAAGCTCCTCTCGGGCGATCGGCAGAGAGGCGGGGGCGGCTATGCGGGAATCACGGGCGGGTGGCTGGAGGTCTCGGGAGGTTGGTCGCAATCTCCGGGGGGGACTGTCTGCGAGTCTCGGGCGGTGGGCTGACGACTTCGAGCGACTGCAGGAGCGTCTCAGACGGCTGCCCGGCGAGGAATATCGTTTGTCAGAATCATCATTCCGGTAATAGTTAACGATGCGGGAGGCGTCGTGGCCACCGGTTGACGCTCTCACCCGCTGCGAGCGGTGCCCGGTTCACTCACGTTGCGGACTGATCGTTCACCTCCCGTAGCTCCCCACCCCGGCTCGCGGCGACGCAGTAATGTTCGGTTACAAAGTCGGGGAGCGTTGACTCCGAAGAGGACTTGCACCTCTCTAACCACACTCACTTGCAGACGCACGAGTACTGCTTGCCCCAAAGCAGCCAAGCTGTGGCACGCCCCTAAGACGGTTCTCATTCAAGCCGTGCCAGCCCGCCCACCCGTTGTTGGATGAGGTGAAACGCGAGGGGGGAGGCACAAAGGGTCAGGTGAGACCGAATTGGAGTGGCTTGTCGAACCGCAGTTCGACTTCGCCCAGACGGAGCGTACTCCCTACGGTCAGGGTGCCACA
This sequence comes from Schlesneria sp., assembly GCA_043721755.1. Classification (GTDB taxonomy): domain Bacteria; phylum Planctomycetota; class Planctomycetia; order Planctomycetales; family Planctomycetaceae; genus Schlesneria. The sequence goes on from JAYSQC010000512.1 coordinate 2,325, forward strand.
CTCACCACGCCTCAGGACGCGGCTTCCACAGCGCACGTCGGCACCTTCGACGGGCAGAACTCGGAAGTGACCATCCCAGTGACACAGGACGGCGTGCAAGTCTCGCACACCGGGACCATCGAGCCGGATCGGACACCGCTCATCATGACCGATCAGCACCACTCCCAAGACCAGTAGATACGCTTCGAGGCCATTGAGGTCATCCGAGTTGGCGGTACGTTCAATCATGACCGCATCCAGTCCAGCCGCTTCGCGCAACCACACTGGCTGACTCCGACAGTCGCCGATCCGTGACTGCAAGAGGGACTGGACTCCCCGTGAGATTTCGGGTTCGGCGAACGACTGAATTTCCAACCCGATCTGCGACGGTCGGTCGGTGTCTGATAGTTTCTCTGCGAAGGTCGTCGTGTAGGTGATGGACCGTGAAGAGTGCTGAACTCTCCTGGCATCCCCAAGCGGTGCCCGGTTCACAAACGCGGGAAACCGATTACGGCTGTCTGCTCGACGCGGATCGCTCAGGGTGACTCGGCCATCCACGACGGACACGGACACATGTTGTTGTGAGATGTTCCGCGTGAGCGAATCGTGAAACTCGGAGCGTGGCATCATCCGCAGTGCGATGTCCGTTGGGTCATCCACCGCACTGTGGGGACGATTCCGCCCCAGCATCACACTGTCCTGGGCGAAGAGCAGAACACGCCTGCCTGCGGGTAGGTCCAACCGCGCCTGACGATTCGTCCGCGGAGCCGCTCTCACGCCGATCTTGTCTGACAGCGGTCGCAGCTTCACCGGAATCATGGACGGCTGGCTGTCCTGTCCCGAATGTTTGGGGGTCGCCTCCTCCACTGCTGCGAGGAACGACTGCAGATTGATCAACGAATTGTCTCGGGATTCAAACCTCAGACGGTTAAACCGCTTGAGATCGAGGCCGTGCAGATTGACCAGCCCCTGACCATCCGAGACGACTTCCAGGGTTTGACCCAACGCTCCTTGATCGACCACTCGAAAACGAATCCAACCGCGCCAGGTTGAATCGGATTGGTCCGTGGAACTGTGGAAGCGGCATTCAAATTCGAGACGGTACTCTCCATAGGAACACGGCACACCATTTACCGTTAGTGGCAGCGCCTGATGGAAAATCCAATAGCCATTCCGTTCGTCGGTGAGTCGTGGCCGATCATCCCAACCCTGCCGATCGAGGGCACCGTGGATGGTTGCCTCGACCGAGACCTCTCCGTCCCAATTGGCATGCAGCAGATGAAACTCGGGAGAAAGATGTGCTCCCGGCCGCAGGTCTTCACCCAGCCGAATCAGCAGAAACGGAGCGATGTCTGAAGAGATTTCGTCAGCGGCTTGAGGAGTACACAAATCAGCGACCAATTGAGCAGTGATTTCCTCGCTCGCATTCAAACCGGTCGCAATGCTGCGGATGTAATCTGCCGACGGCGGTATCCCTGCCCCGTATTCCGATTGCAAATGCTGGCTCAGCATCTGCCTGAGACCTTCGTAGTGGGAGTCGGACATTGGTGCGTCCTGAATCAGAAGAGTGAGGGAATACAACTAGTGGGAAGTGTTCAAAACTCGACATCACGAGCGGTGAGCGCGAGCAGCACACTAAGCGATGAACGGGGACAGATGCGACTGCGCAGATTCAGACCGGGCGGATTCTAAACAGGTTGGAGTGGCGTTATTACATCCAGAGCTTCCGCAGGCTTCGCAAACGAAGTGTGAAATGGGTACTGATGGAGACCTTGTTGGTCCTGTCCGAGTCCGACATGTTGCCAGCGGTTTGCCTTCCGCCAAGCATCACAAATGTGTTCATATTTGTCAAATATCGCGTTTTTGTTTGATATTTCTTTCTGATTCAGCAAGAATCATTTGAATGTCGGTGAGCCAGCGCTTTCCACATCCATTCTGTGGATGTGTGTCTTGATACCGATCGCCCTCTTCCGTGGAGAAAACCATGTTCTTTGATGTCGATTTCACCACCCAATTCGTGACTGGGGCCGCAGCCGGTTTGGGGCACTCGTTTGGACAGCGGTTTCTGCCGTGGTTGGCGAACACATGGAGTTGGTTGCGTGGTAGGCCGAGAGCCATCGCCGGAGCGCTGCCGATGGCGGAATCTCTTCTGAGGAAAGTGACGTTACCGGAGTTGTCGGAGGGAATTCCCGCAGGCTATCAGTTGTGTCGCTTTCGTGGCGACACGCTGGTGGAACAGTACACCGACGCTCTGCCGAATCATGTCGGCGCTGATGAATCTCTCTGGCTCGTTCCCACCGGGGATGTCTGGTTGCCCGCAGAATTTGCCGCCGGGGACACGCCTGCGGAGGCCGAGGTGGCGATTGCGTTCGATCCCGCCGACGGGCTGTCGAGTCTGCTGTCGGACAATCACCAGTTGAGTCGCGGTTGGTTGGGGGCGTTGGTTGCTGGAGGACTGTTGGGTGTTCTGACAGCGATCGGAAAGCGCGGTACACAGGCCCTGTTGGCGGGTGACCCGGCCACCACGACCGGTTGTTGTGAACGTCTCAATCAAGCCTTGAAGGATCGTGGCCTGCGCTGCACCGGATTGCGGGGCGTGCGTGAACGACTGGCGTCATCGGCGGCGACATCACCAACGGCCGAAGATGCTGTCACAGCCGGGGCCAGCACCGTCGAGGGCTATTCGAGAAATGCGTCCCTTGACGAACTGGCGAATGACTTGGCGCAAATCCGCAGTGCTGCCGATTGGGAACGACTCGTTCAGAGCCTAAAGTCGGTCGGCGTCCCGGTGGATGTGCCAGCTTCCCAACAATTGGAGTCGATCCGCGACGACCTGTTGAAGAAAGCAGTCAGCGCCACGCATGCGGTCACAAGATTGGGCCAGCTCACGGCAGATGCTTTTGAACGGGCGGGGATTGAACAGCCCGATCTGCGTCGTTGGCAAACAGTCTCGGATCGCCTGCGGGATGACGCTCCGGAGCCGGTTGCAACAGTGACCGCTTCCGCCGCAGCCGTTGGCGTGGCGATGGTCAAGCGGCCTTCCACCTGGTTTGTCTGGAGTCGGCAGGAGACCGATCGTCGCCAGTTGCACTACACACGCCGAGCCGTGCGCAACTGTCGTGCCGCGTGCGATCAGGCTCTGTCGAGCCTGCGCGACCTGCCCGCACTGAGACAGGTGCGCGACTTGAACAGTCAACTGGTGATGATCGAAGAGTTGCTCGACACGATGCCCCCGTTGGAACCGCAGACTGCAGAACTCAAGATTGACAGACAGACGATGAAATCGCTGTTGCGCAGCTTGGAGGATGCCGTCTTGACCACCGAACGTTTGTCGCAAGAAACCGGACAGCTCTTCGCTCAAACGCCCTCCACCGAGGCATGGCAACAGGCCGTCAACGCTTGTTTGCGTTCGGCCTCGAAGCTCACTCAATTGGTTCGTGATCGCCGGACTGTGCGATAACCCGCTCTCGTTTTTCCCCGGACTTTTCTCAACCTGACCACGCAAACAACACTCGCATCCCCTCACAGAAAGGCGGCTGACTCATGACCGAACTGCACAACAACCTTTGGATTGCCGGCGAACACGACTTCGCCACGCGCGTCGAGATTTCGGATGTCGCCGGTTTCTTCTCCAAGACGCTGACGATCGAACCGGGCGTGCGCGCCATGATCTTGGAGCGCGGCCAGTCAGTGGGGGAAGTCTCGCCGGGGCAGTACACCCTTCAGGGTCTGACCGACAAGCTGAAGTTCTGGACCAAAAAATCGATCACCGCGATTCTGACCCGGCAGGGCGAAGTCCCGCTGGAACTGGAGTGCAGTGGTCTGGCGACCAGCGAGTTGCTGGATGTGGAAGTAGCGGTGCGTCTTGGTTTGCAGATCGATGATGTGGCGCTCTTTCAGAAGAATCTGCTGGCCTCGCGTCCGACACTGACTCTCGACGACCTCAAGGAGATTGTGCAGCCGATCGTGCGGCAGGCGTTGTGGGAAACGGTCGGCCGCATGTCGATCAAGGACTTGACGGGGGAGCAGGCACGGGGCGATTTGGAGCTGTGCATCAGTCAGGCCCTCGGCACGGCCCTCGTCCGCAACGGGCTGAAGTTCACGCAAGTGCAGACGCTGTCGGTGTCGCATCCCGAATACGACGCGCACCGTCACCGCACGGGTCAACTCTGGTTGCAGCGTCTGGACCTGGACCACGATCGCGCCGCAGCCGGGCTGGCGGCCGACCGGTTGTTGGCCGAGATTCAGCAGCAGGAGCAGATCGACGAACTGGAGGTTCTCGCCCAGCAGGTCGCGTCAGATCGGATGGAGGGCGACTTGGCGGCCCGCATTCGCCGGATTGGCATCCGTAAACAAGTGCGAGCGGCCGCCCTGGCCGGTCAGTTTGACCGACTTCACGCTGAGGAAGAACTCGGCAAGTTTCTGCAACAGCGGGACACCGAGCGTCTGATTCGTCAGGACGAGTACGCCACGCTGATCGCCACGCTGGAGAACCAGACCGCAGACCGTGCGGCCGTGCGTACACAACTGCTGCGACGGCTGGAGGTCGAACAGCAGTCGGAGCTGGCGGGACTGCGGATCGATCTCGATTTCGCGCAGCGCCTCCGCACCCGCCAGCATGAGATCGACCTGACCAAGCTGAACGACTCGGAAGAGTCGCGTCAGTGGCGCGCCGAACTCGAACGTGAATCAGCGACGGCTCAGACCCGGCGGGCCGAATCACTCAAGCAGATCGAACATGATCGTGAGCTGTCACACACCAGCACGACGGATCGTCGCGAAGTCGAGTGGCAGGAGACGCTGCACACACAGCGACTGGACCGTGCGCAGGGTGAGATCGCGCTGGCTCAGGTCGAGCGTGTGCAGCGCGCCGATCTGATCGAGATCGAGATGCGAAAGTCGCGTGAACTGACCGAACTGGACCTGCAACGACGCAAGGCCGAGTTGGAGCGCGAGATCAACAACAACGTCAGCGACGACCAGTTGACGCGGCTGATGAAGGTTCAGGAAATGAACCTGGCCCTGACGAAAGCTCAGCACGAGCTGAAGCTGATGGAACAGCGTCAGCAGATCGAGCTGGAGACGATGAAAGAGGACAAACAGTCGGAGCGATCATTGAAGCGCATCCAGGCGATGCGCGGGATGAGTGCGGGCGAGCTTCTCGCCCATTCGCCCAACGCCGCCATCATTGCGGACGCCCTGAAGCACAAGTCGTCGCAGAAGGCTGTCGTGGAAACGGCCAAGGCCCAAGCGGCGGCCTTGCAGGCCACCGGCACCAAGCATGAGGAGCTGTATCAGAAGCTCAACGAGACCGAGCGACAGAGCGCCGACCGCGTGATCGCGGCCATGAAGGAGGCGATGCAGGGACAGCAGGCCACGTTCCAACAGTTCGGCTCGATCATCGAAGGAGTCACCCGCAACCTGGCCCCCCAACCCGGTTCCACCGTGGTCGTCTCCGGAGGTACAGCGGTCGGTGTGCCACAGTCCGGAACGGCCAGCCCGGCTCCCCATCGTGCGCTGGTCTGCCCGTCCTGCCGAGCCGAAAACGCTGAAGCCGACCGTCACTGTCGCCAGTGCGGCAAGCCGTTGTAATCGTCCCCCTCCTGTCCCCTCGCCCCGGCTCTGCGGGGAGAGGGCTAGGGTGAGGGGTCTTCTCTTGTAAGACGCGCCCCCTCCCTACTACGGCTTCGGACAGCCACGGAGAGACCACGCCTCTGTCAGCCATCTTCATCGCAAGTGATTCGGATCATCTGTGAAGAGTGGCCAGGACCGCCCGCAACCACGTCAAGGAATGCACTGAGAAGCCCATGTCGAAGCGACGCACGGAACCCGCCGATGAACCCACGCCCGAACCCGATGTCAAACCGACACCGGTGACGGGAGGTGCTGCGAATGATTTGATGACCACCCGCGAGCTAATGGATTACCTGCAAATCTCCCGGACGAAAGTCTGGGACTTGGTGCGGGACAAGCAGAACCCACTCCCCGCGTTCAAGCTGGGCGGCGACTACCGCTATCGCCGTTCCGAGATCGACGCTTGGATGGAAAGCCTGCGGGTCAAACCCGAAGAAGATCGTTTGAAGGCCGATAACTAGCAGCCCTGTTGAAAATCATCTGTAGGGTGGGACCAGCTCGCTTCGAGCGCCGGTCCACCAAGAAAAGTCTCTGTGTTTGATGGTGGGCCGGCGCGGCGAAGCGCCGCTGGTCCCACCCTACGGTCTGTTTTCAACAGGCTGCTAGAGCAAGTTGTCGATTCAGATTCCACCGTTCGATCCGTGTTGTTGCCCGCGAGAAGACTTGAGTCATGAACAATTCCGATTCGGACAGCTTCTCTGGTTTGAAAACGCGCGGGGATGTGCCTGCTGAGCGGGGTGCGCTGGCGGGCGCGCCGTTGTCGCCCGTCGCTGTCTTGCCCGACTCGACGTTCAGTGGTCAGGCGACGCATTCCGGGTCGAATTCGATTGCCGACTTGCAGGCGGCGGCGGAGGGCTTGGAGGAGGTGGAGTTCGAGTTCGTCGAACTGAGCCGTCATTACGAGTTGCAGGACGAAATCGGCCGGGGTGGAATGGGTGTCGTCCATCGCGCCTTCGAATTGCAGTTGCAGCGTCCGGTGGCGATCAAGCGGCTCAAGTCCGAACTGGTGGACAACCGCCGAGCCTTGGCGCGGTTCCAGAGTGAAGCGTTGGCGGTGGCCGCGCTGAGGCACGAGAACATCGTGCAGATCTATCGGTTGGCCCGCGATGCCACCGGCCCGTTCCTCGTGTTGGAACTGGTTGAGGGGGAGAGTCTGTACGCGCGACTGACGCGGGGGAAGCTGGACCTGGACGAAGCGATCCGAATGTTCGTGGCGCTGGCCGGAGGGATCTCGCTGTCGCACCGGCACGGCATCATTCACCGGGACATCAAACCGGCCAACATCCTGCTGACATCGGAGGGAGTGCCGAAGCTCAGCGACTTCGGCATCGCCCGGCGCTCGCATGACAGCGGTTTGACCTCGACAGCGGCGGCGATGGGGACGCGGTACTACATGGCCCCTGAGCAACACCAAGATGCTCATGCCGTGACGGAACAGAGCGACCTCTACAGTCTGGCGGCGACGTTCTATCACGCCGTCACCGGCGAGCCGCCCCAAGTCATCCGCGAACAACGACTCCCCGAGGCCGTGCGCGCACTGACGCTGAAGGCGCTCGAGTCCGATCCTGCCCATCGCCATCCGTCGGTGGCCGAGTTCGCCGCCGATCTGCGTGCGGCGCAGATGCAGCTTGCGGCCCCCGTGGTGACGGTCGCCACCGACACCACGGCACAGGAAGGCGAATGCCCAGCCTGTCACGTCATCAACCCGCCCGACCGCAAATTCTGCAAGGGTTGTGGCGCGGCACTGACCGAAACCTGCCCACAGTGCGAGCAGCCATCTCCCGTCTGGGATCGGTTCTGTGCCGACTGCGGAACCGACATCCCGGCACACTGGCTGGAGTTCGAGCAACACTTGGCCGAGCAGGCCCAACAGATCGAGATGCTCAGTCGCGACCAGCAATATGCCGCAGCCTTGGCCCTCGTGCAGCCCCTTGAATCGCTGTCCGCACCCCGGTGGCAGGAATGGCAGGTGTGGGCCACTGACACGGCCGCCACATTGCAAGCCAGTCTGAATGAGCAGCGATCCCAACTGGCACGGCTCTTGGACGAAGCCCGGACCGCACTGGCGCAATACGACTATGCGACCGCCCAAAGCCTTCTGGAAACGATTCCGAAAGACCAGCGAAGCGCCGAAATTCGCGATCTGCTTGTCACGGCCACGGCGTCCAATGCCGAAGCAACCCAGCTCCTGATGGAGATCAAGCAGGGGGCGAAGAGCAAGCAGTTCGAGGGACTGTACGAGAAGACTCGACGACTGCTGGAACTTCGCCCCCTGCTTGAAAATGTCCGCATCCTGCACGACAAGTTGGAAAGACGGGAAGCCCGTCGAACAACTACACTCCATCCGTGGCGGTCGTTGGTGGAGATGCACGACAAGTTGGAAAGACGGGAAGCCCGTCGAACCGTTGCTCCACCGCCGCTCCCAAGTCTTAGACGTTTGTCTGATGTGATCGAGGCGGAGTCTTCACGGGGCAAGAGTGACGGACAACCGCGTGTGCCGTGGGTGAGAATAATCGCCGTCGTATTACTGGGACTGTGGGTGCGAAGTTTTTGGACAGGCAAACCTGATTCGCGGCAAGCAGAAAATTCAACGCTGCCGGTGGAGGCTGCGCAATCCGGCACCGTCGAATCACTTCCCAACTCGTCACCCGCAGAGATCACGTCGAAATCGACGGGGATGAAGCTGAGGTTGATCCCGTCGGGTGAATTCCAGATGGGTTCGCCCGCAAGCGAGGCCGAGCGTTCCCGCAGCGAAGGTCCGCAGTATTCGGTGCGGATCACGCAGCCGTTTTACATGGGCGTCTACGAAGTGACGCAGGCCGAGTACGAGGACGTGATGGGGAGCAACCCGAGCCATTACAGCGCGGTGAGCGGCCAGAACACGAGCAAATTCCCGGTGGAGACGGTCTCGTGGAACGACGCGGTGGAGTTTTGCCGGGAGCTGAGCTTAAAGGATGGTCAGACGTATCGTTTGCCAACGGAAGCGGAATGGGAATATGCGTGTCGCGCGGGGACGACGCCGCCGTTTCACTTTGGCAGCACGCTGAACGGGGACAAGGCGAACGTCAATGGAGACAAACCCTACGGCACGACGACGACGGGGAAGTCTCTAAAACGGACGACGACAGTCGGTTCTTATGGAGCGAATGCGTTCGGGCTGTTTGATATGCACGGCAATGTGATGGAGTGGTGTGAAGACGCTTACGACGATTCGGCGTATGGAAAGCGTTCGGGGACGACTTCCGATCCGAAGGTGACCGGTGATTCCACGTATCGTGTGTTGCGTGGCGGTTCTTGGCTCAGCAATTCCGGGGACGCGCGCTCGGCCTATCGGTACGGGAGCACGCCCGACTACCGGAACAGCTACTTCGGTTTCCGGGTGGTGTTCTCCGCCGCTGCCGTCAGGACTCCGTAGCCTTTTTTACTCTTCCTTACTCTTTTTACTCTTCTGCCTTTGATCGCCGGGCTTTAGCCCGGCGTGCGAATTGAAATTTTGGAGTGCGGCGATTCATCGCCGCTTTTCTTTCTCTCTGCACATCGCCAACTCTTTCCCCTTCCACACGAAAAGAAATGAAAACGGCGATGAATCGCGGGGTGGCACAGCTTGCTTCAGGCTGTGTGCGCAGTGCCGTAGGATGGCCGCCCTCGGCCGTCCGTCTTCGAGCGTGACAAAATACGGGACGGCCGAGGGCGGCCATCCTACTTCAAGCTGTGTGCGTAGCATCAGAAACATCAGGCCGAACGTCGATGAGGATCGAGCGTTCCACTCCACAGAACGTCCCCCCAAAGTTTCTGGTGCTGACGCACCCGGCTTGAGGCAATCCGGGCCACCCTCAAGAATGAGACCTGATGAACCCAAAACAGAGACGCCCCTGTAGGATGGGCACTCCTGCCCGTCCGCTCTTGGTTTTCGCCTTTGGTTTCCCATTCCATTCCTCTCAATAAAACGAAGACCGGGCGGGCAGGAGTGCCCGTCCTACGACGCGCCAGACAATACCGGGGTCAGGCAACTCACCTGTCGCGAATGGGAGTCAGGGCCGATAGGATTCTCGCAGAGCGGGGGGACTGGCCCGACTCGACCTTCCGTCCACGCGGTTCAATGATCGGGCAAACGCATGATTCTCACGATGACCAACTATGTCGAGCAGACACCCGAAGGGGTCTGGAAAGTGTCTGGCAGTCGAGTCTCTCTCGATTCGGTGTTGGCGGCCTATCTCTCGGGGTTGTCACCGGAAGGGATTCAAGAGGCGTTTCCGTCATTGCCTCTGGAGGTGATTCACGGCTGTCTGGCGTTCTATCTGCGCAACCGTGCTGAGTTGGATCTGTATCTGCAACGCGAACACGACCACATTGAGGCTCAGCGCCGCGCGATGGCCATCACGAATCAACCGTTGATCGGCCGGTTGCGTGCGGCACGTTCCCTAGCCTCTGTCGCGACTGGCGAATCGTGACGGTGGTGCGATTGCTGGCCGACGAGAACCTGAATCGAGTTCTCGTGACCGCCACGGCTCGACTGGAGCCGGCGCTGGAGTTTCTCGTGGCCACCGAGGTCGGTTTGGCCGGGCAGTCTGATCCGGCCATCCTCGATTACGCCGCTCAGAACAGATTGGTGGTCGTCACGCATGACGTGAGAACCATGATTGCCTTCGCGCAGGAACGCCTCGCGCGGGGAGAGCCGATGCCCGGATTGTTCCTCGTCTCGCACGATGCTTCGCCGAAAGAAATCGCGGACAGTCTGACATTCATCTGGGCCAGTACTTCTGCCGAGGAGTGGCAGGGCCAGATCATGTTCCTGCCCATCTGAACGCGGGATGGCACAGCTTGCTTCAAGCTGTGTGCGCAGCACCAGAAACATCAGGCCGAACATTAATGAGGAAGAACGAGCGTTCCACTCCACAGAACGTCCACCCCAATTTTCTTGTGCTGACGCACCCGGCTTGAGGCAATCCGGGCCACCCTCAAGAATGAAACTTGATGAACAAAGCCGGGGTCGGGTGTTCCAATTTCAAAATTGGCCGACCGAGTTTTCGAGGCGTGCCGGGAGGAGTCCGTTTGCCCCGACGATTGCCTTTGACGTATGAGCTGATCCCTGCCAAGCTGTCGCGGTGCTGATCCGATGTTGCCGGGCGGATCGTTACGGAACTCCGAATTCGTCACCACGAGTCGCCGCATGTCCACAATCGCCATTGAACCGAACGTCTTCTACACACTCGATGAAGTCGCCCAATTGCTGCGCGTGTCGCGGGCGGTGGCCGTGCGGCTCATCAAATCGGGACGGGCACCGGCCGTGCAAGTGGGGCGGGTGTTGGGAGCGGCGTTGCTGAATTTGGGCGACGCCCCCGGTGAACCTGAAACCGAACACGTTCGCGAGTGGTGGGTGGCCTCGAATCAGGCGCTTCAAGAAGCCTGATCAAGCAGGGGGCAAAGAGCAAGCAGTTCGAGGGACTGTACGAGAAGACTCGACGGCTGCTGGAACTTCGCCCCGACCGGGAAAATGTCCGCATCCTGCACGACAAGCTGGAAAGACGGGAAGCCCGTCGAACCGTTGCTCCACCGCCGCTCCCAAGTTTTAGACGTTTGGCTGATGTGATCGAGGCGGAGTCTGTTGAGCATCCCCGGACACCGCCAGTCGGAGCGGAGCCTCCACGGAGCAAGAGTGACGGACAATCGCGTGTGCCGTGGGTGAGAATAATCGCCGTCGTATTACAGGGACTGTGGGTGCGAAGTTTTTGGACAGGCAAACCTGACCCGCAGCAACCGGTGAATTCAACGCCACAGGTTGATCCTGCCCCCCCAGCACAAGCGTCGTCCCCTTGCCGGAATCGGTCGCTGTTACGCCACCGCAGTCTGTCCTCCCCGATGCGGTCGATCCACTTCCCCCCTCGTCACTCACAGAGATCACGTCGAAATCGACGGGGATGAAGCTGAGGTTAATCCCGTCGGGAACCTTCACGATGGGTTCGCCCGCCTCAGAAACTGACCGGAAACCTAACGAAGGTCCGCAGCACACGGTGCGGATCACGGCAAGTGACTTCCCGCACCGGTCTGATTCCCAAAGGCTTGGGCCACCTGCGGTTCTTGCTGGTCCAGTCAGTGTCAAATGTGGAACAGCACTCGCGCCAAGCCCTTCGCGGGCAGATTTGTCGATTCCCAAGCGGCGACTTGTTTTCGCGTCGCGGAATCGAGAGACATCTCCGCAGTCAGTCCCGACTACACGCAAGCTCGGCCGAATTTCTCATCCTCTGGACCCGACAGTGCCATTCCCGCCAGCCTCCTTTTTCATCCGCCTTTCCTGCTCCATTCGTCGTCTCCCTTAATGCGTCGGGGCTCGTCCCCCTTTCCCATTCAACAAGAGTTCAACGCATCAAGGGAGACGACGAATGAAGAGCAATGAGAACCCACCGTTGCTTCCCTGCGACCCTTACAACCCCGGCCACCGTCGCACTCTAGCGGCACCGGCGAACACTGCCGGTTTGCGACATCAAGTCACTCGCAACCCGAGCCGATAAGAGACTCGTCTCAGGAAACCGCCGCGAGGAACGACCGATGTTACGCTCAGCTTGTTTTGCCGCCGGACTGTTTCTCGGGTTGTGGGGCGTCGCGTTCCTCGCCATCGACAAACTGGTCATGCACGAACCCGAAGAGCGCGACCCCGGCATTCGCGGAATGCTCGCCAAACAAGTCGTCGGCCGAGAATCCCGCCCCGTCATCGACCCCCCCGAATGGGCCGCCTTCACGCTGCTGTCAATTGGCTCCGTCACGATGCTCTATTCCGTGGCAATCCCCAAACACAACTGACACCCGCTGCGCATCACAACTCTGCCGATCCGCCTTCACGAACTCGCAACCCCGTGAGTCACAGAGCCATCACCTTGTTGGGTCTGCGCAACCTGTAGGGTGGGACCAGAGGCGCTTCGCCGCGCCGGCCCACCAAGATTTCTCGATGTTTCCCAATGGTGGGCCAGCGCTCGAACTGAGAGGCTATCCGGAAATTGCATTTGCCGCATCTTGATCGAAGCGACGACTTTGGGTGCCACGGTCACGGCTTTGAGTGGCCGTGTCTTCGCTATGACAAAAGCACGGCCACGCAAAGCCGTGACCGTGGCACCCTGAAAACAAGTCGTTTCTTTCCGGATAGCCTCTGAACTGGTCCCACCCTCCTTTGAAAAAGGCAACGCCCTGCGTGAGTCAAACGGCGGGTTGCGAATCGCAGCCTCGGTCGAGATACTCCCGCCCCGCGCATCCCGCATCCCGCTGTGCCCGCCCCCAAGGCGCTACCGCGAGGATGTCCCCGACGTTTCGATCCACTCCAGATCAGACAAATGGCGACTTCTCAACGGGCAAGTGTGGCCCATGCAAAGCTCGTCTCTCTCGTTCAAACTCACGGGACCGTAGCTCAATCGGTTAGAGCAGAGGACTCATAATCCTTTGGTTCTCGGTTCAAGTCCGAGCGGTCCCACTCACGAAAACCCCTGTTTCGACAGGGGTTTTCTGCTTTTGATGGCATCAGGATCGAGCCATTGTCGGCGTCGGCGTGGCGACATGTTTCTTGGACTTGCGACGACGTGCGGGGGGCTACTGCTGCGCTTTCTGCGGCGCGTAGTCGAGACATTGCTGCGTGAGTTGGACCGATGGATGACGAGACATTTGTCAGCCGTGCGTCACGGGGGCCACACGGTGGTAGCCATCAAATGTCTGGGTGAGTCGTTGAAGGCACGTCACCGCTTCCGGGATGTCGATGACATCGTGAGCCAAGGAACGGTCCAGCAGGGTTTCGTCCACGAACGGGTCGTACTTGCGACGTTGTTTGTTGAGAAGGCGTTGCGCGAGTTGCTGCGGGGCGGGTGGCGAAACGACTGCCCGCCGTAGTGCGGCGATGACATCGACGGCTGGTGCCTTGAACTCCATTGACAGGCGATCCGAAATCTCGGGGGTGGCCAGCCCAGCGTACTCGGCGATCAACGACAACGTTGTCAGCGCCGACGATCCGGTCCACGGGAACCACAGGCACGATGAGTCGCTGGTCGCGACGAGGTCGCTCGTGTTCAAACCGGCATCGCGTGCGGTCTGTCGTGCTTGCGCGAGCATCTCCCGTGCGGATTCATTGAAGTAGGCGAAGGCTGTTTCAGACAACAGAACGTCGCGCATTTCTTGGGCGACTCGCGAGTGAATTTCGCCACCACCTGACACGAACAGCGGGCGCTTGCGGCCCTTGGCGGGTTGAACTCCCACTTCAGAGCTTTGGTGATTGAGATACGTCACGCGCCAGCGACGGCCCGCCAACAGCAGATGGTCTTCGACGCGCGGCAGAGCCATCAGTGGCAACATCCCCAGCGGACGACCATCGCACACGACGCGATATTCGGGCGGCGTGGCAAAGGCTGAATAGAAGTCGCGGGAACGAACAATCTGCTCACCAACGATGCCCACGATCAGCGGCCCGTTGGGAAGCTGTTCGATCAGTTCATGCCGAGCCATCTCGCGCAGGATTGAGGCAAACATTTTCGTGTCGAGAAATCGAAAGGCTCCGCGCGGGACGAGTCGTTCGTACAACTTGACCGCCTCCAAACCGCCCGTTTCGGCGAGGATGCTGAGTGTCTGTTGAATCAGCGTGCTGAAGTCCCACGGCTCGCCACTGATCGGTTCGACCCATTTCTTCAGCATCAATTCGGTGAGGGCAATCGCACGCAGCAAACCGGGAAACAGACGCTTGCTGAGAGAATCCGTCGGGGCGGGCTGATCCTCCGTGATGAAGACTCGCATCTGATGCGGCTCGTCGTCGTGACGACCGCTGCGACCGAGTCGTTGCACGAGCGAACTGACCGACCACGGTGCCTCAATCTGGCCAACAGCCGTCACGTTTCCGATGTCGATGCCCAACTCTAATGTGGAC
>JAYSQC010000513.1:0-14584 GCA_043721755.1 Schlesneria sp.
CCTCACCCTAGCCCTCTCCCCCGAAGACGGGGGAGAGGGGACAAGAATGCTGCCTCTCGTTCCTTCTCCCTCGTCGTGCCGGATCGTCACGCGATCCACCACGATTTCCACCGCGTGCTTGCGTTTGCGGTCAATCTCGGGAACCTCGTCCAGCGTGTGAGTCACGCCGTTGATGCGGACTCGGCGGTAGCCCTGTTCGCGCAGGCGTTCCCACAGTTTTTCGTACTGCTGTCCGACCGTGACCTCCTGCGGTGCGAGGACCAGCAGGCGCGTGCCCGCCGCGTGTTCCATCAGGCGGTCGATCACATCGTCCGTCGTTTGCGACTGAACGGGCACGCCGCAGTCGGGGCAGTGTTGAGTCCCTAGTCTCGCGAAGAGGATGCGCAGGTAGTCGTAGATTTCCGTGACCGTTCCGACCGTGGAGCGGGGCGTGTTGCCGACCGTCTTCTGTTCGATGGCGATCGACGGTTGCAGGCCGTGGATGTGCTCGACCCTCGGCTTGGGCATCTGGCCGAGAAACTGGCGGGCATACGACGAGAGAGACTCGACGTAGCGACGCTGCCCCTCGGCGTAGAGCGTGTCCATCGCGAGCGAACTCTTGCCGGAGCCGCTCGGCCCGCAGAAGACGCTCATCATGTCGCGCGGGATCGTCAGATTGAGATGCTGAAGGTTGTGCTGCGATGCGCCGCGGACCACGATCGACGTGTCGGCTCCGTCGGTGGAGTCCTTCAGCACACGCGAGGTTTGCCAGCGAGGAGGGTTGATGGTTGAAGGTTGAGGGTTGAGGGTCAGAGAAGACCGCCGCCTGACCCTCAACCCTCAACCCTCGACCTTCAACCCGCTCAACTCAACCTTCAACCCCGCATCAACGAATCCGTCCTCGGCACCGGATTTTGGTTCCTCGGCGAAGAGGTTCATTCGCCGGTTGATATCCGCAAGGACGAGACCGACCGAATCGACAACCGGCTGGATGTACTCTCAAAGACGTTCCTCGGACTGACGGTCGCCTGTGCGCGGTGTCACGATCACAAGTTCGACGCGATCTCGCAGCGCGACTACTACGCGCTGGCAGGCTTCGCGCTCAGTGGCAGCTACCGGCAGGTTCGCGTCGATACGGAGGCACAACACCGCGAGATCGCCGAACGACTCGATGAACTTCGAGCCAGTCAGCGATCGAACGTGATGGGGAGTCTGGTCAAAGCGGCCAAGCCGACGCTCGAAAAACTGGATCAGTACCTACTCGCGGCGGAGCAGGCATTGAAAGACGGGGCCTCGATTGAGGTGGGCGAGGACAAACAGAAGCGACTCGCGGCAGACTCGCGCGAAAAGTTGAATGGTCTCGCTGGCACGAAGCAGCTCGATGCGGAACTGCTCGCACGCTGGACGGTGGAGCTTGAAGCGGCTCGCGCGGACCAGCGGCATCCGTTACACGGGTTTGCCGAACTGACTAGCCCGACGCGCGAGCGAGGGCTACCGGTGGACACAAACGGTCAGCCCTCGCTTGCGCGTCGGGCTAGTGTCGAACCGATGGAGGGTCTCGTCGTCGATTTCGTGAGCCTGCGCGAAGATCGGCTGCTGCAAGACGGCGTCTCGTTCGGAACGCAGCCCGTTCCGCCGGGCCGGTTCGAAATGCGCGGTTCGGCCGATCAGCGGCAATTCTCCGTCGCCACCATCGGCGGTTGGCAACGCGATCTGTTTTGGAAGGACATCAAATTCTCGCCGGGTGTGGAAGCCGATCACGGGACGCTCGGCGGTTGGCAACGTTACGGGCGCATGGTCCGCACGCCCGAGTTCACGCTGACGAAGGGGACCGTGTGGTCTCTCGTCCGTGGATCAGTGCGGTCTTACGCGGCGGTCAACTCGCACCTGATCGTGGTCGGCCCGCTGCACGGCTCGACGCTGCATGAGTTCAAGCACGACAAGCCACATGAATGGCGGTGGGTGGGCCACTCGCTCGAAGGCTATCGCGGGCATCGGCTGCATGTGGAGTTCTCACCCGCCGACGACACCGAATGCGCCATCGCGATGGTTGTTCAACAAGACTCGCCACCGACGTTGCCACCGGTTTCGTGGAGTTGGCTGGACGAGTTCGTCAAACCCGACCTGCCGCTGGAAGCACGAGCCAAGTCGTATCGCGAGGCGATCAGCGGCGCGGTGACAGCCGTGGCGTTGGACGGCCTGTTCAGTCCTCCCGCCGAATCACAGCGCCAAGCGAAAACGGGTTGGGCCGAAGTCGGCAACTGGTTCGTCCAGCATCGCGAGCTGTTCGTAAAAGACTGGCAGCCGCCCGCGATCGATCCCAAGGCAGAGACGGAACTCGCGAAGGCCGTCCAGTGGGAATCGCATCTCGCCCCGGTCATGCTCGAAGGAAACGGCGTCAACGAACAACTGCTCATTCGCGGGAATTCGATTACGCCGAAAGAGCCGGTCCCGCGCCGGTTTCTCGAAGCAGTCGTCGGGCAGCCGCAGGCTGCCGTGGTCCCCTCTCCCCCGTCTTCGGGGGAGAGGGCTAGGGTGAGGGGGCCGAGCAGTGAACAAACTTCTCCACTTCAAACAGCCGCTTCCTCCGCCCCTCAACCTTCAACCCTCGCCCCTCAACCCGCCTCTGAAAGCTCCCCTCACCCTAGCCCTCTCCCCCCCAAGGCGGGGGGCGAGGGGACAAGGCAAGGCAAGACCGAAGAACCCCTCACTCTAGCCCTCTCCCCGCAAAGCCGGGGCGAGGGGACAAGGCAAGACGGCAGCGGCCGAATGCAACTGGCGAACGACATGCTCCAAAGCCCACTCGCGGCGCGAGTGGCCGTGAATCGCGTGTGGCATCATTTGTTTGGACGAGGGATCGTTCCGACCGTCGATAATTTTGGAGTCCTCGGTCAGCCACCGTCTCACCCCGAACTGCTCGATCATCTCGCGACGCGGTTCGTGAAAGAGGGCTGGTCGCAGAAGAGGCTGATCAAATCGCTGATTCTCAGCCGCACATATCAGATGTCGAGCAAACCCGACCCGGCTGCTGAAAGTGTCGATCCGAACAACGTCCACTGGCACCACATGCCGATCAAACGGTTGGAGGGCGAGGTGATTCGCGACTCGTTACTCGCGGTCTCTGGCCGATTGGACCGTACGCCGTTTGGGCCGAGCGTGGCGATTCACCTGACTCCGTTCATGCAGGGCCGGGGCCGACCGGGCAACAGCGGGCCGGTCGATGGCGACGGACGCCGCTCGATCTACATTTCCGTCCGCCGCAACTTCCTCTCGCCGATGATGCTGGCCTTCGACACGCCGTCACCGTTCTCGACGGTCGGTCGCCGGACGATCTCGAACGTCCCGGCTCAGGCGCTGATTCTGATGAACGATCCGCTGGTGATCGAACAGTCCAAACGTTGGGCCGACCGCACGCTGTCCGATGCGACTCAAACGCCCGAGCAGCGGATCGAGTCGCTCTACCTGACCGCCTTCGCCCGCCGACCGACCGACGCCGAGAAGTCGGAAGCGTGGTCGTTCCTAGAGTCGTATCCGAGTTCACCGCCCGACGCGAAGTCTGACCCCAACAGAGCACCGCGTGAAGCGTGGACCGACCTGTGTCATGTGCTCTTCAACGTGAAAGAGTTCATCTACGTCGAGTGACCGCCCAAGACACACGCATTCGATCGCGGAATGCCTTCCCGCCAGAGACCCGCCATGTTTCCCTGCCAACGTTATTTGTCGCCGCCGTTGTCTCGCCGTGAGATGTTGTCGCAAGCCGCTCACGGTTTTGGAGCGGTGGCGTTGTCGTCGTTGCTGACTCCGACGAGATCATCGGCGGCGGAGGTGGTGGCCTCGTCGAGTGGTTCGGTTCACGGGACTCACTTTCCGGCTAAGGCTAAGCACGTCCTGTTTCTTTACATGGACGGCGGGCCGTCGCAGGTGGACACGTTCGACCCGAAGCCGATGCTCGACAAGTACGACGGGAAGAACGCGAAGGAAGTGTTGGGCAAGGTTGAGGCGACTCAGTTTGCCAACATCGGGGCGATGCTGAAGTCGCTCTGGCCGTTCAAACAGTACGGTGAATGCGGGCTGCCGGTCAGTGATTTGTTCCCTCACATCGGGTCGTGTGCCGATGAGTTGGCCGTCGTGCGGTCGATGGTCTCGCCGTTTTCCGAACACACGTTTGCGAACTATTTCCTGCACACCGGCCACGGCCAGCAGGGACGGCCGAGTCATGGGGCGTGGGTCAGTTACGGACTCGGCTCGGAGTGCGATGACCTGCCGGCGTTCGTGGTCCTCAACGGCGGATTGATCCCGCCGGGCGGGATGGATTGTTTTGGCAGCGGCTTCCTCCCGGCGGCCTATCAGGGATCGGTCTTCACGTCGGGTGAGGCTCCCGTCGCCAACATCCGACCGAGTGAAAAGACCCGCGCGTTGCAGGACTCGAAGCTCGGGCTGATGCGGCGGCTGGATCAACAACGACTCGCGCAGCTTGGAAAAGTGGACGCCCTCGAATCGGCCATCGCCAACTACGAACTGGCCGCGCGGATGCAGACGGCCGTTCCCGAACTGATGGACTTGTCGAGCGAGACCAAATCCACGCAGGAGCAGTACGGCTTGTTCGACGACTTCGGCAACACGCGGACCTACGGGCGCATCTGCCTCACCGCGCGGCGGCTGATTGAGCGGGGAGTCCGCTTCATCGAGCTGACCTGTCCCGGCGGCAACGGCGACCGCTGGGACCAGCATGGCAACCTGAAGGACGGTCACGACAAGAACGCGCGCACGGTCGATAAGCCGATTGCCGCACTGATCCGCGACCTCAAACAACGCGGGTTGCTCGACGAGACGCTGATCGTCTTCTGCGGCGAGTTCGGTCGCACGCCCTTCGCGCAAGGCAGCGACGGCCGCGATCACAATCCCTTCGGCTTCACGATCTGGCTGGCAGGAGGCGGCATCAAGGGCGGGACGACCTACGGCGCGACCGACGATTTCGGCTACCGCGCCGTCGAGAACAAGGTCGAAATCCACGACCTCCACGCCACGATGCTGCACCTGCTGGGAGTCAACCACACCCAGCAGACGTTCCGTTTCGGCGGCCGCGACATGCGCCTGACCGACATCTTCGGGCATGTCATCCACGACATCCTCGCGTAGTGCGACGGACGGGCCCGTTTCTCGCCGCGCCGCGTCTTCATCATTCTGCTCAAGGCAAAGGCAGAACGATGGTGGGCAGAATGATGAAAGGCGGGGAGACCGGAGATCGGCTGTTCACCAGGCCATCGCCTTGTTGGGGCTGCGAAACCTGTAGGGTGGGACCAGCGGCGCTTCGCCGCGCCGGCCCACCAGAATTTCTCGACGATTCCCGATGGTGGGCCGGCGCTCGAAGCGAGCTGGTCCCACCCTACATGCAAAAAGGCGATGGCCCTGGCTGTTTACTTCGTCCACTTGACGAAGCTGTCGTACAGCAGCGCGAGAGTCATTCCTCCATACAGCATGGCGGCGAGGACGAGTCCCGCTTGTCGCCACAGTGGCGGGCGGACTTCGCGCGGGAGGAACCGCAGGTTGACTCGCAGGATTTGGATGGCCGCAATCCCCATGATCGGATTGGCGATCACGGCGAGGATCTTGAATAGATCGAGGACGCTGCCGAGATGGACGGAGAACATGGCCCAGACCGTGAGTCCCGCGAGCAGCATCGCGTAGAGCTTCGCGATCGGAATGCGTCTCACGCCGGGGAACGCCGCCCAGCAGATGTCGCTCACCGTGCGGACCAACACGTCGGTGTTGCCGAGGTGCGTCGAGAACAAAATCCAAAAGCCGTTCAGCAGTGCCAGCATCCAGAAGCCATGCCACAGCGTCTTGGCCATGTATTCGGCCTGAAAGGTTCCAGCCGCGTAACCACTCAACTTCTCGACTTCACCCGCCGGGATGATGGCCACGGCGAGATTCACGTTGAGGAACATCCCCATCAAACAGCCAAAGCCCCACAACGCAGTCTGATCGAGAACCGCGTAACGCCACCAGATTTTCCAACGCCGCATGTTTTCGGAAGTGATGGGAAACGTCACGCCGACCGGCTTCAGCGTTTCGTGACTGTCACTCAATACATTACTAATCCCGCCGACGCACGCTCCCATGCCGAAGCCTTTGTCTCGAAACCAATTGGAAATGGCGAGGTTTCCAAGTCCGCCCGATCCCGCCGTCGCTGCAAACGCAGCCAGCAGGATCAGGTCCACGTTCGCGGGCAATGCCTGCGGAATGAGGAACCCCTGCGTCGTCTCCCACCAATCAGCCGCCGGGACGAACAGCACATTGGCCACGATCAAGAACGTGAAGATGAACACGATCATCGCCCACGACAGCCGTTCCAAGACACGCTCGATCGACTTGCCCGACATCAACAGCCCGACCGCGAAGAGAATCACCGCCATCGCGATTCCGCCGAGCATCGTTGCGTCAGTCTGCTCGGGGAGGCGACCGAAGTACGCGGCAAACAGCACTGCCGCCGAACCGGCCGCCAGCGCGGGGGTCGCCAATTGTGCGGTGCCAATCACAATGTAGAACCACGCCCAGAACTTCGAGCCGGGACGCAGCCGCATGAACCCGGTGATGATCGGCTCACCGGTGTACATCGTGTAACGGGCCGCTTCGAGATTGAAGATCGTTTGCAGCACGATCCCCACCGTGGCGATCCACAAGATGCTACGACCGTACTTGATCGTGAACAGCGGCCCGACGATCCACTCACCGCCGCCGATCGCCGCCGCCAGCAGGATCGCTCCGGGGCCGATCGTCTTGAACAGATTGACCAATCCGAACGGCAACGGTTCGGGCAGATCGGCCCGCTCCCACGCGGGCAGGCTGCCGTGATCGACGACTTCGGTTGCGATTGGTGATGGCGCGTCGAGCGAGTTCGATTCTGCGGGCTGGTTCAAGGTGTGCGACTTTCTCTGGTCTCTTCACGCGGCGCTCTCTTGAGAGACGAGACAACGCGCAGTACGGAAGAGCGGGCATCGTGGCGAGACCTCTCGCGGGTGAGGATGGCACATTTCACACTAACCCGAAGCGTAGGCGAGGACGTGCGCTGCATCCTCGCTTACGCTTCGGGTTAGTGTCAGCTACTCCCGCGAGCGGCATACAAACAGTGGCGAGATGATTGCCAGATGCGAACCGGATTGCCACGCAGGACTTCAACGTTCACTGGGAAACCGCTTCGGTCTCGGTCGCGTGCATCAGTCCGCGCATGTAGCCGAAAGCAAATAACCGCCCGAGCATCGTGTAGCCCGGTTCGCCGTCGTCCTCGCCATGCAGTTGAGGCACATGGTCGGGACGCATTGGGCCGGTGAAGCCGATGTCGCGGTAGGCGCGCATCGCGGCGGCCATGTCGGTCGGGCCGTTGTCGTGGAAGGTCTCAACGAAGTTGTCGTGTGTGCCGCGCACATCGCGGAAGTGGACGTACTGGATGTGCGGGCCGAGGTGCCGAATGGTCGCGGGGATGTCGCAGCCCATCGCCGCGAACGTTCCCTGACAGAAGCAGATTGCGTTCGAGGGACTCGGGACGAGCTGCACCAGCCGCTCAAAGTTCTCGACCGAATTCATGATCCGCGCGCGACCGAGCAATTCCAGCAACGGCGGGTCATCGGGGTGCATACACAACGTCACTCCCGCGTCTTCGGCGGCGGGAACCAGTTCACGCAGGAAGTGTTCGAGGTTCCGCCAGAGTTCATCGGCGGTGATGACCTCGACTGCTGCGAGCGGCGTCTGCAAGGTAGCCGTCTCGCTCCGCGAGACGAAGCGCGACGGCGAATGGGGCGTCAGTGGTGAGTTGGTTCTGACGCCCGCATTCGGCGCCACCTGTCGCGGAGCGACAGGGCGACCTTGGTTCAGCGACAGTGCCTGATTGACCTCGGCGAGACTAAACGCCGTCACCTTCGCACCACCACGATCGCGCACGTCGAGTCGCGTGCGGACCCAATCGGTTCCGGCCATGAAGTTGTAGCAGAGGATCTTCACGCCGACCTGACGCATATTGTCGAACAGCCGCTTCATCGCCGCCACTTCGGTCCCGTCATCCCGTCCGAGTTTGAGGTTCTCGATCGGCAAGTAGCCTTCGACCGTCGCCAGCTTCATCCCAAACGATTCGACTCGATCTCGCATCTCGAACAAATCGTCGAGGCTCTGACCGGGATACCGCCCAACGACATCGGTCACGCCACACTGAGCCGCCAGCGTGAGGTTCTCATCGGACATCGGAGTCAACACGGTCGCAAGTCGCATGTCAGGCTTGGTCCTCGTCCGTTGGGGCAGCGCCGCAGAATTGATGAACCTCGCCGCCCAACCAGCACTGTTTTACCGATCGGGTGGCCGGGGTTGGAGCGCTTCGCGAAACCCCGGGGCTTCGTCCAAAGCGACTCCAGCCCCGGCCACCCCGCCGAGGGCAACCGTACCTCCCTCCAAAACTCCGGGGGAGGTAAAAACCTCAGCCCGATACCAAGGGAGGTATCGGGCTGAGGCGGATGTCATCTCGTTGTCAGAGGTGCTGCGAAGAGTTGCCGATGGCTCGGTCTCAGTGCCTCACTCGGAGATCACGGGTTCTTGCCGGGGAGCTTGCCGTCCTTGATGAGGTCGCCGAAGGTTTTGCCTTCGGTGCTGCTCTTCTCGGCTTCGGCCTTCTTGAGAGCGGCCTTGATCTTCTCGACATCGGTCACCTTTGGCTCACCGAGAGCCGCACCGACGGCCTTGCCGTAATCGTTGCGAACCTTCTTGTCGCTACCGTGACAAACGCCGCACTTGGCCGTTTCGATCTCAGCCTTGAGAGCTGGATACGTCGGGGTGAAGCCCTTGCTCAGGTAGTCCGGGCGAGCCTGTGCATCGGCCGTGATTGCCAAGGCAGCAACAACTGCAACCCAAGTCCAAATCTTCCGCATGAACTGTTCTCCTAACCGTGTGACTGATCCGAGACGGTGCGGCCCGAGATTGGCAAGGGACGTTTTTGAAAGTCCTCGCCGCACTCCAGACCTGGACAATTGCGATCCCATCTGGGTGATAGCACCGTCTACAACCGGGGCGAATTAGACGCGGGTGTCTGGGTGGTGTCAACCTCGCTACTTGGCCCGCGCCATCATCCCAAGCCATTGCCCGACAAGCCATATCAAAACCGGCAAGATTGTTTTCGCGAGTCACTTCGACGCGGCAAAAGCGGCCGGTAGACTTCGCCGCCACCGTTGCAGATCCGGCTTGGTTCAGCGAACGACGATTGTGAGTTTCAGTGTGTTTGCATCCCGCCATCCGTCCAGCAATGGGAATTGTCGATCCCGTCTTTGCATTCGCGCGCTCCTCAATTCGCGCGGAAATTTCTCCGCGCGAATTGAGGAGCGCGCGAATGAGATGCAGAGAGATCGAGCGGGAGGGCTGCTACCCAACTTGAACCATGCCGCACATCCCCAACTCACTCGAAAGAACGGACCACGATGCACCGCTCCTTACTCCTCACGCTCTGCGCCGTTCTGAGCTGCTTGCTCGGTGGGATTGCATCGGTACGAGCGGCCGAACCGCCGAACATCGTGATGATTTTGGGAGACGATCAAGCGTGGACCGACTACGGGTTCATGGGCCATCCCGAGATCAAGACTCCGCATCTTGATCGCCTTGCCAGCCAGAGTGCTTGCTTCACGCAAGGCTATGTCCCGAGCAGTCTCTGTCGTCCGAGTCTCGCCTGTCTGCTGACCGGCCTGTACACGCATCAGCACAAGATCAGCGGCAACGATCCGCCGAAAGGGACTGATCGTGGCGAGATGCTGCGTCATGTGAGACGGCTCCCGATGATCCCCAAGTGGCTGGGTGAGCGTGGCTACTCCAGTTTTCAGAGCGGCAAGTGGTGGGAAGGTGCTCCGGCGGAAGGGGGCTTCACGGTGGCGATGTCTCATGGCGATCCGACTCGTGGCGGACGACACGGTGACGTGGGACTGAAGATCGGGCGCGAAGGAATGCAGCCGGTCTTCGACTTTATCGACGGAGCCAAAGGAAAACCGTTCTTCCTGTGGTACGCACCGATGCTGCCGCACACGCCGCACAAGCCACCGGAGCGATTGCTGGCCAAGTACCAGCGTCCCGGCCAGACGCTCCCCGTCGCGAAGTATCACGCGATGTGTGAGTGGTTCGACGAAACGGTCGGCGAGTTACTCGCTCATCTCGACAAGAGCGGCCTCGCGCAGAACACGATGGTCGTGTTCGCGTGCGACAACGGTTGGATTCAACAGCCGAACGGAAACCTGTTCGCGCCCAAAAGTAAAAGGTCTCCCTACGATGGTGGCCTCCGAACACCGATCCTCGTGAAATGGCCCGGTCACATCGAACCGGCTCGGATCGAGACCCTCGTCAGTTCGATCGACATCGCGCCGACGATGCTGGCCGCTGCGGGAGTCTCACCCAAGGAACCGCTCCCCGGTCTCGACTTGGCACGCCTCGCGGCGAACGGCGGGAAGTCGGATCGAACCGCCCTTTTTGGCGCGACGTTCCACCACGATGTCGCCGACATCGATCGTCCCGAGGCCAGCTTGGAGTTTCGCTGGTGCCGCTCCGAAAACTGGAAGCTGATCCAACCGCACGGCCCCGGCTCACCCGAACTCTACGACGTGAAGGCCGATCCCCTTGAAGAGAAAAACTTGGCTGAACAGCAGCCCGCGACCGTCACCAAGCTTCAACAGCAAATCGACCACTGGTGGACCGTGCCGCGATAAGGCGCGCGGCTGGAATCGTTTGACCCGTAGGATGGACGCCTCGTCCGTCCGTGTTGTCGCCAGAGGGGCCGGACGGACGAGGCGTCCATCCTACTTTCCTTTTGCCTTCCGTCTGATCCGTGTCATCTGTGAAATCCGTGGTGACACCGCTTCGCTTCGTTCTCGCTCACGCTTCGGGTTGGTGTGATGTGAGGCAGGTGTTCCCTCTGATGATTGTCTTTTGAGAAGGACGCACCATGCGTGTTGACCGGCGAATCCCGCTCTCGTTGTTGTCACTCATTGTGGCATTCGTGGCCTGCGTTGCCGCTTTCGAGCCACCGGATGTGCCGAAGCAACGAGCGGCTGCGTCTGAAGCGGTCTCGTTCGAGAAGGTCATCGCGCCGCTCTTGGCACGTCGCTGTACGAGTTGCCACGCGGGAGAGGAGCTGAAAGGGAAGCTCGATCTTTCCACACGCGAGAAGCAGTTGTTGGGCGGCGAGAGCGGTCCCGCGTTGGTGCCGGGCGATGCTGCGAAGAGTTTGATTTGGCAACGAGTCTCCACCGATGAAATGCCTCCCAAGCATCCGCTCAATGACGACGAGAAGGCTCTGTTGAAGACGTGGATCGAGGCGGGAGCCGTTTGGGCGGGCGGGCCGCTTGATCCACTCGCGGTCTCTTCCGAACATCGGGCCGGACGCGATTGGTGGTCGTTGCAGCCGATTGTTCGACCGACGATGTCGGCCGCGCAACCCGCCGCACTCGCGCTAGAACTGGGACCGGTGCGGCAACCGCTCGATGTGTTTGTTCGCGCGACGCTCGTCGCGCGAGGTTTGAAGCCTGCGTCGGAAGCGGACCGCCGCGTGCTGATCCGTCGCGTCGCGTTTGATCTGCTCGGACTGCCGCCAACGCCCGCTGAGGTCGATGCGTTCGTGAATGATCTCGCGCCGGATGCGTTTGAGCGGTTGGTTGATCGGCTGCTCGCGTCACCTCATTACGGCGAACGTTGGGCGCGGCACTGGCTCGACGTGGTGCGGTTTGGCGAGAGCAACGGCTTCGAGCGTGATTTGCCTCGACCGAATGCGTGGCACTATCGCAATTGGGTGATCGACGCCCTCAACCGCGACGTGCCGTATGACGAGTTCGTCCGCTGGCAACTCGCGGGAGACGTGATTGCTCCGAACGATGTCGAGGCATTGAAGGCGGTCGGGTTCCTTGTGGCCGGCGCGCATGACACGGTCGTTCCGGTCGTCGATCGGATGCGCGCCATGATGCGGCAGGATGAGCTGGAGGACACCGTCGGCACGGTCAGTCAGACGTTCCTCGGTCTGACCGTGAACTGTGCCCGCTGTCACGATCACAAGTTCGACCCGATCTCGACGCGCGAGTACTACCAGATCGCAGCGGCTCTGGCGGGAGTCGATCACGGCGAGAAAGATTTCGTCGCGCCCGAGTTGACTCAGCGCTTGGGCGAGATGAAGTCGCGCATCGACGCGCTCACCCAGCAGCTTCGTGAACAAGAGGCCCCGATTCGCGAGGCGGTGCTGTTGGAGCGGCAGGCGGCTCGAAGTCCAATCGACCGAAGTCCGGCTTTTCTGAAAGCCGGACTTCCAGCCGCGCCGACACCCATCGCGGCGTGGGGCTTCTCGAAGAACCTCAACGACCAGATTGGCTCGATGCACGCGACGCTGCACGGTGAGGCGAAGCTCGATGAGGGCGGGCTGCTTGTAGATGGAACGACGGCGTTCGCCAGCACCGCGCCGCTCGGACGCGATCTCGTTGAGAAGACGCTCGAAGTCCGAGTCCGCTTGAAGACGCTGGATCAACGGGGCGGCGGGGCGATCAGTTTGCAGACGACTGGCGGGCATCAGTTCGACGCGATCGTTTTTGGTGAGAACGAGCCTCGTCGCTGGATGGCCGGAAGCGAAGGCTTCGTTCGGACGTTGCCGTTTGCAGGGACCGTCGAGGATCAAGCCGACCAGGAGTTCGTCGTCATCGCGCAGGTCTATCACACCGACGGGACGATCACCGGCTATCGCAACGGCCAGCCGTACGGCCAGCCGATCCGCAGGGAAGCAGCGTTGAAGTACGAAGCCGGGAAGTCGCAGATCGTCTTCGGACTCAGGCACGGTACGGAAGCGGGAGGCAATCGAATGCTGAACGGCCTCATCGCGTCAGCCCGTCTCTACGACAAGGCGTTGACGCCCGAAGAGGTCGCGATCACCGCAGGCTCGGCCAACACGTTCGTTACCGAGGCCGAGATCGCCGCGAAGTTGTCGCCCGAAGACCGCGCGACACGAGCGTCACGCCAAACCGAACTCAGCAGCCTGCGGCTCCAACATGCCGACCTCACGAAGAACGGGCCGGTCAAGCTTTACACGGCCATCGCCACGCAACCGCCGCCGATGAAGGTCCATCAGCGAGGCAGCGTCACGTCGCTCGGCGATGAGGTCGCACCCGCAGGACTGTCCGCCATCCAGGGCCTCGACCCCAGCTTCGGCCTCAAACCCGACGCCATCGAATCGCATCGTCGCGTTGCTTTGGCGAACTGGATCACGAACGCCAACAACCCGCTCTTCGCCCGAGTCATGGCGAATCGAGTCTGGCACTACCACTTCGGCGCGGGCCTCGTCGAGACTCCCAGCGACCTCGGCTTCAACAGCGGCCGACCGAGTCATCCGGAGTTGTTGGAATGGCTGGCGGGAGAATTCAACGGCCATCAGGCCGGAGTCCTCCCCTCGCCCCCGTCCTCGGGGGCTAGGGCTAGGGCTAGGGCTAGGGTGAGGGTGAGGGGGCCGAGCGGAGAAAACGCTCCGTTGAACTTCAGCGACTCCATTCCTCCTCCCTCCCCTCGGCGGGGAGGACCGGGGAGGGGGGACGATGCGCAGGGCGACGTTGCTGCTCCATCCCCCCCCCTCCCTAACCCTTCCCGCCGAGGGGAGGGAACAGGAAAGAATCAAGAACAGAAAACAGGACCGCCGTCTCGCGCATCGCAGCCGGTCACGCCCAGCGAAGCCCCCCTCACCCTCACCCTCTCCCCCGAAGACGGGGGCGAGGGGACAAAGCGAAGCCAACGCTTCTCGATCAAGCGTCTGCACCGCCTCCTCGTCACTTCGGCCACGTACCGGCAAGCCTCGACGTTCAACGCCGCCGCCGCCAAGATCGATGCGGGGAACCGGCTGCTCTGGCGGATGACCCCGCATCGCTTAGAGGCCGAGTCGGTGCGAGACGCGATGCTCGTGGTGGCCGGTCAGTTGAACGACGAACTCGGTGGCAAAGGCTACTCCGACGTGAACTCGTACTTTTTCAAGGGGACTCAGTTCTACGACCCGATCGACCCGATCGGCTACGCGAACCATCGTCGCACGATCTATCGCATGTCCGCGCGAGGCGGTCGCAGCCCGTTCCTCGACACGTTCGACTGCCCCGATCCGAGTACGACCACGCCAAAACGCTCGTCCACCGTGACGCCGCTCCAAGCGCTGTCGCTCATGAACCATTCGTTCGTCTTGCGCATGGCCGATCAGTTTGCCAGTCGTCTGAAAACCGAAGCCGGTTCGTCGCCCGAGGCCCAAGTTCGCGCGGCCTATCGCCTGCTCTACGGCCGCGCGCCCGATCACGATGAAGTTGCGCTGAGTGTTGATTTCGTGAAGCGACGCGGCCTGCCCGCCTTCTGCCGTGCCATGTGGAATTCGTCCGAGTTCTTGTTCGTGGATTGATGACCCGCGTCGTTCAACCGCGCGCGGTGGAGAATGAGAGGTTTCTGAGCGGGGCGGCGTAAGCCCCCTGGTTCTTGGGCGTAAGCCCTCTTTGAAGGAACCGGGGGGCTGACGCCCAATGGCACTCACTTTGTCGAAAATGCCAAGTAACCCGCAGCGTCAGCGAGGGAGTTCCTCTTGTTTCAC
>JAYSQC010000514.1:0-16510 GCA_043721755.1 Schlesneria sp.
GCATCGTCCCAAAACTGGTCGAGCATTCGTTGAGCGAGACCGAGCGCGGCGTCGAGGTACTTCGCCTCGAACACGGCTTGATACAGCTCGCACAGTCCGTCGATCAGCGCGGCGTAGTCATCAAGGTACGCATTGAATCGAGCGCGGCCGTCTTTGTAGCTGTGGAGCAGGCGGGTTGAGGGTGGAGGGTTGAGAGTTGAGGGTGAAGAGTCTGCTCCTGTCCCCTCGCCCCTCGCTTTGGAGGGGAGAGGGTTAGGGTGAGGGGTTCTTTCTTCGGCTGTTAGAGGTTGGGAAGCGTCATCACCGTTCGGCCCCCTCACCCTAGCCCTCTCCCCCGAAGACGGGGGCGAGGGGACAAGAGTCCCGACCTCCCCCTGACTCCTGTCTTCCGACTCCTGCCCACTTACTTCCGCCATCTCACTCAGAATGAAGTCGGCCGCCGCGCGTGCCGCCGCCGCGTACTTCGGCTCGCCGAGAACGTTGGCTCCCAGCGACATGGCGGCGATCATCAAGCCGTTCCAACTGGCGAGGACTTTCTCGTCGCGACCGGGCCAGATGCGCTGCGATCTCACGTCGAACAGCTTCTGGCGGCATGTCGCCAGCACCGCTTCGAGTTGTGTGGGATCGACCTTCAATTTCTCTGCCGCCTCCGCGTGCGTGAGGACTCGGTTGAGGATGTTCGAGTGTTCCCAGTTGCCGCGCGCGGAGATGTCGTAGCAGAGCTTGAAGAGGGTTGAGGGTTGAGGGTCGAAGGTTGAGGGTGAAGCGGGAGTTGTCGGTGAAGTTTCTGTTCCTGTCCCCTCGCCCCTCGCCTCGGGCACCGCCGCTTCGGTGGTCGGGAGAGGGTGAGGGTGAGGGGTTCTTTCTTCGGCTGTGAGAGATTGGGAAGCGTTCTCGCCGCTCGGCCCCCTCACCCTAGCCCTCTCCCCCGAAGACGGGGGAGAGGGGACAAGAGTCCCGACTTCCTCCTGCCCCCTGTCTCCTGACCCCTGACTTCTGTCCTCCAGCACCGCATCGACCTCGGCCTCGCTCCAGACGAAGAACTTGCCTTCGACGCCTTCGCTGTCGGCGTCTTGTGTCGCGTAGAAGCCGCCCTGCGGTTGAGTCATCTCGCGCAGGATGTAGTCGAGCGTTTCGCGGGCGACTCGGGCGTAGTCGGGATTGCCGGTGATCTGGAACGCTTCGAGATAGGCCGGGACGAGCAGCGCGTTGTCGTAGAGCATCTTTTCAAAGTGCGGGACCAGCCAGCGTTCGTCGGTCGAGTACCGCGCGAAGCCACCGCCGAGATGATCGTAGATGCCGCCGTGGGCCATCTTGTTCAACGTGAGCAGAGCGATGTCGAGGAGAGGCTGAGGGGCGAGGGCTGAGGGGCGAGGGACGGAGGAGGAAGCCGTTGCAGATGAAGCATTCTGTCGCTTGTCGCTCAGCCCTTGTCCCGCAGCCGCTTCAAACCTCTTCCAGCATCTCAGCGCCACGCGCAGGTCCATCGGGTGCGGAAACTTCGGAGCGGAACCGAATCCGCCGTGAACGCGATCGGCGGAGCGAAGCAGCGACTGCATCGCACCTCGCAAAATCTCTTCGTTCAGCGGTGACGGCGTGACGCGAGACGCGGCCGCTTCGACGACGTGGCCGGTCAGTTCCTCAGACTGTGCGAGTACAGCCTCGCGTCGGTTCTGCCAGGCATCGGACACCCCGAGCAGAATCTCGCGAAAGCCGGGGCGTCCCCAGCGCGCGGTCGGTGGCCAGTACGTCCCGCCGTAGAACGGCTTCAATTCGGGCGTGAGAAATACCGACATCGGCCAGCCGCCGCTGCCGGTCATCGCTTGCACGGCCGACATGTAAATCTGATCGAGGTCCGGCCGCTCTTCGCGATCAACCTTGATGCAAACGAATCGCTCGCTCATGAGCGCCGCCATCACCGGGTCTTCAAAACTCTCATGCTCCATCACATGGCACCAGTGGCACGCGCTGTAACCGATGGAGAGAAAGATCGGCCGCTCATGACGCCGCGCGGTTTGAATCGCCTCGTCACACCACGGCCACCACTCGACCGGGTTGTTCGCGTGCTGAAGCAAGTACGGGCTGGTCTCGTCGGCGAGTTTGTTGGGCATGATGGTGTGCGTTTCGCTGGAGTGTTTGGGGTGACGGCAAAGCCGGTGAGCGGAAAACGGTGACGAATGCCGCGTTGGCGACCGAGAGGGTTTAACGACTCATCCCGAGTCAGGGCTTGGGTTTGACGACGGTTTCTGAGAGGCGACTTTAATTGCAGGGGAGTCGATTAAAAAAACGACACTTTTCTTTAATCGACCAGCCCGCTTCGGTTCATTCCGAGTTGGGCGACGATCGTTCATCTGGCACGAGCAGGATGTCTTGGTGGGCAGTGGCCGAGCCGGTCGATTTGCCGGCAGGGGCAACGTGGGGAATGTTGCGGTGAGGATGATTCGTGTCGATCAGCACCACGAGCAACCTTGCGGGGCAGAGGCCGACGGTGATGAGGGCCAGTGCGACTCCGAGGCCCGCGAGGAGCGACGCTCGGCCTCCTTGAGGCGTCGTGCGTGAGATCGGGTCTTCGAGGAACATCACGCGGGCGAATTGAATGACCACGGCGGCGGCGAGCAAGGAGCTGAGTGTCGCCACGAGGAGGAGCGCGATCACGCCTTGATGCGCTGCGACGCTCGCTGTCCCCGCCGCCACGCTCGCGCGCGTGTTGAAGCCTGCCACCAGCAGCAGCCATTGTCCCCAGCAACCCCACAATGGCGGGTGACCGATCAGGCTGGCCAATACGATCATCAAGCCCGTTGCGGGGGCGGGGGCCAATTGACCGAGGCCCAGCAGTTCATCGAGGAACTCGATGTCGCGACCGCCTCGCGCGAGATGGTTCAGCAGCAGGAAGAGTCCCGCCAGACCGAGCAGACTCGCGGCGGTCGAGAAGATGAGTAACGACAACGCGCCGGGCTGGCCGGTTGCCGCTGACAGGCTGGTCTCGGGAGCCGCGAGATCACCCGTTGCGGCAATGACTCCGATCAGCAGCCACGCGCCGTGAAGCATCGTCAGTGCGATCAGCCACCGTCGCAGCGTGCCTTCACCTTTGGCCAGACCGCGCGCACAGAGGCAACCCGCGACGGCCAGCGTTGCCGCCGACAACACGATCAGCAGCACGATCAACTCACTCGCGAACCCGATCCAAACCGTTCCGCACAGCCGCGCGATCGCGAACAGTCCCGCAAGCTGGCTGTTCACCACGATGCAGCCGCTCGTCCAGTAGCCGGCACCGTGAACGTTCTCCGCCAAGATTGCTCGCCACGGAACGAGTCCAATCCGACTGCCGATTCCTACGACGATCAGTCCGATGGCAAGCAGCCCGAGTTTCGATCCGGCTCCGATGGCGACGCGACCCGGCCCGGGGTTGTAGGCCTGCGTGAGCACGACGCGCATGTCCTCGAACTGCGTCGAACCTGTGACGCTCGCCATCAGCGCGAAACCGAGCCACACACAGAGCGACGCGGCGAGACTCAGCCATAAGGCCGACTCATCGTGCAAGACGACCCGTGCGTTCGACGACGGTGACGACGACAAAGCACGATCCCGCGTGGCGAGTTCCAGTCGCCGCAAAGCCACCGCCGCGAACTGCACGATCTCCAGCGACAACGCCAGCGTGATCGCATCGTTGGCTGAGACGACCAACATCACGCCCGCGATCAAGAACGACAGGAAGCCGAATCGTTCGTGAGTCGCTCCACCGCGAGGACTCCGGTCGATGGCCCCGACTCCGAACAGCAGGCCAAGCGTGAGTGCCAGCCACTCCCCCATGATCGCCAGCAGGTCCACTCGCCACACCGCGTGTGACGCGACTCGCGCCGCCGCGTCGTCCAGAACGAGACCACTCGTCGCGAGCGAAGAGGCGGCGCAGAGCCACGCGGCGAACCACAGCCCCGCCACCCAACGAGCCTCGCGCAGCCAGCGTCCTCCCACCAACAACAGACCGCCGACGGCAAGCAAGATCGTCGGCGGGAACGGAAGCGGCATCGGGAAAACTCAACGGTGCGACGAGGAGATCAGAACGAGGCGAGACGAATACCGCATCAAGGGACCGCGTGCCACGGTGGTTCGCGACTGAAGTCCGGCTAAGCTTTGTTAGCCGGACTTCACTTCCGGAAGATGCCCACCAGAGAGGAAGTCCGGCTTTCGGAACAGCCGGACTTCGAGCTGGTGGACGGCGTTGATGGACAGCCCGGCACGTCGTGGCGAAAGGAACAGGCGGTTGGTACAACCTCGCCCGTTCTGACTTTGCCTTAACTGCCTGTTGAAAAACGTAGGGTAAGCGTCTCGCTTGCCCGTGAATGCAGTTGAAAAAGGGGCAAGCCAGAGGCTTACCCTACGTTTTTCAACAGGCTGTTAAGGGGAGTGGCTTGATGAGCTGGTTCGGCACGAAGGACTGGAATGTCATTGCGATCATTTTTGAACATCGCGAGCTGTATCGCGTCAACGGCAACCGCAGTAAGGGCGGCGCCGCGGTGAAGAGCCGCGACGGCGCGAAGAACCACGAGCGAACCCTCTTCTGGGCCGTCTTCGACCAGAAGAGGGCTTTCGTCGAAGGGGAGGCGGGCAAGGGTCAAACCAGCGTTGCCCCTGAAATTGTTCAGCGGTTGAGAAAAGAACTCTCCACGAACATGACCGTTCAGCAAGTCCTCGGCGTCCTCGAACGGGGCGAATTGGCGATGGCCGCCAAGCCACTCGTCTGGACGGGCTATCCCAAGTCCGAACAGAAGTCGATGGACGACGATTAGGGACGATGAAAAACGTAGGGTAAGCGTCTCGCTTGCCCGTGGTGTGAGTTGGAAAAAGGGGCTCTCCGCCATTCCTTGTTGAACAACACCTGTGAGCGGCAAGCTAGCCGCCGGTCTGCTGGAAATCACCGGCGGCTAGCGCCTTGCCGCTCACGTCATACAACTTTCAACAGGAATGGCGGAGAGCCGAAAAAGGGCAAGCGAGACGCTTACCCTACGTTCTCACCGAATGAATGGAACCTCACCGTGTCTCGACCGACTCATGCGCCGCAGCCGCTTCCCGATCCGAGTACCAAACTGGCCGAGGGCTGGCACTGTCTGCACCTCTACTACCGCGTGGACCAAGCCGCGCTGAAGCAACTGTCGGAAGCACAACTCGCCGAGGGACGAGAGGTCCTCGTACACCTGCTCGACGCGGAGCGACCTGGTGCGCCGCAGCGAATCCAAACGTCCATCGTTTCGGGTCACAAGGCCGATCTCGGCCTGATGGTCATGGACCCCGACCCACTCTTGATCGACGGCATTCGGCAGGGAGTTCGTTCGAGTCCACTCGGTTCGGTGTTGATCCCGACCTACTCGTTCGTCTCGATCACGGAAATCTCCGAGTACGTGCCGACGATCGAGCAGTACTCGGAGCGGCTCTGTCGCGAAGGGGTCTCGCCCGACGATCCCGCTTATGCGGCCAAGGTCGCGGCCTACAGCCAGCGGCTGCCGATGATGAACCGCCAGCGGCTGTGCCCCGATTTCCCGGCTTGGCCCGTCACTTGTTTCTACCCGATGAACAAGGCGCGTCACCCGATCGCCAACTGGTTCACGGAGCCGTTCAGTGTGCGATCCGGCTTGATGGCCGAACACGCCACGAGCGGGATGAAGTTCGCCGGAAAGGTTTCGCAACTCATCACCGCATCGACGGGCTTCGACGATTGGGAGTGGGGCGTGACACTGTGGGGACGAAACCCCGCGTACATCAAGGACATCGTCTACACGATGCGCTTCGACACCGCCTCCGCCAAGTACGCCGAGTTCGGGCCGTTCTACATCAGCTACCTGATGCCCACGGTCGAGGCCCTCGATCACCTGCAAGTGTGATCCGGCGCGCAGCACGCCATCACTCAAGGCGTTTCGAGCGACTCAGCCTGTTGAAAAACGCGGGGCATGTTTCCAACGTGCCCGTTTTCGTCGTGCTTCCAGCACAACGGAATTGTACTTCGCGTACTTTCAGCAGGCTGTTCTTTTATACGTCGCGCGGCCAAGAACGACGCAGTTTCGGCCGCGCGAAGTTTAAGTCCACGCCGGGAAACACCCACGATCCGCTCACTGTGAGGTGACGTGTTCCGTGCGTCGTCTGTCAAATGTGCGCCGTCGTTGACACGCGATCCCCTCGCTTTTGAAAAGTGATCGTGCCGACTCTGTGGATCGGTTGCGGAAGCGTGATGCCGAACGACAACAGTGCATCCGCGCGCGTTTCCGCTGCTCCACGTCATCCAGCAACACTGGGCCTGCTTCGCGTCGCACCAGATTGACTGCTCGATGAGAGATCGAAGCGCTCTGACAAACGACTTCGGGGCGACATTTTTTTTCGCCGAGGCTCACGCAGCGCAAGCTCTTGTCCGGTGAGGGTTCTGGCTCCAAATCGCGTGATGGAGGCGGGTTGACAGACTGTAAAGGCCGCGTCCGTACGGCACGGTCGCTGCTAACTACATCCTTCGCCTTGCAGCATCAAACGCCTCCCAGACTGGCCAGTCGATCGCACGTTTGCAGTGCGAAGTATTTCACAGGCGTTGGACTGTTTCGAGCAACGATCACGGGTCACTTCGGGGACGGGATCGCGATGGATCGAACCTCACGAGTCTTCCGTTTGGCGACGGATTTCGTGCAGGAGTGCGGGACGCACACCTTTCCGAAAATGTTCACAACATCATTTGAAAAAACTTGGGACTTGGGAGTCATTTCATGCTGAAGAATCTGTGGATCGATGAAGCTGGTGTGATCGTCTCGGCCGAATTGGCCTTGGTGCTGACCATCGGCGTGCTGGCGATGGTTGTCGGTCTGAGCGAAGTCGCGGTTGCGGTCAACACCGAACTGAATGACATCTCGAATGCGATCGGTGCGTTGAATCAGTCGTATTCCGCGACCGGTTTTGTCGCGAAGGACGGCTACAAGACGAAGAGTTCCGTTGCTGGAAGTGGCTTCAGCG
The DNA here is from genome assembly GCA_043721755.1 of Schlesneria sp. Classification (GTDB taxonomy): domain Bacteria; phylum Planctomycetota; class Planctomycetia; order Planctomycetales; family Planctomycetaceae; genus Schlesneria. Next base: position 6,985 of record JAYSQC010000514.1, read on the forward strand.
ATGGGCGCGATGATTGTGATCGCAACACGAGCTGCGATCTGGTTGGCGGTGCTTCGTCTCAAGCCTCGGAAGGCTACTGATTCGGTTTGAGTCGGCTTAACTTGCGGTGAACAATCGGCGCATCACGATTCGGCCAGTTGGCCCGTGATGCGCCGATTTCATTCTTTGATGCCGACCGCGCTGTGAGCCGGCCTTTGAACCTATCCAAGAATCAGGTCGCGCTGTTTGTCTTGTCCCCTTGCCCCGGCTCGGGCACCGCCGCTTCGGTGGTCGGGAGAGAGCGAACGAAGCTCCGCCTCAGACCGACGAGGCCGTTCAGGTTCTTTCCGGATTCTTCGATTTCCAAATTTGAAATTTGAGACCGGATGTTGCACGACTTCTACGGTGACGGATCGGGGTGAAAGAACGAGTGCCAAGTGAAAAGTGGGAGGGAAGCCGAGCCTGTTCGCCACGCGAACTGTGGCCAGGATCTGTTGTCCGGCAGTCGTTCCATTCCCGTGGGCGACGAAACGGAACGTTTTGCACTTTGCACTGATCACTTCTCACGTTGCACTCGACACAGTGACCGAACTATCACAGTTGCACTACTTTCCAACCCCGAACAGCGTCTTCAACAGTTGCGGGCCTTCACCGCAGAGCATGATCGCGACGGCCATCAGAGATTCGCCTGCGATCAGGCCGGACGAAACGGCGACCGTGTACTTCTCGTCGGTTTTCGGAGCCGTCTTCGCCAGAATCCACGCCACCAACGCACCGAGAAACATCGCGATCGAGTTGAACGCGGGGATGACTCCTGCGATGCCGAGGCCCGTCGCCGAGGGGATCCAGTGGCGATGCTTCTTCGGGACAAACTCTTCCAAGAGGGCGAGGAGGATGCCGATCGCGCCACCGATCAGCATCGCGACTAGCGCCCCCTGCGGCAGCTTGTCGATGCCATTGCTGAGCATCTCGGCCACACCTTGCCAGACCTTGGCGGAGGGTGCCGGCAACTTTTCCGTGCCGAGGTCTTCGGGCTTTACGATGAGGCAATAGACCGGCACGCAGACCAGCGTCCCGGCCAGCACACCAAACAATTGCGACAACGTCTGCTTGCGAGGATTGCCCCCGAGCAAATAACCCGACTTCAAATCGGTCAGCAGGTCGGCGGAGTGCGATGCGGCACCGGCCGTGATCGATGCGGTCATCAGGTTCGTCGTGATGAACTGTTCGGCGATGACGCGCGGTGTGATGACTGCGTACAGCAACTGCGTGATCTTGCCCATCGCACCGATCGGCGTGATGTCGGTCTCCCCCGTGGCCCGCGCGGCGACGATCGACAACAAAAACGTGACGAGGACGGCGATGATCCCCATGTACCACTGAATGCCAAACAGCATGTCGCCGAGGATCACGCAGGCCGCTCCCGAAATGAGCGTCCCGATGATGAACCACGAACCAGGGACTTCGACTCGCTCCAAGGGATCGGCTTCGCCAGCGTCCCCCTTCCCGAAGATGCGGCTCAGCCCCCCGAACGCCTTCAGCACTGTGCGCCATCGAAACGCGAACGAGAGCAACCCCGACGCGACCATCATTCCCGTCGCGGGCCACAGCGTCCACGACACGATCCCCTTGTAACCCGGCTTGACGATGTCGTTTTCCAGTAGGAAGTAGCCGATGATCCCGAAGTAAATGACCGCGCCGACCAGCAGCGAGATGCCGACGCGGATCCCCATGATGGCTCCCGCCGCCAGCATGATGAGCGAGCCTTCCATGCCGATCGTGTATTTCTTGAGCAGCGCGCCGCCCGTCGCTCCGGGGAACAACGGAAACGCACTCGGGAAAGCGGCCGCCTCACCAAACGTCTTCAACGAAGCCATGCTCAACTTGGCAGACATCCATTCGAGCAACGGCGCAAAGCCGTCACGCCAGAATGCCACGAACGCGCCCGCCAGTCCTGAAACGAACAACGCCCGCGCCTTGCCGAGAGCCTCCGCGCCCGACGAGTGCATCGACTTCAAGGTCTCGGCCGTCGCGATGCCCGACGGAAATGGCAGGCCCTCGTCGTTGATGAGCTGTCGCTTGAGCGGGATCGCCATGAAGACGCCGAGCAGCGAGACCGCGCACAACCACGCCATCATCTCCCACCACAGCAACTGCCGACCGGTGACGAGATAGAGCGCGGGGATCGCTGAAACCAAGCCCGCCGACGCCATGTAACCGGCGGCGCTGGCGGCGCTCGACATCGTGTAGTTCTCCAGGATCGTGAACGGTTCTTTGCGATACGCCGGAACGATCTTTTCGAGAATGTTGAAGACCGCATACGCGATGATGCAGGCCGTGATCGTGACTCCCAAACCCCAGCCGGTCTTCAATCCGACATACAGGTTTGAGATCGACATCACGCCGCCGATCAGCATCCCGGTGACAACCGATCGCACCGTCAATTGCTTTGCGTCGTCGCCTTGGTACACGTTGGCCAGCCATTCCTCGGGCGTGTACTTGCGGTGCATTGAGGATTCTTTTTCCTCCGGGTGATCGGGCGGGGATCGGTCTTGTCCGGCATTGTCTGATACGGTGCTGTCCGACATGGCGTCCTGCTTCTCTCTAAAACGAATTCTGTTCCGATTGAGTCACAGACCCATTGCGGTGGATCGCGTGTTGAATCACATCGGCCGGTTTGTAATCCAGAACGAACGGACCACCAAGTGGAATCAGCCTCTGCAAAACGGGCGGTCGCGGTGGGAGCGAGTTCAAAGCGTGAGCTTCAAAATGGCACAGCCTTAGAAAGGCTGCTCAGCACGGTTTGGCCGTCACGATTGATCATGGAAACGAGTCGCTTCAATAATCATCACACTCAACAGACAATTCGCCTGAACCCGTTCGCTGAAATTTGACGAAACCTCACGCGGCACAAAGTGAGAGGTTTCCGAGCGAGGTGGCGTCAGCCCAATGGCACTCACTTTGGAAAGTAGTAGGCACATTCCATGTGCCGTAACCTGCCAATTGCGGACGGCACATGGAATGTGCCTGCTACTTTGCCGACAAAGTGAGTGCCATTGGGCGTCAGCCCCTCGGTTCTTCCCAAGCGGGCTGACGCCCAAGAACCGGGGGGCTGACGCCACCCCGCTCAGATGTCTCAAAACTGACCGCGCGGGGAAGAAACATTTTCACGGAACGGTCAACACCGCGTTCACTCTGCTCCAACTCCAACTTGTTCCCGTCTTCAACCCGGTGAGGTGACATCATGCTTTGCGGTCCTTTCAGCAGCATCACGTCCAATCTGTGTTTTCGGCTGTTACTGATTGGCGCTTTGAGCCTGTCCACCGCGTGGGTCGCCTCATGCGATGAACCGAACGCGAAGGCCGAGGTCAAAGCGTCGTCCATCGACGCGCTGCGCGAGTACAACGGTTTGATTGGTGGCTGGCGCGGCGTGGGCCAACCGAAGCGCGCCTCACAGCAGGGGGCTTGGCAGGAGAAGGCCGTCGCCGTGTGGGAGCTGAAGCCGAAGAGCACGGGCATTCGGTGGAACGTGGAGGCGGGCAAGCAGTGGAAGTCGGCGCTGCTCGGCTACGACGAGCAGTCCAAGCAGTTCACGTTGAAGGCGACACTGCTCGACGATGCGACTCGCGAATACCAAGGCCAACTCGAAGACAAGCGGCTCGTGCTGGAGTCAGCGGCCGATGCGAAGACGCACGAAATTCATCGACTCACACTGACGACCCTCAACGAAAATCGAATGACGCTGCTGTTCGAGAAGCGTCCCGAGCAGCAGTCGTTTTACTCGCGCGTCGCCGAAGTCGGGTATCAGCGCGAGGGGACACGACTCGCCGCCGCCGGCACCAGCGGTCCAGTCTGTGTCGTGACAGGTGGCCTCGGAACGATCGCCGTCATGCACCAGGGGAAGACTTATTACGTCTGCTGCACTGGCTGCCGAGACGCCTTCAACGATGACCCCGCAGGGATCCTCGCCGAGTACGAGAAGAGCAAGGCCAAGCCCGCGAAGTAGGGTCGTCGGGTACGCGGAGTGATACCTCACGCGGTAGAAGCTGACACCAACCCGAAGCGTAAGCGAGGATGCAACTCACGTCCTCGCTTACGTTTCGGGTTAGTGTGAATTGTGCCATCCTCACCCGCTCGCGGAGTTATCGGAATTTATCTCTCACTCGATGGCCTTCGACGGCTCACGGCCCTCGGTCGGTGACTCCGTTCGTGCGGGAACTTGGAACGTGGGTGCCAGTGGCAAGTTCGATCCCTCGCCCAGCCAGAGATGCTGCCGTCCCGCCGCTTTCGGATCGACGATGGTCAGCGGTCGTTGAACGAGGCTCTCGGTCACGGCGTCCCAATAGAGTTTGAGGCTCGTCAGACGCGGAGCGCGCTGGTACTCGGAGAGCAGCCGGTTAAAGCGGTTCGCCGTGGACGAGGCCGATGTCCGGCGCTTCTCGGCCGTGACGTGAGCCTCGTTCAAACTCGCGGCCGCGCTCCCCGAAAGGAGCGTCGAACCGTCGGAGCGGACCTCCAGCAGTCGCTTCCAGATCGCGTCGTCCAGTGACCAATCGGCCCGCGCCCGCAACGAAGTCTCAGCAGTGATTGCGCGCTGTGTGGCTGCCATCCGGTTGGACTGTTTGAGAGATCGCAGGGCCTCTTCACCGACTGCTCCGAGCAACACGCGATCGGCGTACGCATCGGCTTCGTTGACGAGCAGTTCGCGATCTTCGAGGGCGTCGGCGACCTGCCGATAGGACGGGACGACGGCCTTGGGTGGATGAACGTCGAGCCATTGCAGATCGACGATCTCGATGCCGAGCACATAGCCCGCGACGCGACGCCGCAACTGCGCGAGTGACTGTCGCTCCAGCTCCGACCGCCGTTCTGTGAGCAGTTCATCGAGCGAGGCACTCGCCGCGAGATCGCGCAGCACGCTCTCAGCCATCGCACGTAGCACGTCATCGGGACGCCGCGTCCCGCCGAACAGGAACTGCTTCAGATCGACAATGCGATACTGCACTTCGGCCGACAGATCGACGGGCACTTCATCGGCCGTGAGCATCAGCGATTCGCTGTCCAGCGCGTCAGCATCGCGCTCGCCGTGCGAGCTGGTCCACTCGACGATCCCCTGTTCTAAGAGAGGCGGCTGACGGACTGTTGATTGGCCCGCCTTCGTGCCTGACGGAATGGGACGGATGAGACGAATGGGACGGATGTTGGTTGCGGGTGTCTGCTCCCGAAATCCAATTCCAACGCTTCTCACGCGATCAACCGCCTCTCGCGAAACTCGTTCGAGAGGCCACGGCCACCGCCAATGTGGGCCAGCCGTCAGCGTGGCTTCAAAGCGACCGAAGCGTGTCACGAGCGCGTGTTCGTTCTCACTCAGCACGACCACGCCGGACAAGAACCAGGCCGCGACCAGTGTGGCCACGCAGAGCTTTGCAACGAGGTCCCGGCGTTCGATCAACCAGAAGACCCAGCGCGAGGGAGAGGCTGCGACTGCGATCCAATCGGCCGCGCCGACGAAGGCGTTGGTCACGCGAGTCGCCTGCACACCCGACCAGCCGTCGAACCAGAGGAGTCGCATCGCATTCAGCATCACGGCCAGCGACGCGGCTTCATGAAAGAGTGCTCCGCCAACGGGACTGAGCCAGCCGAGCGAGCAGGCGAGTACGCCGAGTCCATTCAACCCGAACGCGAAGAGCAAAATACTCTGCCAGATGTTCTGGACCAGCGCACGCGACAGCCTCAACAAGCCGGGCAGCGGACGCAGCGGATCGCCCAACAAAAGAATGTCGCCCGCATCAGCCGCGAGGTCCGCACCGGCTCGACCGAGAACCAGTCCCACATCGGCCGCTGCCAGCGCCGGAGCGTCGTTCGTGCCATCACCGACCATCGCCACGCAGCGCCCCGCGCGACGAGCCGCTTCAATCCACGCGGCCTTGTCGGCAGGAAGCTGCTCGGTCGCCACATGGTCGAACAGACCGAGCGATCTCACCACCGCATCCGCCGGTTGAGGCCGGTCGCCGGTGAGCAGTGCGAACTGCGTGACGCCCGCCTCACGCAGTTCCTGTAAGACGCCGGCCGACTCGGGTCGCATCGTCTCGCGCACACCCATCACGCCGACGACACTTCCGTTCACAGCCACCACGAGCGGCGATTCGCCAGCCAACTCGCGTTGTTTCAGCAGTGAAACAACCTCGTCCGAAAAAGCGATCTCACCCTGAGCCAGCGCGCGGCGGTTGCCGACGACGACGGTGTGGAAGGTTGAGGGTTGAGGGTCGAGGGTTGAGGGTGAAGCATGTTCTTCTCCTGTCCCCTCGCCCCTCGCCTCGGGCACCGCCGCTTCGGTGGTCGGGAGAGGGTTAGGGTGAGGGGTCTTCTCTTCGCTTGAATGAAGAGTGGATGCCGCTGGAAGTGGTTGAGCGTTCTCGCCGCTTGGCCCCCTCACCCTAGCCCTCTCCCCCGAGGACGGGGGCGAGGGGACAAAGCCGCTGACATTCTCAACGTGAACCTTGGCGATCACGCCCGCACCGGGAAGTGTCTCGAACTCGAATGGAGGCGGGATCGTGAGGCCGCGTTCTTCGGCCGATCGCACGATCAGTCGGGCCAGCAGGTGTTCGCTGTGTCGTTCGGCAATGGCCGCGATGCGGAGAACGTCGAGCGCCGAGAGGTCACTCGTTGGGATGATCTCGCCCAGTGCGAGCGTTCCTTGCGTCAGCGTGCCGGTTTTGTCGAAGGCAAACGTATCGACACGAGCCAGTCGTTCGAGGGCCTGCGAACCGCGCACGACCACGCCGCGTCGAGCCAACCACGCCAGCGCGGCCATCACCGCGCACGGCGTCGCCAACACCAGCGGACACGGACACGCGACGACGAGGACTCCCAGTGCGGGCAACACGCCGCGCGACCACGACCCCGTGCCGATCCGCCAGCCGAACAGGGTCAACACGGTGATGGTGAGGACCGCCGGTAGGAACCACTTCGCCAGTTTGTCGGCCAACCGTTCGAGATCGGCCTTGCGCGACTGAGCCGCGCCGACCTGTTGCGCCACTCGGGCGAGTGCCGTCTGATCGCCAAGAGCTTCGCTCACGACGGTCAACGCGCCGAACTGATTGAGCGTTCCGGCGAAGACGCGATCGCCGACCGCCTTGTCGATCGGGAGTGATTCGCCCGTGAACGCGCTCTGATCGACCGCCGACTTTCCCGCGACGACTCGACCATCGACCGGAATTCGTTCGCCGGGACGCACGACGACGAAATCGCCAACCTGCACGTCCTTCACCGGCACATCGCGCTCGCGTCCATCCTGCGTCGTGAGATGAGCGACCTCGGGCTGCAACGCGAACGACTGCCGCACCGCCCATCGTGCCCGATCAACCGTGTAGCCTTCGAGGCTCTCGCCAATCAGCGAGATCAGCACGACGAGGCCCGCCGTTTCATGCTCACCCAGCACGATGGCCGCGAGACACGCAATCGTCAGTGCGAGATCGGCACCGACTCGCCCCGACAGCAAGCCATCGAGAGCGTGATACAAAATCCTCGCCCCACCCAGCACTGCGGCCAGCAGCGCGAGGCGATAGCCAAACCAAGCGTTCGGTAGTTTGGCGGCGCTCTTCGTCAGCCCCGCATCGGCGGCAGCAGTGATCGCGGCAGGCGTTCCGACCGACAACACCCAATCGCCGACGAGCAACGCGGCGACGCAGGCCGTCAGCACGTACAGCGGTGCCGACTGGTAATGAAAGTTGTTGCGAGCGTCGCCGCGCAACGACGAGGCATCACCACGCAGCATTTCGCAGGTCGATTCGGGGATGTAGTGCAAGGCGGGAGACCAAAGGGGGAGATGAATCAAACGAGGCGGAGCGTTGGACGGTTTCTATTTTCGCCTGGCCAAACAAGCCCGCTGCGCAAGCGAGGGCTTCACCGTCATCGAAGGTCCAGCCCTCGCTTGCGCAGCGGGCTTGTTTGGGCTCTCCGCCATTTGTGTTGGATGCTTGAGTGAGCGGCATGGCGCTAGCCGCCGGTGTCGGCGAAAACGACCGGCGGCTAACGCCATGCCGCTCACGGGACACCATTTTCAACAGGATTGGCGGAGAGCCCTTGTTTGGAAATAAGCTCTCAGCGAAGTTTTCGGTTTCGTCACCACATCACGTTCGTGCCATTCTCCAGCTTCAGGACAACGAACGAGCCGGCCGAGAGTGCCGGGGCCAACTGCCGGAAGTCGGACTCGATCACCAGCCGCCCATTGCGCTGTTTGTCGAGCGTGATCGTCCCGACTTCGGACTCGTGAACGTAGACGAGCAACTCCGTGCCGGGTGGCAGCGCGACGTTCTCGATCACGATCACCAGTTTTTGTCCGTCGGGCGTGCTGGTCTCAGCGCGGCTGCTGGTGAATGTGGCCGTTCCTTTGGCGTGCAGATTCCCACGGCAGCCTCGCAACGGAAGCTGCTGCCGATAGGTAGCAGCGTCCATCGACTGCGGTAAGACGGACAGCCCCACCGCAAGACCAACAAGTCCAAACAGAGCGGTACGCAGACGTCGGTTCATGGGAGGTCTCAACAAAAGTGGCATCCGGCAAGTTGGCGTCAGAGTTATCGACTCGGCTCTGTTTTGAAACCCCACCCCGCTTGTCGGGGTGGTCTTCAGGTCTTTGCACGACTTCATTCAAAATCCGGTAGTCATCAACAAATAGGGCAAAGACCTGATTCCACCGGGACAAGCCCGGTGGGGAGGCGGCTTACCTCGCGAACGACGATATCGGACTTGATGAGAGTGAGTGCGCGGCGAAGTACTTCGGGATGTCCGACGATGATCGGCTGGCAGCAGGCTGTCAGTCGTTCGTCGAGCAACGACCGCGCGACGACTTCCGGGCCGATCCCAGCCACATCTCCCAGCGTGAGGGCGATGCGGGGAAGAGGGACCGTCACGGGTAGACCTCGGCGTGACTGAGTGGGATGCCGCGTTGATCCTTCTCCGACAGGATGCGTGGTTCAATGTCGGGCCACTCGATCTTCAGGGCCGGATCGTCCCAGAGAAGTGTTCGTTCGTCAGCGGGCGCGTAGTAGTCGGTGCATTTGTAGACGAAGTCGGCCGAGTCGCTCGTCACACAGAACCCGTGGGCGAAGCCGGGCGGGACGTAAAGCTGGTGGTGGTTTGACTCGTTGAGGATCGTACTGAATGAGCGGCCGAACGTGGGTGAACCGCGTCGCAAATCGACGGCCACGTCCACGACTTCGCCGCGCGTGACAAAGACCAGCTTCCCCTGCGGCCGTGTCAGTTGATAGTGCAGCCCGCGCAGTGTTCCACGGCAGGAACGCGAAACATTGTCCTGCACGAAGTCGGCGGCGATGCCCGCCGCGAGATACCGCTCACGCTGGTAACTCTCAAAGAAGAAGCCGCGCGCGTCGCCGAAGGATTTCGGTTCGATCAGCAGCAGTCCGGCGAATTCGGTGGGGATGATGTGCATGATGGGAGGCGAGCGGCCTGTTCTGGGAGCCAGCGTTCAAATGTTCCTTCTTCTGTGGTGCATTCGCTCCGCGAATGCCTAGGCATTCGCGGAGCG
>JAYSQC010000515.1:0-3021 GCA_043721755.1 Schlesneria sp.
CGGGGAGGGCCGGGGAGGGGGGAGGATGGTCCAGTCGATTTGCCACTCGCCCCCCTCCCTAACCCTCCCCGCCGAGGGGAGGGAACAAGAAGGGAACTCGGGAAGTTGTTTTGAGCCGATTCCCCGTTGGCCGGGTTGGCGGACTGCCGCTAACATGCGACCGTCGTCGGCACGCGAAGTCTCCGGCGATCCGAGTTCGTTCGCCAAGGTTTGGCAGGTCTGAGTTTCTTCACAGGATGTGTGGCATGACGATTCGATCCATTCGGCGCGGTGGTTTGTGGTGCGGAATCGGAGCGTTGGTTCTGGCTCTGTCATGGACATCCCTGTTGGTCGCTCAAGGTGAGACGCTGCAAGACTTGCTCGAACTGACTCCCAAAGGACGCGGCACCGCCAAGCCGAAGTTTGTCACGACGCTCACCGCCGCGCCGGGCAAGACGGTCGCGTCACTGAAGGCTGGCGATGAAGTCACGCTGGCGGTGTCGGTGACTCTGCCCGACGGCTACTACATCTACGGGACCGACGGCAAATTCGGCGGTCGCACGATCATCAAGTTCGAGACCAATGGACTCGACGAGATCGATGCCGACTGGGTTCCCGACCGCGAACCGAAGCGCCTGTTCGAGCCACTGCTCGCCGAAGAAGTCTCCAAGTTTCATGATCGCGTCACATGGAAGAAGAAGCTGCGTCTCAAGGACGGAGCCAACCCCGCTCAAGTCCGTGTGACCGGCGAACTGACCGGCCAGTATTGCAGCGAAGGTAAAAACGGCGAGGGCCAGTGCATCCCGATCATCCCGCCACACGCGATCGAAGTGGCACTGACCGAAGTGGTGGGTGCTGGTGATGGCACGGCGACCTCAGCCCCGCTGTTTGACTATGCCGAGCGACCTCACAAGGGGAAGGATCGCCCCGCCATTCTGCGATTCAAGCTCACGCCATCAGACGCCAAGCCGGGTGAGAAGGTGACGCTGTTGATCACGGCCAAACTGGACGAAGGCTGGCACACGTTCTCGCTGACACAGAAGGGTGACGGCGGACTGGCCACTGAAATCGAAGTCGAGAACTCACCTGGACTCAAGCCGCTCAGTGACGTTTTTGTCGCCGACCAGGAATTTGAAATCGAACAACCTTTGCCGGACACGACGTTGGAGGTTCACAACCACCTTGTCACTTGGTCGCGTTCGTTTGAAGTGCTGCCGGACACCAAGCCGGGCCTGTACAGCGTCGCAGGCACGATCACATTTCAGGTCTGTGAGAAGCGGTGCCTGCCACCGCGTGTCGTCGCGTTTGAGTTGCCTCGCACCGGTGAAGTTGATGCTGAATTGAACCCGCCCAAGCCGGAGGACTACATCCGATCCGAGGCCGCAAAACACGGGCGGCCGCAGGACAAGGGGTTGATTCCGTTTCTGTTGCTCGCGTTCGGCTGGGGGTTTGTGTCGCTGCTCACTCCGTGCGTGTTCCCGATGGTGCCGATCACCGTCAGCTTTTTCTTGAAACAGAGTGAATCGCAGCACTCGCGCCCGCTGCTGCTGGCGCTGGTCTACTGCCTCACGATCGTGGCGACCTTCTCGCTGATTGGCGTCGGTGTGGCGGCGTTGTTCGGTGCGGGAAAAATGAATGCGCTGGCGACCGGGGCCGTGGCCAACCTGTTCATCGGGGTCGTCTTCACCGCGTTCGCCCTCAACATGCTCGGCATGTTTGAAATGCGTGTTCCGTCGTGGGTGCTCAACTGGTCGGCGCAGCGCGAATCGGCGGGAGGCTATCTCGGCGCGGTCTTCATGGCGCTGACGTTCACGCTCACGTCGTTCACCTGCACGTTCGCGTTTGCCGGTTCGGTCTTGGTGAGTGCCGCGAACGGCGAATACTTCTGGCCGCTGCTCGGCATGGCGGCGTTCGGTCTCGCGTTCGCGCTGCCCTTCTTCGTGCTGGCCCTGCTACCGGGTCTCATGAAGAGGCTGCCGAAAAGCGGCGGCTGGATGAACTCCGTCAAGGTCGTGATGGGACTGATTGAACTCAGCTTCGCGTTCAAGTTTTTCAGCATCGTCGATCAGCAGTGGAACGCGGTGCCCGTCCTGTTCGACTTCACCAACGTGATGGCGTTCTGGGCGATCCTGTCGCTGGTGACGGGCCTCTATCTGCTGGCTGTATTCCAGTTCGATCACGACTCACCGCCGAAGGGCCTGTCGGTCCCGCGCGTGTTGCTCGCCACCGCGTTCCTCACACTGTCGGGCCTGTTCGCTGTCGGGCTAATGAATCCCGAGCGGGAAAGTTGGCTGATCGATCAGCTCGTGTCCTTCGCTCCCGCGCGATTGGACGATGACTTCGGCCTCGACTTCGACGTGGGTGTCGCCGACGCGACCGCCAACAAGCAGCCGCTGTTCGTGGACTTCACCGGAGTCTTTTGTACGAACTGTCGGCTGATGGAAAAGAAGATGGCTCGCCCGGCGATCCGCAAGAAACTGGAGCGGTATGTCGGACTGAAGCTCTACACCGATCGTGTTCCGGGCGTCTCGGATGCCGTCGAATCGGCGCGACTTCTCAAGCGGAACATCGACCTCCAAACCGAATGGTTCGGGGACGTGACGCTGCCGTCGTATGCTGTTGTCACACCGGACGGTAAGACGATCCTGTCGAGACATTTCGGCCTCGAACTCAAGGACGGCGAGTTCGCCGCGTTCCTCGATGAGGGCTGGAAGAAGTGGCAAGCCGCGCGGTGACGTAACGCCGCCGCTGTCGTTCTGGTTTTCATTCGCGCTCCCCTCCATTCGCGCGGACTCTCATGAGACCTCCGAGCGGGGCGGCGTCAGCCCCCCGGTTCTTGGGCGTCAGCCCTTCGTTGCAAGAACCGGGGGGCTGACACCCAATGGCACTCACTTTGGGAAAATATCCTGAGCGGCAAGGCGCTAGCAGCCTGTTGAAAAACGGCTGTCGGGAGGGCGAGGCTCCTGCCGAGCCGCGAGAAACAAGCGACTTTCCTCACGCACATGGCTCGGCGGGAGCCTCGCCCTCCCTTTTTCAACAGGC
>JAYSQC010000516.1:0-7406 GCA_043721755.1 Schlesneria sp.
AAGCGTGAGCGAGGACGAGAGTCGAGCGACATCCGTCCTCGCTCACGCTTCGGGTTGGTGTTGTTCAAAACACGGCGTAATTCTTGGACAAGTTCTAAGACGCTGGCGTTTCGGCTCGCCCCGGCCCCGGCAAAGCGCTGACGTTCGCCCCCGACCCACCGTGATCAGTCGATTGTTTCAACCAACGAGCACTCGATAGCCCGGAGGGCGGCAGAAGGTCGCCCACGGCGTGAGCCGTGGGTTGAGGTGCAAAAACGGGATTAGCTGCCTGTGGAAAAACGTAGGGTAAGCGTCTCGCTTGCCCGAAAATGCAGTTGAAAAAGGGGCAAGCCAGAGGCTTACCCTACGTTTTTCAACACGCTGTTAGCCCGGAGCGCGACACTTCCGTCCACCTTCGACGCTCTTCGAGGTGTCGCCCTCCGGGCTTGGGGAGCGTGGTGACTTCCCCCCCTTCCCCCCCCACGGCTCACGCAGTGGGCGACCTTCTGCCGCCCTCCGGGCTGAACAGACCGGCGTGCCATCACGCTCTGTCCTGCCGAAGCCGTGAATCGACGAACGGGTCAACTTTGTTCTCGTTCGCTATAGTCGCGCTCCCTCAAGGAGCTACTCATGGCGACGCACCGCACGATCACAATAAACCGTTCACGATCACTCTCAATATCAACCCGCAGCGTGAGCGAGGACGATTCCACGCGACACCTTCCAACGCCCTCGCTCATAGCCTCATCCTCGCTCACGCTGCGGGTTGGTGTTTGGAAGCCGCTGCTGATCCTGTTGGTGTTCGTCCTCGCGCCGGTCGGGTGTTGGGCCGAGGAGCTTTTTCCATCCGAGCTGACAACGTTTGAACCAATCGCCTCGAACCCGGTCTTCACCGCGCGGGGCGAGGGTCACTGGGACGTGAAGCATCGCGAGCGAGGCTGGATCATTCGTGAGGGCGATCTCTGGCGGATGTGGTTCACCGGATATGACGGGACCAAAACGGGGCGACGGCAGCTCGGATATGCCACGTCACGCGACGGCCTGTCGTGGCAGCCGCATTCCGCGAACCCGCTCTGCAACGCGCATTGGGTTGAGGATGTCTGCGTCATCCCACACGAGGGAACGCTCCACATGTTTGCCGAGGGCGAGCAAGACCGTGCGCAGTTGTTGACCTCGCGCGACGGCCTCGACTGGCAGCGGATCGGCAAGCTCGACGTGAGACACGTCAACGGCGAGCCGATCTCGGACGGGCCATACGGAACGCCAACCGTTTGGCTAGAGAACGGCGTTTGGAATTTGTTCTACGAGCGCAACGACAAAGGAATCTGGCTGGCGCGGTCGCGCGACTTGAAGGTCTTCACGCATGTGCAGGATGAGCCGGTGCTGGTCCCCGGCCCAGATGAGTTCGACCGCGACCTGATCGCGATGAACCAGATCATCCAGCACAAGGGCCGCTACTACGCGGTCATTCACGGCACGAAAAAGAACGCCGATCCGACGCAGCCCAACCTCTGGGCCACGGGCCTCGCCACGTCGAGCGATCTCATCCACTGGACCAAGTTCCCCGGCAACCCGCTCCGCCCGCTCCGCGAGAACAAATCGAGTGGCCTGCTGATCCCCGACGGCGACCAGTTCCGGCTCTACACCCTGCACGGCAAGGTCGAGGTCCATCGATCGCCGCGACCGTGATGAGTGCGCGACTCGATACCTCACGCGGCACAAAGTGAGAGATTTCCGAGCGGGGCGGCGTTAGCCCCCTGGCTCGTTGAATGAAGGGCTTACGCCCAAGAACCGGGGGGCTGACGCCGCCCCGCTCGGATGTCTCATCACGGACTGCGCAAGGACATAGAAGAGCACTGCTTCTCCGAGGACTCCGAAGCAGTGGCACTTGGGATGACAACGCGGTCTCCCCCAAAAAACTTTGCAGATCCCCCTTGACTCGCGCCAATAGTGTATTACTATCGTAATACAGTCATGCAAACCAACCCGCTCGAATTCGCCGTGCAGCCCACTTCCGGAGTGCCGATCTATCGGCAGCTCATGGGCCAGGTTCGTTCGCTCGTGTCGAGCGGGCGGCTGAAGCCGGGGGATCGGTTGCCTAGCGTCCGGCAGATGGCGGCCGAACTGGAGGTCAACATGATGACCGTCTCGAAGGCCTACACGCGACTCGAAGCGGACGGCGTGTTGGAGCGGGAACGGGGCTTGGGGATGCGCGTCCCCGAGACCACGTCGCGCGATCTGGCAGCGGTTCCGAAGGCGTCCGTCGCGGAACGACAGCAAGAACTGAAGCCGATCGCCGACGAACTGGCCACACGAGCGTGGCAGCTCAAATTGACCGATGCCCAGACAGTGGATGTCGTCCGGCAAGTGTTGAAGGATCGCAAGTCGTAGGTGAGGCGACGCGGCCTTTGGCCGCATCAAAGTGGCCTTCATCGCTCCGCGTGAAGACAGCCGAAGTGGAAGCGATGTGGTTTGAGCGACCCGCGTCAAACTCGCGCACGGCTGTCTTCACGCGGAGCGATGAAGGCCACTTTGGAGAGAACACGAATTTGACGCCCTGTAGTAGGCGACATCTCTGAAGTGGCGTTTCTCAGCAAGGAAAGCAGTCTGACCATGATCGACACGATGACCGCGACATCCGTGATCTCGACACAGCGCGTGACGAAGACCTTTGGCTCGAAGGCCGTGTTGCAAGGAGTCGATTTGAATGTCCCGGCCGGTGCGGTGGTGGGGCTGATCGGCACGAACGGGGCTGGCAAATCGACGCTCATCAAATGTCTGCTCGGACTGCTGCGGCCGACTTCGGGGACGATCCAGCTCCTCGGGGAAGACCCTTGGAATCTCAGTGCCTCGGCGAAGAGTCGGCTCGGGTATGTGCCGCAGATTGTGAAGCTCTATCCGTGGATGAAGGTCCGGCACGTCGTCGCGTACACGTCGGCGTTCTATGACTCGTGGGACAGCGATTGGGCCGAGACGTTGCTCGACCGCTGGGACTTGCCGCGCGAGCATCGCGTGGGGCCGCTCTCACCCGGCCAGTTGCAGAAGCTGGCGCTGGTTCTGGCGCTGGGCTACCGCCCCGAGTTGTTGGTTCTGGATGAGCCGGTCGCGAGTCTCGATCCGCTCGCGCGGCGCGAGTTCCTGCGGTCGCTGCTGGAAGTCTGTCAGGACGAGAAGCACACGGTCTTGTTCTCGACCCACATCACCTCGGACCTCGAACGAGTCGCGTCGCATCTGGCGATCCTCAAGGAAGGCAAGATCGTGATGTTCGACGAACTCGATGCGGTGAAGGATCGCGTCAAACGGCTCCGCATCTCGTCGGCGACGGACCTTCCGAAAGACTTCTCCGTGCGCGGAGCGTTGCGAACCGAAGTGACCGGCCGCCAAGCGGTGGTCGCCGTGACCGATCTGGATGAGAACGTTCTCGATGAAGTGCGAGCCAAATGGCAGGCCGAGGTCCGCGTGGAAGACCTGAACCTCGAAGACATCTTTTTGGAACTGCATCACGGGTGAGATGGCGAACACGTTGTTTAACCGCGTGGGCAACGCCCCGCGCGTCGATAGGCGAAACAGCATTCCACGTCACTCGACGCGCGGGGCGTTGCCCACGCGGTTAAACGAAGCAGCCGAGACGCTCGACGAAAGACAATGCCATGAAATCCAAGACCATCCGTCGTCCCGGTCGCCTGCGTGCCGTGTGGTTGTCGTATTGGACGCGCTGGGAACTGGTGTTGATGCTGGTTGTGCTCTCAGCGGCGTTCGCTCCGCTCGTGCCGATCCTGTGGTTGGGAAATCCCAACCAGGTGACATCGGCGGAGCCTTCGGCTCCGGAGCCAGCTCCGGCGGGATACGTTGGTTCGGCTGAAGACGCTGCCACGCTCGACTGGTCCCAGGTGCGCAGCCTCAAGGTCTACAACTTGAAGACGTGCGAACCACTGTGGACGCCCGGCCGCGCACCGAAGTTGGAGTCGCTCACGATCCTTGACCCGATCAACGACGAGCAACTTGCGAAAATCTGTGAGCAGTACGACCTGAAGACGCTGACGCTCTACAGCCCGCAGTTGCTGACGGCGGAGGGTTGGAGCCACTTCCAAGGGGAGACGAAGCTGACCTTCCTGCATCTGGTTGGCGCGCACGCCTTGCACAACGAGCCGTCGCTGCCGTGGCCGCCGAACTTGCAGACGCTGATCTGCGTCGACACGCATGGGAAGACACAACAGCGGCTGGATGAGTGGCAGCGGTTGCCGCATCTGACCTGCCTCAGCACGCGGCTGATCCCGCAGAACAAAGATCAGCTCGCGCCGGAGATGCTCGACACGCTCAGGCGTTTCCCCAGTCTGCGACGTTTGTTCTTGGTCGAGATGGGGAAGCACGCACCGGATTACATCGCCGTGCAACAGGCCGCACTGCCATCGGTGCGAGTCCGCCCGACTCACTATTACCCCGAACGGGGACGGCGAGCGGCAGTGATTGTGGTGGGCGGACTGCTGGTGATCGTGTTGCTCTCGGTTCAGATGTCGTCGCAGTTCGTGACGACGGCCAGCGTGTTGACGCCCCACTTCGCGCGGTCTCACCTGAGTCTCGTGATCGGCGTCTTCGTCGTGCAGGTCGCGGTGTCGCTGGGCCTGCTCGTGTGGTTTGACTGTTCCGTCTTCGTCGCACTCTGCCTGTGTGGTGCATCGGCCCTGCTGCTGGGAGCGGGAACGAAAACGATGAGCCTGCTGAGCGGCGGCCATCGGTTTCCGGGGTTCTGCAACTTTGCCATCGTCTTGCCGAGCGTGGTGTTCCCCGTGATGAGCGTCTTGCTGGGGCTGATTGCTTTCGGCGCGGACTTCGATTGGTTCCTGCGGGGACAGCAACCGGTGCTGGCCTTGGTCGTGTTGGCCGGTTCGGTGTGGGGAGCCTGCCATCTGATCGCGTTACAGGCGGGCATGCGGCGACGACTCGAAGAGGCGGGCGTCGCGAACGTGCCGATGGGAATGTTCGACAACCGCGGCTGGGCCGAATGGATGATGAATGTGGCCGAAGTGCGAGCGGGCCAAGGCAAGCAGGAGGCTCTTCCGTATCGACTGATCGACCGGCGTTTGGATCGATGCGTCGCCCAGCATGAGGCCCGGAAGAGCACGACGTTGGTCGCACTCTGGCGGCTCGGCGGTCAAAGCATGTCCGACATGCTGAAGTGGTACATCATCACGATTGCTGCGGGCTTGGTCTTCATCGGCATCCCCGTGGCGTGGCTCGCCCCCGATATGTGGTCTCGATTTGGTCCCATGATGGCGGGTCCGATGGTCCTGCAGTTGCTCGGTGGCGGACTGCTCATGCCGTTGTCATTCGCGTGGACACGAAGACCGCTGCAAGAGCTGGAACTGCTGCGACCGGTGAGCCGCCGCGACTGGAGGGAGACGTGGTTTCGAGGCGTGGCTGCGGAAATGGGTCCGACGCTGCTCACGCTGTTCGGATTCGGCGTCGTCCTGTGGTGCTGCGGATTGCTGGGCGGCTGGACGGCGATGCAGCTTCTCGGGGCCTCCCTCATTTTCATCGGGGTCGTGGCAAACGTGTACGCCGTGGGCATGGGAACGATGACGTTGAACTTGCGTTGGCAAGTGCCGCTCGTCGTGTTTGCGATCCCGGTCGCTTTGTTCGTCTTCGCCGGTGTCCTATTCATGCTTGCCCCCGTGCTGGATCAGCATTTCCCCACAGAGCCGTCACCCGCGTTCATCAACACCCTGATCGTGGGACTGACCGTGTTCCTGTATGGCACGGCTGGTCTTGGACTGTGGCTCGCGTGGCGGCGGTGGATGAAGTGGGAAGTCGGCATGGTGGCGTAACAGCCCGTTGAAAAACGTAGGGTAAGCCTCTCGCTTGCCCCTTTTTCAACTGCATTTACGGGCAAGCGAGAGGCTTACCCTACGTTTTTCAACAGGCAGGTAAGGCGGTCAACATCGCACACTGGCTGGCATCCTTTCGGCATCCCTTGCCATTCCTCGCTTACGCTTCGGGTTGGTGTTGCTCATTACCGTTCGTCGGTCGTGCGGTGGAGTTCATTCCACAGCACGGCGAACCAGAGTTGTGCCGCTCGACGTTGGCCGAGGGCGCTGAAGTGGCGGCGGGATTTCGCGTCGCCCCGGCTATCGCCACCGAGGACATCCGTATCGGGGCCAGGGCGAAAACCGGGGCGGCTCCAGAGTTGGTCGATTGCCGCGCGGATGCGTTCTTCCTCGATGGGGTTGTTGTAGACGGTCGGATGCAGCGTCGATTTGGCGAGCAGCCACGGTGGCTCGAAACCCCAGGCATCGCTCGCCGCTTCGCGAATCTCCTGCATGTTCTGGATGTACGTGGCGACGGGCGTCTTGGCGATCACGTCGGACTCACCTTGCTGCCAGAGAACGGCACGGAAGGATTCGATCTCGCGCCCGGCTTTGACCAATCGTTTGTGGAGGTCGCCGTCGGGATGCCACTGCGCCGTGGAGGTCGCTCCGACGGAGACGTTCACGAATGCGACGGGGACGCGCAGCGTGGGAGCGAGCATGTCGCCGAGCGCTGGCCAGATCGAACCCCCGTCGCCGTTGTGAGGCGGCGGATCGTGAGCGACACGCCACGTCTTGGCCTGCCAGTCGTAGGTTGAAACGGCCAGCGCCGGGTCGGTCACTTTGAGGATTTCATCGTTGTAGCCACCGGCATAAGACTGGCCCGCGACGACGAAAACTTCGCCGACGCCAATGGCCTCGACGGCACCGGCGGCGACTGCGGTCCCTTTGTCATCGACGCAGCGAATCTCAAGCCGATACGGGCCACCGGCGGGGACTTCGGCCAGACCGCGCAGCTCTTTCGGATCCTCTTCGACTTGGAGGTCATGCCACTCAAAACTGCGGCCATAACCTTTCTCGGCGAGTACCAGACGGAACTGCCATTCGCCGCTCACGCCCTCGGGCTTGACCCCGCGCACGGCGATGTCGGCGTAACCGAGTTCCGGTCCACCGGGCGTGTTCGCCGCCGAACGCTTCGGTTCAAAGCCCTCACGCTGCACAACGAGATGCGGCAGCGGCGAGGTCAGCACGAGCTTGGCCGGTTCCGCCGCGCGGGCGATGGCAGCGAGGCCGCTCATCACACAGAACGACAACGTGAACAAGGAAAGTGGGCGGGGCATCGCGCGGTCTCCGCAGGAGAGTGACGGTGGAATGCGTGGTCGCAACAACCGAAGTCCGGATTTCTGAGAGCCGGACTTCGTGGCAGGTCAGGATTTTGCAAAGAGAAGTCCGGCTATACCTCACGCGGTACTAAAGTGAGAGGTTTCCGAGCGGGGCGGCGTCAGCCCCCCGGTTCTTCCGAAGAGGGCTAACGCCCAAGAACCGGGGGGCTGACGCCCAATGGCACTTACTTTACTAACCCGCAGCGTAAGCGAGGGCGATGACAAGAGGCGTTTCCCTTTG
>JAYSQC010000517.1:0-11120 GCA_043721755.1 Schlesneria sp.
GAAATCGCTCGGACGAGGGCGTCCAAGTTACGTTCTTCAACAGGTGGTTACGGCAGGATCGCCCAGCCCCACGGCATGAGGTCGATGCCGAACGGCCCACCGTTGCTGCCGCCGGTGAAAGCGCCACCGCCATTATTAAAGATACCGGTCGCCTCGAAGAACGAGTCGTAGATGGCATTGTTGCCGGTGGCATCGCGAGCGAAGTTGTCGAGGATGAATCCGTTGCCCGCACCGAACACGTTGGCGATGGGCTGCTGGACTCGGAAGGTGCTTTGGCCGAGACCGGAGAACAGGAAGGCGTCGGACGCTCCGATGCTGAGATCAGGATTGAGTTTCACGCCAGCACCCGCTCCGAATTGCGTATCGACGTTTCGGGCCGCCTGACGTTGGGCGTTGCGTGACCGCGACCCCGATGCGAACGGTCCATCATCGTCGATGCCGCCGTCCACGTTGGTGTCTTGTCCCTGTGTACGCGATTTGAAGATCGGCTCGTCGTTGGTGTAAGCGGCACCGGTGCGGGTTCCAGCCAACTCTTGGCCGACGTTGTTGGAGAAGATCAGGTCCAACCGGGCCAGTGGATCGCTCTGGAAGCCACTCGGGGTGAACAAGTCGTCAGCGACTCGGGGGTTGGTGTTCTGATCGGTCCATGCGCCCCCGGTGAGGCCCGGATTGACAGTCGAGGTGAACGACTCGAACAGCACGTCCGCTCCGAAGTTGCCGTTGAAGGTGTTGTTCCGCACGTTGGCCACCACACCGCCGTTGCCGTTGGAAGCAAAGCCGCCTTGGGCCGCAAACCCTTGGTCGCCGAGTGTCGTACCGACTCGCATCACCAAGCCCGAGCCGCCGATGTTGCCCGCCACTTGACCGTTGTTGTTGATCGTGTTGCCAGTCAGGTTCCCCATGTTGAAGTTGAGGAGTGGCGACGAGCCGAGTCCTCCGGCGGCGGCAAGTGCGGCACCCGACTGGTTGTCGCGGAAGGCGGCTGACGCTTGGTTGGCATCGGACGAGAGAATCACGTTCACACCTTCCTGCCGATTGGCAAGGATCGATGTGTTGTTGATGTTGACCGTGCTGGTCGGGTTGCCACCCGCGACCACGATGTCGATCCCGCGTCCACCCGTGCCGCTCGATCCGTTGTCGGTGATGCGGCTCAACAGCGCGGCGGTCCCGTTGATCGTCAGAGTATTGGGCCCGATTCCGGTGTCCATGTACTCAATCCCATCACGTCCATTGAACCGGATTTGGTTGTCGGTGAGCGTGTAGGAGGAGCCACCGAAACCCGTGTTGTCGATCTCGAAGCCGTCGCCCCGGTTGTTGCTGATGAACGAGTTCGACACGAGGACCGTGTTGCCGCCGTTGGAGTTGATATCGACACCCGCGAGTCCGTTCGCAGATCCTTCGGTGTTGTTCCCGGTGATCGTGGCGTTGATGACATTGAGGAATCCGGCCGCGTTGACCTCGATACCGTCACCCGCGTTGTTGATGAACTGGTTGCCGTTCCCGGCTCCCAACGTGCCAATGTTCAGGCTATGGATACCGCTGATTTCAAGGCCAGCACCACCACCACCGTTCAGGCGACCGTTGTTGGAGAAGACGTTGTCCACCCAGGTTCCGACGTTACTCGTGACGATCGCCGCGTCACCGGGCGAGACCAACACGGTCACAATTTGCACACCGTCGGTCCCGTTGCTGTTGAAGGTGTTGCCCGACAGGAACGTGTCGATTTGGGCGTCAGCTTGAGCGAGGAAGCCCAAACCGCGGCCGTTGTTCAACAGGACTTGGTTGTCGATGAACGAGTAGGTGTCGGTGTTCGGGAAGAACTGGGCGGAGATGTCGATCCCGTCCGCATTGTTCCCCTGGAACGTGCTGTTCTGGATCACCATGTTGGTGATGTTGCCTGTGCCGTTGCGAGTGACGTTGAAGCCGTCGCCGGTGTTCGTCAGGGCTTGGATGTTGTCGATGACGGCGGCGTTCATGACCGCGTCGTCGGCAACCAGAATGTGCAAGCCGTGACTGGCGTTTGTCCCGCCGAAGATTGTGTTGGCGTTGGCCGGATCGCCGATGACCGCATTCGGCAGTGTCGCATTGTTCGCGAGGTGAATCGCCAAGCCTTCGCCACTGTAGAGCGGATCAGCCCCGTTGACCGTGCCGCTGATCGTGACGTTCGACACGTTCAAGCTGCCCGTTGAGGCGTCTCGCAAGTCGAGTGCGATCCCCGCGTCGCCGTTGCCATTCAGCAGATTTGCGGCACCGGTCCCACCGACCGTCATGTTGACGACCGCCGTGTTCAGGCCCACCACGTGGACACCGAAGCTCGTGTTTCCCGAAATCACATTGCCCGTGACCGCACTGTTGAGGTTGAGGTTCACAACCTCGGCGTTGTTCACTTGAACGTTGATGCCCGCGCCGGTGTTGTTCGAGATGGAAGTGTTGTCTTCAAACGTCAGGCCAATCGCCGCACCGGCAGTGTTCGGATTGATCAACCGGAAGCCGTCGCCAGCGTTCCCGTCAATCGTGTTGTTGCTGACAAGTGCATTCGTGATGTCGCTGTTCACGACCGACTGGAAGTTGATGCCGTGACCGACTCCGGTCGTGCCGTTGGACTCGATCTGGTTGTTGTCCATCACGAGGTTCGTCAGCGAGGAGTTGTTCATGCTGAAGCGGATGCCGTCGAGACCGTTGTTGGCGATGCCGTTGCCACCGGTGTTGCCACTCGTCGCGACGAACGTCGATGCCGTTGGGTCACCGCCCACGGCGACCATCGACCCGCCCAGCGTCAAGCCACCCGTAAAGTTGACGTTGATCGTGGCACCGATCAGGTCGTTACCGAAGATCGAGCCCTGTTGTCCCAAGTCGGGATCAAGGTCCGCATCCCACTGGAATTGCTCACCCGGATTGAAGTCGTTGAATGCAAGGTCAACCAATTGGCTCCCGGTCGGGACCAGTGTGTTCGGATAAGGCGGGACGGCCGTGCTGTTGACCGTGGTCAGGCCGGTTGTTGCGTCAGTTCCACTAAATGGCGTGAACGGGAAGCCGCCAAAGCCGCTTGCATCATAGTTGATGAAGGGTGCCGCAGGTGTGGCGAGGATGGTCGAGACATCAAACGTAAAACCGGTGATATCGACGCCAGGACCAGACGTGTTGCCGATCGTGAAAGTTCCTGACGGAACACCACCCGGGAACGTGTTCCCCGCAATGAGGAAGTCGAGTCCCGTAATCGTTGTCACACCGCCGCCGTTGTTGGTGATCGTCAACTGGTCAATTGGCGAGTTCACCAGGTCGAGGTTGATGCCGTTGCCCCTGTTGCCATCAAAGCTATTGCCGTCGATCAGCACGCCGACCAGCGGCGCACCGCCCGGTCCGGTCACGTTATTGAAGTCGATGTGCAGGCCGTCTCCCGCCTGGCTATTGTTCACCACGTTGTTGGTGATCGCCATGCCGTTGTCGTTGGCCGCAGCCGTGAACAGGTTCGGAGCGATCGTGGAATTGACGCCTCGAATGTTGATGCCTCGCCCCACGCTCGCGTCGGCGGTAATGGCATTGATCGTGAAGGCATTCAGCGGAACGACGCCGATGGCAGCCAGGTCGAGATCAACCGGAAGCGGCAGGCAGAAGTTGAGTGGGGCTGGCAGACTGCTGCCCAGCGTCAGGAACTGAACGGGGGGAACGAGAACCGGGAAAGTCAACCCGTTGACGAGATTGGTGCCCGTGAGCGTGATGTCGATGGCATCGTCGCCGCTGTTGTTGATCGTGGTGGGGCCGGTGATTTCCAAGGCACCATTTGCCACGTTGAGCATCTCGATGTGAATGCCATCGGCCGCATTACCGTCGATAGAGGTCACTCCGGAAATCAAGATCGAGCCATTGGTGTTGCCGGACAACCGGATGTCGATGCCGTCACCATTGTCTTCAGGATTCGCGCCACCATTGTCGAGGTTGCCGTCGATGGTGGTGCCCGGCCCGTGAATCGCCACGGCCGCATTGGTGACGCCGGTCAGGTCGAGGAACAACCCGTCGCCTTCGTTGTTGCTGAAGTTGCCGGAGATGCTCAGGACCGCCGTGTCGATGGCACCGATGTTGAGGTTCAGGGCACCGAGCGTGTTGGGGGCGAGTTGATTGGCTCCCGTCATCAGCAGGTAGGCTTTAGTTCCCGGATCATTGGCATTGAAGTTCAGCCCGTATCCACCGTTACCCGTGGCCGTGGTGGCATCGAGGCTCGTGACCAGCGTCGCGCCGTTGTTGGCATTGAACTCGAAACCGTCGTCCGTGTTGCCGTTGACCGTATCGGTGCTGAACAGGAAGCGGGCCGTCGTGATGGTGTCGAGAGGACCGGTTCCAGTCACGGTCGCATTGACGCCATCGAAGGTTCCCGTGGCTCCGTTGCCCGAGTACGACGTGTTTTGCGAGCGGTAGTTGAGGACGCCGAGATTGGACACATCGACCAGCAGTCCCTCGCGGCCGTTGTTGTCGAAGACCGAGGTGCTGACACCGAACTGCCCCAATGAGGCGGCATCGGCGATGGCCAGACTCACACCCTCTCGGGAATTGCCCGAGAAGCTGGTGTTGTCGAAGCAACCGTTCAAGGTTCCACCGTTGACGGCGGCACCATTGAGGCCCGCACCACCGAAGACGAGTCCGTTGGCATCGACCGACATGTTCGAGAAGTCGATGTTGACCACGCTGTTCGCGTTGCGACTGGTCACGTCGATGCCCGTTAAACCGCTGCCCGAAATCGAGCTGATGTTGGCTCCGGACAAATTGAGTGTTGCGCCACCGGCGACATCCAAGAAGGCACCGAAGAGGGTGCTACCGTCAATAGTCGAGGCATCCAGCGAAACGTTGGCGACGGTGTTCGCTCCGCCGAACGTCCCCAACAAGCCTGTGCCCCCACTGGTGTTGATGGAACTGGCGTTCGACATCAAGAAGTCCAGACGCCCACCCGCCAACGCCGTCAACACCGCTCCGTCAGCTCCGCTGTTGTCGGCGACGGTGGCATCGAGCGTGACGAGCGCGGTCGAACCGGCTCCCGTCACACTGCCGTCGAAGGCGTTGAGAGTGTTGTTGGACAAATCACTGGCAACGAAGCCAGCCGTCAGAGTGCCGCCCTGTTCCACATCGAAGTCAAAGCCGATTTGCTGCGTCGCGTTCGGGAGATTGTTGACGATCGTGACCGCATTGAATGCCAGGTTCACTGTCGAGCCACCAGCTCCCAACACATCGACGTTCACCACCACACCATTGCCAGTTCCCGCCGTCTGACCGTTGTCAGAGATCGACAATGTGTCAAAATTCCCGGTAAACACGGTCCCATTCGTGGCGTTCAACACCACGCCGTTCCCGCCGTTGCGATCCACATTCGTCTGGTTGACAAGGAGGGGCTGCGAATTGGTCAGGGCCAGTGAGCTACCCAGCGAACCGTTCAGGTCGAACCGCACTCCGTCACCGTTCGTGGTGAGACCGTTGTCGTCGAGTGGACTGTTGTCGAAGACGCCCAGGATGTCCGAGCCACCCGTCGCGGTCACAAACACTCCGTTGTCAAAGCTGCCGGTGATCGGCGTATCGAGGAAATTCAGATTCACCAACCCGGTGTTGTTGATCACACCCAAAATCCCGTTGCCAGCGCCGGTCGTCTGACCACTCCCGACGAACGAGGAGGAGAGGGCGTTCACGGTCAACGTGCCGTCATTCACATTGAAGTCCAGACCGTCCGCCCCGCTGTTGTTGTTCGTCGTGCCGTTCTGCAGCGTGATCGTGGCGACGGTGTTCGGATCGGTCAGCGTCACATGAATGCCATCACCCCCGCTGTTGTCGAGCGGCGTGTTGTCGAGCACCAGCATGGCGATCGAATTGCCCGCAAAGTTCGCGTTCAACGCGTTTTCGAGACTGTTAGTGAAGTCTCCGTTCGTCACCAGCCCGTCAAACGTGCTGCCATTCATGATGTCCAAAAACATCCCGTGACGCTGCGTGCCGAGCGGAGGGGTGAGGGTGTTGTTGGCGGGAGTGTCGGCCATTCTCAGGTTGACGATCGACAGGTCCGACTCAATGTGAACGCCGTCGAAGAGTCCGGGGGCCAACCGCCCGCTGTTGGCGAGCGTTCCACTCAAGATGGCAATATCGGCCGTACTGCCGTTGATGGCAGATAAGAACAGGCCATCCGCACCGGATAGATTGCCGGTCGTGTTGCTGAACAGCAGGTTCGCAATCGAGGCATCCATCTGGCCGAAAATCGCGCTCCGGTCATTGTTGTCCAACAGACTGCTCGCTGTCGTGACGTTGAGCGTTGCCGTATTCAAGTTGAAGAACATTCCGTCGCGTCCGTTGAATCGGGCGTCCGTCGCATCCACGAACAAAGCCGTCGTCGAACCGGTTGCCCCATCCACATGAATGGCGTCTTCACCGTTGTTGGTCAGGAAGCTGGCGAAGACGTTCACATCCATCGCCGTCGCATTCGAGCCGAAGAGGGCGATGCCGTCGATCGCGTTGTCGTTCGCCTGCAGGTTCAGAAAGTTCAGTTCACCCACGCCCCCCGAATGGTTGTAGGCGACGCCCGAACCGCCCGTACTGCGATTAAACTGACCGTTGTCGATGTCACCTTGGAAGATCGTGCCGTTGACGAGTGTGATATTCAGGTTGTCGCCACCGTTGTCGTTGGAGATCAACGGGCCACCCGGCGTGGTGGCGGTCAACGTGACCCGACCACCATCGCCAAGAACCTGTACGCCGACACCGGCATTCCCACTCGACTGAACATTGTTCAGCGTCGCGGTGAGAGTCCGCCCCGTCTCTTGCAGATGAATCCCGAACGCTTGCGTACCGGCCGGGTCCGAATTCATCGCGACGTTCGTGAGGCTCAGGTCGAGGTCTCCCGCTCCGACACCGACGAAGATGCCGCCACCGAGGTTGTTGCCGAACCCGCCTGGATTCACATGGTTCGTGCTGCCACTCATGAGGTTGACGCCGCGGATGATGCCGGTGCCGGTCGCGTTCTGCAGATTGATCCCGCGTCCGTTGTTGCCGGAAATCTCCAAGCATTGCAGCAGGAAGTTGTTCGACCCCGCCGCCGTGTTCGTGATCGCGTCGCCGCCAGCATTCAGCAGGTTGAACCCGGCCACTTCGTTGTTGTTCGCCAGCGTGATGATGTTGCCCGCACTGCTGAGGAACGGATAGTTCCCGCTGTTCGTGGCTCCCGGCAGCACGAAGTTCCCGTTCACGACGCAACCGCCGTAGGTCGCAAACAGGTTGGCCGTGTGCAGCTTGCCCTCACCCAACAGCCGCTGGTTGTCTTCCAATGCGATGGAGCCAATCAGCGGTGCTCCTTCGGTCGTTGTCCCGGCCGCAACCAGAATCAAGTCGGCACCGGGAACGGAGGCTGGCAGCGTGTTGAACGGACGCTCAAACGAGCCATCTCCGCCCGCTGCGGCCGTGTTGTTAATGTGCGACACGAAGTACGGCAGGCCATCAGCCGGATTGACGGCCGCGATGTTGATGTCTTGGACGTAGGTGTCCGTGGCCACTCGCCAGTTACGCTGGACGGGCATCAGCATCCGTTCGCGAGTCGTCCACTGAGGGAAGTACCGCGTCGGTCGGAACCCGGCAAAACGGAAGTCCACGACGGCGTTGACGTTCGTTCCAAACTGACGGTCATCCGTCACGTTGACGGCGACAGACAAGTCGTCGCTGACCCACGCTTCCATCCGTCCGCGAACGCCGATCGGCTCCTTGCCGCTCGATTGATAGCCGTACATACCAGCATAGGCTCGCAACCACGGCGCGGCTTGAAAGACCGGGAAACCAAACTCGAAGTCGGCTCCAGACAGAGACTCTTCACGCCGTTGCTGGCCGAGGAACGCGAGCTGATTTCCCGCGAAGAACGGGTCGCCTCCCACACAAATCTCACTGATGAACCGGTCGGTCTTACCGAGTGCGGCATAGCCGTTGGCCCGGAAGTCCCAGTTGGTCCCCAAGGTCTCGAAGCCAAGAGTGGCCTGCTGGTATCGGTTGCCCAGCGAGGACTTGTCGGAGTCGAGGTAACCGTTGATGCCGAAGATGCGATCAGACCCATACGAATAGCGGCGAGCGACAAGACCAGAGTTGACGCCGACCTCGCTGGTGTCCGTCAACAACAGTCGCGAGTTCGAGGCGATGAAGGAATCCTCATCCAACCAGAACGGCGTGAACGCGCCGATCTGGGTGTAGCCATTCCGATAGCCCACTCCTGATCCCGACTGGTGTCGGACATCAAAATAGGTGCCTCGGATCGTGGCGCCGCCACTGAAGTCTTGCAGCGAAGCCGAACCGACATCTTCTGTCGGTTGGACTGCGGTTTGAGCCGCAGCCACGCTGGCAAACAACAACGACGATAGGCACAGCAGACCGACATTCACACGTTGCATGGACGCCTCTCTCCCGCAGAATCCGATTCCGGCTTCCGACACTCTGCTCAACAAAACTTCACCAAGCTGGAGTCCGTTGAGCGACCGCCTCCGCACGTTCCGGGACCGCCGGTCGTGACGAAAACATCGCTTCCTCTCGTTATTCGACCGTTGAGGCTTCTGAGAATGAGTCAAACCTTACTGCCTCTAACGATCTTCGCGATGAAACCAGTTGCAGAGTGCGTTGATGAACTCGCCTTCAACTGCCTCAAACAGCCCATACTGTTGATTTGCGGTGACTCTTGGGAGCAGCATGACGCTCAAGCCGCCCCGGCATTCAGCCGAGCGACCTCGCGTAAGATGTTTTCCAGAAATGGGCTATGGCCGGATCTCGATGTTAATGAGGCACCTGTCGGGCATTCGCGGCGGGCGATGGTCAGTCTTTTGACAAGACTGACCAACATCACATTCAGGCAGGAACATTGCGGCGGCATGCTTTGCCGAAGTTCGTCCGAGGAATCGGCCTGTCCAACAGCGGATGACTCCGGTTTGGTTCGATCACGACCTCGCGTTCTGTCGTGGTGCGAAATCACAGAACCCCTTTGAGTTCTGGCTCTCCGCCATTCGTGTTGAACAACACCGGTGAGCGGCAAGGCGCTAGCCGCCGGTCTGCTGGAAATCACCGGCGGCTAGCGCCTTGCCGCTCACGACACACAACTTTCAACAGGAATGGCGGAGAGCCGGAACAAGAAGAGGGTGGACAAGAAGAGGGGAGAAGAAGCGTCTGGACTTGGATTTCATCTTCTTGTCCCCCATTTTCTTGTTGATGTCTTCTGATCGCCGCTCGTTGATGAAGCGGGATTGTGACGAGCGGCCACGCGGGAGGGCATCACTTGTTGACAGTGCGGAAATCTGCGCGCCCAGCGAAGAACCGAAACGTGAGTAGTACTTCTAACGTGAGTAGTACTTCTACTGTCCGGTTCATCCAGATGTAGGGTGGGCTGTGCCCACCAAGACGCAACGGGTTGTAGTGGGCACAGCCCACCCTACGGAAAGTCGGACAGTAGAAGTGCAGGGTGTGATGTTTTTTTGTCACCGGAGTTGAATGGCTCGATGGCAGACGTTAACTTCCCGCCCCCAAGTTCAAAGGCGACCGGATTTTCGTGCGTTGGTCATTGGTAGATTGCTGCGCCTGCCAGTGGGGCAGGTCGGGATCGCCGCTGACGGGTCAGAGTTTCGAGAGAAGGTTGACGACGTGATTGCTCCTCAGACGACATTTATGAAGGCTACAGACCGCGATCATGGCGGCAAATGTGAGCCAACTTGGTTTGTGGTCGATGCCAGCGGCATGATCGTGGGGCACCTCGCAACGAGGCTCGCGACGATTCTCATGGGCAAGCACCGGCCGGAATACACCCCTCACGTCGATACAGGCGATTACGTGATTGTCCTCAACGCGGACAAGGTGAGATTTACCGGACGGCCGATCAAGCACGATCAGAATCAGCACTTCACAACGAAGATGGCTCAAAAAGTCTACACTCGTTACACGGGTTGGCCCGGTGGTCAACGCAAGACTAGCGCCATCAACATGTGGGCAAAGAAGCCGAATGAGATTTTGAAGTTGGCAGTGAAGAGAATGCTGCCGAAGAATGCGTTGGCTCGCCACATGCTTGATAAGTTGAAGTTGTTTTCTGGTCCTTCGCATACACATCAAGCCCAGCAACCATTGCCGCTACCGGAGTACTTGCTCCCTAGGCGGTAGTCGCGGCCTAACGTCTTTTGAACGGCTGTTCCACGACGGACTTGGCCAACTCGGTCCCCGCTTTGATCTCTATTGGGGACTCGACAGTCGTACTTTCTGCATCAGAAACATTTGGATTGGTGGCGAACTCGATGGATGACATGACGACCCCCGCAGTATTTCCGGAACAGGTGCCCTCGCCAGAGTTGACGTTCGGTCACGAAAGCGGAGTGGAAGCACCCGTTCCGGTTCCATCGGCACCGCGCGTCATGCGTGGAAAGATCGACCGATTTGGTGTTGCCATGGGGACAGGTCGGCGTAAAACTTCGATCGCTCGGGTTCGGATCAAGTCCGGTAGCGGAGCGATTCGCGTCAACGGGCGCAGTCTGGAAGAGTTCTTCTGCATTGAGAAGGACCGCATTATTGCGATCAGTCCTTTGCGGGCTACCGAAACTCTGGGGCAAGTCGATGTGACGATTCGCGTGAATGGCGGCGGAACGACAGGGCAATCCGGTGCGATCGTCATGGGCATTGCCCGTGCTTTGGAGGTCATGAACCCGAGCTTGTTCCCTGCACTCAAAGAAGCGGGTTTCTTCACCCGCGACAGCCGTATGGTTGAACGCAAGAAGTATGGTCACAAGAAAGCCCGCCGTGGCTTCCAATTCTCCAAGCGCTGATCGCGTTGGGCGTTGTTGTGGCGGCTTGTTTGTAATGCTCCCCGTCGGATTTGATCCGATGGGGATTTTTTTTGAAGTAGCGAGGGATTCGGAAGCGGACGGGTCGCGAGCTGGCAAGGCGATTCGGCAGGACTTTTCTTACCGTAGCCACGGTCACCAGACCGTGGGAACTCACACTCTGGCGAGTGTGGCTACGGGTAAGTTGTTTACTGCCGCTGGCCTAACTGCCTGTTGAAAAACGTAGGGTAAGCGTCTCGCTTGCCCGTAAATGCAGTTGAAAAAGGGGCAAGCCAGACGCTTACCCTACGTTTTTCAACAGGCTGCTAA
>JAYSQC010000518.1:0-4550 GCA_043721755.1 Schlesneria sp.
CCTGTTGAAGAACGTAACTTGGACGCCCTCGTCCGAGTGATTTCGAGTTGAAAACGGACGGACGAGGGCGTCCATCCTACGTTTTTCAACAGGCTGCTAGTTGCGACGGTTGTCACGGTCTTGTCGATCAGGACTGAAGTTAATGGCTGAAAACGAGCGTTGAGGCCAGAACTTCGAGGCATTTTTCCAATCGCGCATTTTTTTTGACAGGAGTTTGCAAGTCTGAGAAGCCCCCTTCGATATCTCTCCACGGTCAGGGAACACTTGAGATGCCATCCACCCGGCATTTTCACCTGGCAATGGTCACTTCGTTACCCTGACGAAACGAACAAGGAGATTTTGCATGGCCCTCTCAGTCAATACGAACACGACATCGCTCACGGCTCAGGCGAACCTGTCCAAGAGCCAATCCCGCATGAACACTTCCCTCGAACGTTTATCGACGGGACTCAAGATCAACCGCGCCGGTGACGATGCAGCAGGACTGGTCATGTCCGAGTTGCAGAAGTCGCAGATCTCGGGTTTGACGAAGGCGATCGAAAACATTGAGCGCGGTACGACGATGGTGCAGACGGCCGAGTCGGGCCTGGCGGAAATCGGCAGCTTGCTGCTGAAGATGCGCGACCTCGCGGTCAATTCTTCAAACGCAGCGACCCAAGACACGGCCGCGCTGGTTGCCAATCAGGCGGAAGTGGATGCCTTGTCAGCGAGCATCACTCGTATTTCCGATACGACCAAATTCGGTACGAAGGCCCTTTTGGACGGGACCATATCCGCCGCCCAATTCCAGATTGGAGCGTTCTCCGGCGAAACGGCGTCGTTGACCATTACTGATAAGGATGCCACGGCCCTCGCCGTGAATGCGCTCGTCGTCACGACGGCGGCTGGCGCAACAGCCTCAATCACAGCCATTGATGCCGCGATCAACACGGTGACCACCGCTCGAGGTGCTATCGGTGCGTTCCAGTCGGGTACGTTGAACTCCACCAAGAACAACAACGAGTCTCAGTTGGACAACCTCAAGAACGCGGAAATGATTCTCCGCGACACGGACTACCAGAAGGAAATCTCGACCTATACGAGCGAACAAATCCGTCAGCAGGCTGCACAGACGGTGCTCGGCATGGCCAATCAGAGCAGCCAGTCGATCGTTCAATTGCTGCGCGGTTGATCTTCGGCGAACACAGTCCGGTGGCGTCAATTCGCCGCCGCTGGCTGCATCGTCCGACATCGCCCGCCCGGCACGATTCCCATTCCTTGCGAATGGGGCAACTCGAATTCAGCGGGCGTAATCGCGATGTAAACACAGAGCCGGAACGAGACAAAGGGAGCCTGCATCCGCAGCGCTCCCTTTGTCTCGTTCCGGCTGAGACCTTTTCGCAGGACAATCCTTATGGCCGTCACATTCAACGGGCTGGCATCGGGTCTGAACACCGATCAACTGATCACGGATATGGTTCGGTTCAGCCAACGGCGGATTGACTCGCTCAAGTCCAAGGAGAAAGTTGAGACCAGCAAGCAGACGGCATTGAAGGGCATCGAAACTCGCATTCAGACGCTCCAAACCTTGGTGGCCAAAATGGGGCGTCCACAGGGGAGTGTCTTCGATCGCAAGTCCATCTCATCGAGCGAAGCGGGTTTGGTGACCGCCGCCGCTGGCAGCGGGGCGGTGGCTGGAACAACCAGCCTGCGTGTGTTGAGTCTCGCGCAGAAGCATCAAGTCGCGTCGCAAGGTTTCAACGATCCGACCTCGGAGATCACGCAAGGCACGTTTGAGATCGCGTCGGGAACTAAGTCGGCCACGATCACGATCGACTCGACCAACAACACCGTGCGCGGGTTGGCTCAAGCCATCACCAACGCCAACATCGGTATCTCAGCTTCCATCATCAGCGACGGATCGGACGCGAGTACCCAACCTTACCGCCTGCTGCTCTCCGCCAAGGATTCGGGCAGCACGAACGCGATCACA
The DNA here is from genome assembly GCA_043721755.1 of Schlesneria sp. Classification (GTDB taxonomy): domain Bacteria; phylum Planctomycetota; class Planctomycetia; order Planctomycetales; family Planctomycetaceae; genus Schlesneria. Next base: position 1,973 of record JAYSQC010000518.1, read on the forward strand.
ATCACCAACAACCTGGCCGCTGGCAGCGGTGGTGCGGTGAAGCCCAACTTTGGCAGCACGCAGATTGGTGCCGCCGTCGCGGGGTCTTCCTTCACGGGAACTTCGAGCCTGACTTCCAACTCCGGCGCGGGAGGCTTCACTGGCACATCCAACGACACGTTCAACTTCACCGTGGTCGCAGGTGGCACGGTCGGAACGGACAATGGAATCCAAGTCTCGTACACGAACCACAGCGGTTCGCTGACGGGAACGATCACCGTCGATCAGGCGGACATGGGCGTGAACAAGCCCGTGGCGAGCGGCGTCAAAGTCCAATTTGGATCGGGAACATTGGTCGCGGGAGACAAGTTTTCGATCGACGGCTTCGTCCCGACAGTGCAGGCCGCCACGAACGCCCAAGTCCAACTGGGAACCGGTTCTGGCGCGATCACCGTGCAGAGCTCCACCAACGTCGTGAATGACCTCGTAACGGGCGTGACCCTGAACCTGCTGTCCGCCGATCCCACAAAAGAAATCAAAATCACGGTGGCCGACGACATTGCCGCCGCCAAAAAAGACGTGACCGATTTCGTCACGGACTACAACGACTTCATCGACTTCATCGACAAGCAAACGAAATTCGATGTCGCCTCGGGGCGGGCCGCCCTCCTGAACAACAATCGCGCGATCACAGAATTGAAGACCGCCATCGAACGGAGTGTTCTCGGGGTCTCGGGGAATCTGCCTTCGTCGATCAACCGGCTCGGAGCGATCGGCATCACCAGCGACGGCAAAGGAAAGCTGGAGATCAAAGAGTCGAAGCTCGATGACGTATTGAACGGTCGCGTGGCGGGAGTCGGCTTCCCCGAACTCAAGAAGATGTTTGCGTTGGCGGGAACATCCAGTTCGACCGGGATTCAGTTTGCGACGGGGACGAAGCTGACCAAAGAATCGGGATCAACGCCGTACCAAGTTGATATCACGCAAGCCGCCGAGAAGGCCTCGATCACCGCCACGAATACACTCTCCGCCAGCACCGTGATCGACAGCAACAACAACACGCTCGTCGTCCAAATCGACGAGACGACCAGCAGCACGATCACGCTGGCGTCAGGAACGTACTCGCAGACGAACCTCGCCAGGCAGGTTGAATTGCAAATCAATGCCAGCATGGCTTCCAGTGGCAAAGACGTTTCTGTCTCGTTGTCGAGCCAGAAGCTCAGCATCACATCGAGCCGCTTCGGAGCCATCTCGGAAGCGAAGGTCGTGTCGGGAACGGCTCTCGCCTCGCTCGGTTTCGCGGGAACGGAGACGGACCGTGGACTGGATGTCGCCGGCTCATTCCTCGTCAACAACGTGGCGGAAACGGCGACCGGATCGGGACAGGTTTTGACGGCCGACGCGGCCAACGCGAACACGTCGGGCTTGGCGATGGTCGTCTCGCTCACGTCGTCTCAAGTTCAGTCCGGTGTGGACGCCACGATGTCCGTCACGCGCGGCATCGCGTCACGGCTGGACTCACTGATGCAGGAGATGCTCGACCCGGTCAGTGGCCGCATCCAAAAGATCGACGACCGCTTTCAAGCCAGCATCACCGACGCCGAAGCACAAACACGGAAGGAGGCTGTCTCCATGGAAGACCAACGAACCTCGCTGCTCCGCCAGTTCGCTTCGCTGGAATCAACGATGGCCAACCTGCGCTCGCAAGGTGAACTTTTGACGAGAACGTTCGGAAACAGATCGAACTAAGACGAGCGGCAGGAGGGCGTGATTTTGATTGGATCACATTTAAAAACTCGCCCGACGCGCGAGCGAGGGCTTCGCTTTGATTTCACACGAAGCCCTCGCTCGCGCGTCGGGCGAGTTGCAAGACACTTGTTCCGAAAAGATTGGGATGGTGCGCAATGCAGACCAAACCGTTCCGCTCGTCACGCTCAGTTCAAACTCATCGGGTCCCTTTCAATAGACTTCCCTCAACCCCCACTCCAAGAGGATCTTCATCCGTGAATCGACTTGCCGCCTACGCTCAACCGGCCCACATCTGGACCCGCATTGAAATGCTGCTTGCCGCGTTCGATGGCACCATCTCGCGCCTCGAACAGGCCCGCGAATTGTTGGAACGCGGCGAACAATTCAAGGCCCAGCCGCTCTTGCTCCGCTCGCAACGCATCGTGCTGGAACTTTACTCGGGCATCGACCTGAACCACGGCTCGATCCCCGAAAACATGCAGAACCTGTACGTGTACGTATTGAGCTGCATCGGCATGGGACCGGAACTCGATCTCCCTGCGGCACTCGGTGTCCTGCAAAACATCCGCAGCGGCCTCGACAGCATCCGTGATCGAGCCAACGAAATGGAACGATCTGGCGAGGTGGCACCCGTCAACGAACACGCCCAACTTTTGAAGAACATCGTGGCCTGAGTCGCGACACAGTGCGGCTGTTATCCAAGCCTGACGCGCAAGCGAAGCCACTCAGGATTCGGTGCGAAACAACGTCTCGCTTTCCTCCCTCCCCTCGGCGGGGAGGGCCGGGGAGGGGGGAGGATGGTCAGGTCGATTTGCCACTCGTCCCCCCTCCCTAACCCTCCCCGCCGAGG
>JAYSQC010000519.1:0-7004 GCA_043721755.1 Schlesneria sp.
AAATGATTCCTCGCGAATTGAGGGGAGCGCGAATGAAAGGCAATCAGGCGAACGGGCCGCGTGACACCCCGACATGAGCGAGATCACGTTTTGCACTTGGAACAGATCACCGTCGCAACACGTCTCCGCAGTTCACGCAACTCTGCAAGTGGCAGAGCCGTGACCGAACAAAAACGAAGAGGCTCGCTCGCATGTTTCCGCTCTCGCAAGACGCCGTCATGGGATCGGGCATCATCGTGCTGTGCCTGATGCTCTGGTCGCGTGACCGTTGGTTTCTCGATCACACTTCCAACGGACAACGCCTCGTGGCGTGGTGCGGTCCCGCACGCGCCCCGTGGGTGTTACGAGCCATTCTTTTGGCGGGGATCACGTTCGGCGCACTGCTCGCCAACGGCATCATCCGACCGATCCAGTGGTGAGCGCGCGGTTCACGTCTCTCACTCCGAAAGCAGAAGTGTGAGTGCATCGCGAGCGACCGAGGCGACAACTTCATCTTCATCCGTCGCGGCTGCTCTCAAAGCCGCCGCGACTTCCTCCGAGGCGACACCGGCACGACCGAGTGCCAGCGCGGCGTTCTCTCGGACCAGTGGCTCTTCATCGTCGAGGGCGATCAACAGCGGCTCGATCAACGCCGCCGCACTCACTCCCCATTGAGCAACCGCCGCCGAGACACTCTCGCGCACCTCCGCCTGCTCGTGAATCAGCAGCGTCCCATAGCGCAACGCCAGCCGCGTGAGATCAACATCCGACCGCTCGGCCACCGCCGTGATGATCGACGCCAGCATGAGTGGCTGAACGTCCTCTTCATCGAGCAGTGAGAGCAACACGTCTCGCGCCGCCGCATCGCCACGACGAACTCGCCCCAATGCCCGAGCCGCCTCGAACCGCACATCGACATCGAGGTCACTCAGCCGCGCGACCAGCGCTTCGGCGATCTCGCTCCACGACGAGGCATCCGCTTCATCTAGCCGCCTCGATTCTCCGAGCACCTTCGCCGCCAGTGCCCTCACCACCGCATCGTCATCACTCAACACACGATGACTCGCAGCCACCGCCTCCTCCCACGAACCCAGCGACTTCACCGCCAACAGCGCCCGATAACGCTCGTCGGCCGACTCCGCCCGTTGAAGAACCTCGATCCACTCCGCGAGCGAACGGCCCGAAAACGGTGACACAATGCGAGCCATGAAAGAACCTATCCCAGATAAAGAGCCAGCGAATCACCACTCATCACAAACAGTTGTCGAGACGGCCGTTGTTTCGGTCGGATTGCACGACAACCGACGGTCGAACCTTGCTCCCCGATCCGCTGGCGAACGGGTAGTTCACCATGCCTTAAACAAGCGACCCAACCGGTGCTTGCCCCGGTGGCTCGCGGGTTTTTGCACTACTCGTCGCGCCGCTTCGAGTGAATGAGCAAGTAGTGCAAAAACCTATTTCCACCGGGACAAGCCCGGTGGGGTTCGCTTGTTTGAGGGTTAGTGCGCCTCGTTTACGCTTCGGGTTGGTGTCGGTATCGACCGTGTGTCGTACAACTTACCGCCTCCGTTCTCAGTTTTCAGCATCGCGCAGACACACCACCGCGTTCGACGCTGCGTCCACGAAAGGCATCCTTGTGAGTTGGTCTTCCGAACTGCTGGCGGCACATCCCGCCGATGTCTTCACGCCCGATTCGCCCGCCACGCCGCACGGTGTCGTGTTGTTCTTGCACGGCTACGACGGTCTGACGCTGCGCGACAACGTCGCCTACACGGCCGGGCTGAATCGACACGGCCTTGCGTGCGTCTGTCCCATTGGTCCACGGTGCTGGTGGACGGATCGCGTGCATGTTCCGTTCGACGCGCACGTCAGTCCGCTTGATTTTTTGAAGCAGCACGTCCCCGAGTTCTGCCGCGAGCGCTGGCAGATTGAACCGCCGAAGATCGCCTTATGCGGGGTTGAGATGGGTGGTCAAGGAGCGTTGCAACTGGCCTACCGGCACGCGCGGCAGTTCCCGATTGTGGTGGCCGTTTCGCCGAAGGTCGACTTTGAAACATGGCACGGTCACGGTACGACGCTCGACGAGATCTTTCCCGATCGCGAAGCATCACGGCAGGCGACCGTGATCCTGCACCTCCATCCGCTCAACTGGCCCAAGCACCAGCTCCTGCTTTGCGATCCCGCAGATCACTACTGTCGCGATGGAGTGGAGACGTTGATGACCAAACTCTCTTCGACCGGCATTCCGTTCGAAGTGGATGTGCAAACGACACACGGCGGCTTCGGTTGGACGTATGCCAACCACATGGCCCCGCGCGTGGTGAGCTTTCTCGCCGAACGGCTGCTGCGCGAGGTGTGATTTGCCCACCCGCGCAGGACTCATTGAGAACCGTAGGATGGACGCCTCGTCCGTCCGCCCACGGAACCGGTGGTGTCCGAATTTGAAGGTGCCGCGTCCGGATGAACTCGCCCGACGCGCCCGTTTTGAAGTTGCGCGTTGGGGGATTTCAGCCCCCACGGGGCGATACGATGCCAGCCTAGGGCGGCGCTCCCGTGGGTCGCTGGCCCTGGGCTGACTTACGGCTGCCCCGTGGGGGCGAAAATCCAAAACAGCGCAACTTCAAAACGCGCAAGCGAGGCTGACACCGCACCGCACGCCGATCTCGTTTGCCCTGATTTCACCGCTCGCATTCCTCAGTATTGACTCTGTACTTCCTCCCGCTCTCAATTGCCCAGCCTCACCATGCCTGTCACGACCAACATCGCCGCCTACAAGTTTGCTCCTCTTTCCGAACTCAAACCGCTGCGCGAACGGCTGCTGGCGCAGTGCAAAACGGCCGGACTGAAGGGAACGATCCTGCTCAGCACGGAAGGGGTCAACCTGTTCGTCGCGGGGCCACGCGGCGACATCGACGCGCTGTTGGCCGAGTTGCGTGCCGTACCCGGATTGGCCGAACTGCAAGCCAAATTCAGCGAGAGCAACCATCAACCGTTTCACCGCATGTTGGTGAAGATCAAGCAGGAGATCATCGCGTTCGGGGTCGAGGGGATCGATCCGGCGCGACGGCCCTCGCCCAAGCTGAGTCCTCGCGAATTGAAGCAGTGGCTGGACGAGGGGCGTCCCGTCACGCTGCTCGACACGCGGAACGATTACGAAGTGAAGCTGGGGACATTTAAGAACGCCCTCACCGTGGGGATCGACCAATTTCGGGAGTTCCCCGACGCGGTGAAGCAGCTTCCCGAGGTACTGAAACAGCAGCCGATCGTCATGTTCTGCACGGGCGGCATCCGTTGCGAGAAGGCCGGGCCGTTCATGCAGCGCGAGGGGTTTGAAAACATCTTTCAACTCGACGGCGGCATCCTCAAGTATTTTGAGGACTGCGGGGCCGCGCACTACGACGGCGAGTGCTTTGTGTTCGACCAGCGCGTCGGCGTCGATCCGCACTTGGAAGAGACCGCCAGCGATCAGTGCTTCGTCTGCCAATCGCCCCTCACGTTTGAAGAGCAACGCGACCCGCGACACATCCCCGGCCGGTCGTGTCCGCACTGCTTTCAATCTGACGAGGAGCAGCGCGCCATCGGGATTGCCGCGCGTCACGCCGCCCTGCGTCTCGCGACGAATCCGCTGCCGGGCAGCGTTGCCTACGAGAACCTGCGGCCGGTCAAAGTGCCGCCCAAGTTCGAGGGCCAGACGCTGCTCGATTGCTTGGCGGGACTGTTCGATCACATTCCACGCGACGACTGGCAGCAGCGGTGTGAACAGGGGCGACTGCTGCATCCCGATGGTCACGCGGTCGGTCCCGAGCATCGCGTCCGCACAGGCGAACGCTATCTGCAACGTCAGCCCGAAACGATCGAACCCGAGGTCAACGCCGACATCCGCATCCTGTACGAAGACGAAGCGATCCTCGTCATCCACAAGCCGGCACCGCTGCCGATGCACCCGTGCGGCCGGTTCAATCGCAACACGCTGCAACACATTTTGGAATCGGTCTATCGGCCGCACAATCCGCGTGCGGCGCACCGCCTCGACGCGAACACCAGCGGCATCGTGCTGCTCTCACGCACCAAGCACATCGCCGGTTTGTTGCAGCCGCAGTTTCAACGGGGCGAGATCGAAAAGACGTACCTTGCCCGCGTGATCGGACATCCCGCTGAAGACCATTTCACCTGCGACGCGGCGATCAGTTCCGTTTCGAGTGACCTCGGTTCACGCGCCATTGATGAGGCGGACGGCCTCCCGTCTCGCACCGACTTCCGCGTGATCGAGCGTCATTCGGACGGCACCACGCTGCTGGAGGTTGTTCCACTCACCGGCCGCACCAATCAGATTCGCGTCCACCTCTGGCATCTCGGTTGGCCCATCGTCGGCGACCCGACCTATCTCCCCGAGAGGCAACTCGGCGACACTCAAACTCACGCGGTCGATGCTGCGCCGCTGTGCCTGCTGGCCCAACGCATCACGTTCACGCACCCGTTCACGCGCGAACGAATGACGTTTGAAGCGGAACGCCCTGATTGGGCCGTATGAATGAAGAGTGAGTACCACGAATTCGTTGATACCTCGCGCGGTCCGTGATGAGTCATCTGAGCGGGGCGGCGTCAGCCCCCCGGTTCTTGGGCGTAAGCCCGCTTGGGAAGAACCGGAGGGGCTGACGCCCAATGGCACTCACTTTGAGCGAATTTCAAATGGACGTTCGGTGCGACGTAGCTGAATTCGTAAGAATTCAGCCGGCTTTGACGATCCTCTGAAGTCTGACGACTTCAGCTACCTCACAAAGTGAGTGCCATTGGGCTGACGCCACCCCGCTCGGAAACCTCTCACGTTGAGCCGCGCGAGGTTTAACCGCGTGAAACTCCGCCTTCTCAATCAGCCGCGGTCCCCTTTTCCGTAGAACACCATGAACCGGCCCAGATCGAGCGTGTTGATGACTCCGTTTGAATCCATGTCCGCCGCGACTTCTCCACCAGCGTAGGCGGCCGTGAAGGCTTTCAGATCTTGCACCGTCATTTTGCCGTTGCCGTCGAGGTCGGCGCGCGAGATCGGTCGGAGATAATTCCGGACGACGTACTTCCCCAGTTCCGTTCCGGCGCGGTTGCCATCGGTCGCATCGAAGCGAAAGTGAACGCCTAAGTAGAGTCGGCTGATGCCGTTCTCCCACCCCGCGTCCGAGAATTTTTTGAATGTTCTCGATCCGCCTCCCAACGCGACATAGAACGGGTCTTCGGAGGTGATGGTGAACGTCACCTTGTCCGTTCCGAAGTAGCCCGCCATCACGGCGGCATGAACCGCCCCGAACGCGGCATGTCCCGAAACGTAAGCCGGGAACGGCGGCGTAAAGGGATTGAGCGGCTCCCAATTGGGGTCGGCCACCGTGCGCGCATTGCCGTCGGTATCAGCCAGCCGGATCGCCGAGATCGGTCGCCATAGATCGATGTTCGTGTCGTATTTGGAATCCCACGCCACCACGGCCGCATCAGCCATCGCGAGATTGGTGAGGGCAAACAGGCGTGCGTTCTCGATCATCGACAAGCCGCGATCATGCGAGACCACCTGCGTGATCGCGTTCAAGTGGCCCGGCGGCTTGTAGGTGCCGTTCACATCGTTCGCCCAGAAGAAGGCGATCCGCGTTTGCTCGGCCGTGCGCACGGTGCTGTTTCGCGAGCCGAACGACTTCACTTCATTAACTTGATCCGCGTACCCGCGACTCTGCAACAAGGTGCTCATCTTGCGGATGCCAAGCGGTCCAATCGGACGGTACTGATCGCCATCAAACATGGTCCAAGGAGCTGTGTAACCCCAGGACGGATTGAACGGCGTACTCGTATAGTCAGGAAACGTGGGACGCCAGTCGCCGGGATTGTTTTCAATGACGTAGGTCGGATTCTCTTGTGTTCCGTCGTCAGCTCGCTCGTCCAGCAAGGCGTCCGCGGCGGCTCGCCCCAACGTTACACCGGCGGTCTCGTTTGCACCGTCCGGCACGTCCGCCAGCGACGCGGCGAGAGCGGCGTCGTAGATGGCGGTTCGCGTGGGGAACAGTGTCGTCAAGACCCGATGGGCGGCCGCCGCAGCGGCGGCAGGGGAAGAGGCTCCCACCGGCGCGGGAATGAACTCCAAGTACGGTTCATGTTTTCGGTCAATCGAGTTCACGGCGTCATAGATCGCGGCATGAACCAGTGCCTGCGTGCGCGAGATCGGACAGGGCGGCCCGCCCGTCGCCCGGATCGTGTCCAGTAACACATTGTTCCAATCGACCACGACATCCGCAGCCGTCGCTTGAGCCACGCTCACCAGCAGCGAGCAGGCACAGGTGATCCAACGTTTCAAAGACAACATGGCAAGTCTCCCATCCGGAAAGCGGAGTTGTGCTGCGCGCCTGCCGCTCGCTGATGGCATCCACGGCGAGCACGCAGACATCGCAGGGCGTTCAAACTACGAACGGGATCGAGCCAACACGATGGGTCAACCGTGCCCGACCGCCAAGTTCGTGACCGCCTTCAGATGAAACGAAATGGAACCACAAGTCTCAATGAGAAAACCAGACGACTCGAACAGAACGGCCAAAAGTCCCGCGACCGATGACGGCGCGAGTCAAAACGGCAACGTGATCGTTTCCGATTCTCAACACGCGGCCGCACCATTCCGAGTCGGACGCGGTGATACCGCGCGCGGCCATGAGCTGAGTTGTTGATACCTCGCACGGCACAAAACGAGAGGTTTCTGAGCGGGGCGGCGTCAGCCCCCGATTCTTGGGCGTAAGCCCGCTTTAGAAGAACCGGGGGGCTGACGCCGCCCCGCTCAGTTGTCTCATCACTGACCGCGCGAGGTATCAGTTGCTCTCCTGCGCGAGGTCTCGTCCGGACCAAGGGGTCCGGACTACGACTCCTGTCGCTGAGAATCCGAGCCGATTCTGTCGCGCGTTGTGAACTAGTGGTCCGCCAACTTTATCTTGAGGGGTTGACCTCGTTTAACCGCGTGGGCAACGCCCCGCGCGTTGATGGGGAACAGACTCGAACGTCGCTCG
>JAYSQC010000520.1:0-11154 GCA_043721755.1 Schlesneria sp.
TTTTTGCACTACTCGTCGCGCCGCTTCGAGTGAATGAGCAAGTAGTGCAAAAACCTATTTCCACCGGGACAAGCCCGGTGGGGTTCGCTTGTTTGAGGACTAACCCGCAGCGTGAGCGAGGACGTGTCTTCATTCCGACGTGATACAAACTGCTTGGTACGCACGCTGTCCTCGCTCACGCTGCGGGTTGGTGTGTCACGCGACATCCTCGCGGACACTGAACTCCAGCTTCCAACGGCCGCTGCCGCGCGTGCTGACGCACCAGAGTTCCAGCACTCCCAACTCGGTGATCTTCGTGTGGAACTGGACCGGGACATAGTTGTCGTCGATGGCATCATCCTTCGGCAGCGTCGCTTCGAGTGAGTCGGTTTCGGATAGCTCTTCATCCGTCCAGTACTGCAAGCGGACTCCTTCCGAGTCGTCCTTGCGCGTGGACGAACTGAAGAATCGGAAGTGCGCGGGCTGACCCACAATGAGGCCGATGGAATCGGACGGCACGTCGAGTTCGGTTCCTTCTTCCATGCCGAACGGGACGACGCACAACGCGCGCAGCGGGCGCGGGGCACCGGGGATCGCAAGGCCCGCCGATTCGATGCCGACGTAGTACGAGCGGGCCGCGCCACCGCGAATCCGCACGCCTCCTTTGATCTTCGCCCAACCGTAGTACGCCGCGCCGCGCGCCACCGCGTAGTCGAGATCATGAATCCCTTCGAGCGGTTGCGGAGCCGTCTCGGGGAACCACCCCTTGAGCGTGTCGAGCAGTCGCGTCCGCATCGCCTCCGCCTTGAAGACGCCACCGTTGAACAGGACGTGCGTCGGTCGAATCGGCTCGCCATCGGATGGCCCGTGACTTTGCAGGAACGCGGCCAGATGCTTCGTGACGCTCGTGTCGGCTTCGTAGGGCAGACCCAACTCTTGAAAGCCCGAGGCCCGCTGCCGAGCCGGTCGATCAGCGACGCCACACTTCGGAAAGAAGCCATCGACGAGCAGATCGACCGTCGCATCGCGCGGCACGTCCACCGTGACGGTCCCGCCGATGAGCTTGCTGCTACGACCGAGCACACTGACCGGATGCTTCTTCGGGCCATCGGGCGCGAGCAACGTCTCTTTCGCCGCTCGGCACGCATGCCAGAGCGAGACCGATTGCCACGGATCGAGCGTCACCGCCTTCTTGGCGAACAGCCCGGCCACATGATGCGCGAGAGCCAAGTCCATGTTGTCGCCGCCGACCAGCAAGTGATTGCCGACCGCGAGCCGCTTCAACACCAGCTCGCCATCCTCTTCGGCGACGCCCACCAGCGTGAGGTCCGTCGTCCCGCCACCGACATCGCACACGAGCAACGTGTCACCGACCTTCATCGCCTTCCGCCAGCGGTCTCCAATCGCGGTCAGCCACGAGTACACCGCCGCCTGCGGTTCCTCCAGCAACACCAACCCATCGGGTAGTCCGGCGAGCGACGCGGCCTCGCGCGTCAACTCGCGCGCACTGGCATCGAATGACGCGGGGACCGTCAGTACGACTTCCTGTTGCGCGATCGGGTCGTTGGGAAAAGCGTCGTGCCACGCGGCGACGAGATGCTCCAAGTACCGACGCGCCGCCGTCACGGGCGAGACCTTCGCGACATCGTCTCCCGCGCCCCACGGCAAGATCGCCTGATGCCGATCAACGCGACTGTGACAGAGCCACGACTTGGCCGCGCCGACAGTCCGCTCGGGCAACTCAGCCGACTGCCGCCGAGCCATCTCACCGACTGCGAACTCGCGATCCGTCGCCCAAGGCAAATCGTAAGCCCCCGACGCGGCCTCAATCTTCGGCGCGAGGTAGAGGAACGAAGGCAACAGATTCCGATTCTCAACCGTCGCTGGAGCGACAAGCTGCGGGATCGGCAACAACGTCACCTCGGGCTTATCAGTGCCGAGTGCCGCATAAGCCAGCGCACTGTTCGTTGTTCCGAGATCAATTCCAATGATGTACTTGGCAGGCATCCGTGTTGATTCCAAAGCAGTAAAGAGATTTGAACCACGGATCACACGGAAGGCACGGATAAGAACAGGCATCCCATTTCGTCTGCCAGTTGCCACTATCTGCCGCTCGTCTTGATCCGTGTTCTCCGTGAAATCCGTGGTTGAACTTGTTTCGCCCTTACCCGACTTCGACCTCCGCCGGGGCCACCGTCTTCGCGGCCGAATCACTTCCGGTGAACTGCGGCAGTTCGCACTTGGTCGCTTCCCAGCCGTGGTGTTGCAGCGTGCCAGCGAACGGGGGGTTGCCGGTCACTTTGCCGGTGAGGCGATACCGGGCCGCATCGAACCCGGCGGGGACGCTGATCTTCGCGCCCTCTTCGTCGGCGACGACAGGTTGCAGCGCGAAGAAGCGGTCGAGAACTTTCGCGCTGTCGCGCTGAATGGCTCGTACCGCCGCGCCGACTTGTTCGTCGGCGTAACCACTTAAGTCCTCTTTGAGGAAGTCGATGAGACGTGCTTCACGCTGAAGCGTGGCCAACAGCGTGATCGCTTCACTTTGAGTCGGCTTCTTCGGCTCGGGTTTCTTAATTGCGACCGGCGTCGGTTCGTGAGCGGTCGGCGTGGCGACGGGCACCGGCGTGGGAAGGCCCTTCGATGACAACGCCTGACTCACGCGGGTTGCCGTGTCGCCGTTGAACAACGATCCGAAAAAGGCGCGGAACGCCGTTGAGACTCTGCCCATGAAACCTCTCTCCCTGAAAATGTGTCGGGGCGGGAGTAGCGCGGCTGAGTTGGCAATTGTCAACCAACGGTGTGGCTGGCACTGGTCGATGGGTGCAGTCGTTCATTGGTCGATGCCAATTTGAAGAGGCTGTGAATCCCGCTGGGCTTGGTGGACGCTGTGCCGGTCCGCGCTTAGAGTCTGGCCCGGCGAATTCAGTCCGTCGTTTAACCGCGTGGGCAACGCCCCGCGCGCCGACGGGCGAAACAGCTTTCCATGCCGCTCGACGCGCGGGGCGTTGCCCACGCGGTTAAACGAGACGACTCTCCAATCGTTCCGCCACTACGCTCGTTGCCACTTCGACCTCGAAAGTTGACGACCCGATGAAAGTTCAGCAGTTTCTTGAGCATCACGGTTTGACGCAGAACCCGTTCTCGCAGGAGGACGCTCAGACCGATCCGCTCTTCCAGCAGCATTGTTCGCGCGGGACGTTTCATCCCGCATGGGACAAGATCTACGGCGATCCCGGCACACCGGCGACGGCCGTCGTGTTTGGTGAAAAAGGGGCGGGGAAGACGGCGATTCGACTGCAGATCGTCGAACACACATCCGTGTACAACAAGCAACATCCCGACGCGCGTGTGTTTGTGGTGGAGTACGACAACTTCAATCCGTTCCTCGATTGCTTCAATGGGAAAGTCTCGTGGCCCGGCGCGACGCCCGAACGCACGCTGGCACGGTGGCGGTTGTGGGACCACATCGACTGCATTCTGTCGCTCGCGGTCACACAACTCATCGACGACATTCTCAACGAGCGGGTCGATGGCAAGCCACTGCCGTTTGAAGTCCAGGGAGACCGACTTCAAAAACTGTCGCGGCCTCAAAAGCGAGACCTTCTGTTATTGACCGCCTTCTACGACCGCAGCACCGATGTCTCGTTGCAGCAGCGCTGGACGAGTCTCCGTCGCAAGCTGCGATTCCCGAACTGGCAGACGTGGAAAGAGATGGGCATCGGCACCGCCGTCTCGCTGGGGATGTTCGGAATCCTCGCGGACTTCGGCTGGTTGGCGAGCTTCTTTTCGTCGTGGTGGGTCTGGCTGATCATTGTCGCGGGCTGGCTGCCGTGGCTGATCCGACAATCGACCACGCTCTGGTTGTCCTGGAAGATCAATCGGCAGATTCGCGTGCTGGACCGACAGACCAACACGCTGCGCGGGACGCTGACGAGTCTCGAAGCGAAGGACATCACCGGACAGCCCGTGCCGTCTCGGGAACGAAGCGACGATCGTTACGAGTTGCTCGCCAAGTTGCAGGGGATTCTCAAGACGGTCGGGTTTGAGTCCATCACGATTCTGGTGGACCGTGTGGACGAGCCACATCTCATCAACGGATCGGCAGAACGGATGAAGGCGTTCCTCTGGCCGATGTTCGACAACAAATTCCTCAAGCTTCCCGGAATCGGCTTCAAACTGCTGCTGCCGATTGAAGTGAGCTTCTTCCTGGCACGCGAGAACAAGGAATTCTACGAACACTCGCGACTCGACAAGCAGAACCTGATCCGCTCACTGGAGTGGACGGGCGAGTCTCTGTACGACCTCGCCAACGACCGCATCACCGCGAGCAACTCGAAACCGGCGGCGGCGGCGAGTGACACCAACCTCGCCACGCCCTCGGCCAACGAGGCCACTTCCAAACCCGCCGTCCCCGCGAAGCTGAAGGCGTGGTTCGAGGACGCGATCTCGGAACCCGAACTCGTCAGCACCCTCGCCCGCTTGCGAGTCCCCCGCCACCTGTTCAAGTTCCTCCACCGCCTGCTGGTCGAACACTGTCATCGCTACACCGACGAAACTCCCCGCTGGCAAATCGGCCGCGAAACCTTGCAGTCCACCCTCGCCGTCTACATGCGCGACCTCGAAGCCTACGACCGCGGTCTGGGAACGGGCTGAGTTTGGAAGATGTCACTCACGACGGCTTGAACCCTTGATCGGAGTGTTGCCATGAGTACCGCCTTAGAAACCGAAGTCTTCGACGAGATTCTCGATCCCGTCAGTCGCTGCCTGACGCCCGAGGTGGCTCGGATGTTGGTCGCCTTGCGAGCGTCACCCACCACGCAGGCGCGGCTCGACGAACTGGCCGATAAGTGCAACGAGGGCCTGCTCTCTCCCGATGAGCAGTCGAAGTACGCGGCCTATGTCCGAGCCATCGACTTCGTATCGATCCTGCAATCCAAAGCTCGCAAGCAGTTGGCGTCGCAGACGGCGTGAGAATCGGAACTCATCGGACAAATGATGGACGCGGCACTCAAAACATTTGTGCGTCAGCGAGCCGGGGATCGGTGCGAGTATTGCCGTCTTCCCCAAGAAGCCTCTCCCTTGGCGACGTTTCACATCGAACACATCATTCCACGCCAGCATCAGGGGGCGACCGAAGCCCAGAACTTGGCCTTGGCTTGTCACCACTGCAACTCGCACAAAGGTCCGAATCTCACGGGAATCGATCCTGTGACTCGATCACTCGTGCGACTGTTTGATCCGAGACAGCAATCGTGGAAAGACCACTTTGAATTTGCTGGAGCTGAAGTCATCGGGCTGACTCCCACGGGTCGGGCGACAGTCCACGTGATGGCGATGAACTTGATTGACCGCCTCGAACTCAGGTCAGAAATTCTTGGTGAAGGGGTGGAATTGGATCTCTGATTGGTATCACTTCGCGCGGCCGAGCAACTCACGGTAGATCGCCAGTGCTTCGCGATACTCTTCGACCGCGTCGTGGGCGAGGACTCCCTCGTGGCGTTTGAGTTCGCGTTCCATCCGGTCGATGAAGTGCTCGACTTCCACCTGCTTCGGCGCGAGCGGCTGGCCCGGCACATCGACGAAGATCGGGGCGGTGTGAGCGAAGCGGACTCGTTTGGTCGGGTGTGACTCGAAGCAGCGGACGGCCAGCCAGCCGGAGCCTTCAAGCGTGAGGGACTCGTCGAGCGTGATCGCGAAGCTGCCGTTGGATTGCTTCTGAGCAGTTGGTCGGATCGTGCGAGCGACATCGCCGTTGATGAGGATTTCGATCCGGTCGAGCGGAGCCAGTGAAGCGGCTGTTCCCGTGATGCGGATCGTTTTGAAAGCGGTCTCCGACCGGAACGTGTGGCCTGCGTCTTCACCGTTGAACTGGACCTGCAGCAGCGGTCCCGTCGTGACGAAGCTCCGGCCGGCGAGCAGCCCTGCGCGCCACTTCGCGAACGTGAACTCACCCGGCACATGGACGTAGACGCGACTGAATCCGAACGGCACCGGATGCACACCGGCTCCCGTTCCGGCCGACGGCATCATCCGGAAGCCGCAGTTGAGATAGGCGTAATACGACTGGAAGCCGAAGTCGATCCAGCCCCACTCGGTGAAGCCTTTGTCGTTCAGGTCGAGGTTCATGTACTTCGCGGCGGCGTCGAGCGTCCAAGTGCTGTGAGCGAACTCGGTCTGCCAGCAGTGGTTGTTCGCCAACTCAAACAGATCGACCTTCATCAGCGGCACGATCATCGGCGACCACGCCCACGAATGCTTTTCCAAGTCGAGGAACGCGCCGTCGGCATGAGCTTGCTCGGCGATCCGCTTCACCGGCGGAATGCCCTTGTCGAGTCGCGTCCGTTGCCCGCAGATCAGGACCGCGCCGAGTGTGTGCGACTTGCCGCCGACGGTGAAGATTTCGTACTCGGTGTTCAGCGGATAGATGCCGTGAGTCCGATCGACGGCGATCCACTCGGGCTGCGGAGCCGGTGCCGTGACGCGGTTGCCAGTCGTCGGGTCGGTGTCGGCCGCCGTGACCCAGTGCGACAGCGGCGTCGCCACGTTGATGTCTTCCGCCAGGACGAGGTTCGGCATCTCCGACAGCGGCCGATGCGCGTGAATGTCGCCCGAGTACCAACCTTGCTCGGCCATGTTGATCCACCGCCGGATCGGCGACGTGACTTCAATCACATTCGCGTCATCGCCGGTCGCTTTTGCGATGCCGATCTCTTGGACGAGCGGCACGAATTCCTTGCCCCGTTCGACGGTGATCGTGTACGTCCCCGGCGGAACATCCACGACGAACGGATGCGCCGACAGAGTCACATGCTGTTCGAGACTGTTCGGTCCCGCCTGCCGCTTGAACTCGAACGCCGTTCCCTCGGGCGAGGCCGACTTGGGAAAGTACCACTTGCCATCGGCCCCCTTCACATAGATGCGCGCACCAATGGGAAGTTTGCTGTCGGCGTCGATCACTTGGCCTCGCAATGTCATCGTCGCCTCTTGAGCCGCCGCCCACGAAGTCCAGCCGATCAGAACCAACAAACAACAACGGATCGCATTCGGCATGAGTGTCCTCGCGGGCAATGAAAGGAGTGCTGAAGTCCGGCTTATACTTCGCGCGGTTAGAACTGATTCGTTTAACCGCGTGGGGTATAGCTTTGTTAGCCGGACTTCCTGGGTCGAGCGGACTTCCCTGATCGAAATGGTCAGCGAGCAGAAGTCTTGGCCACCGAGCAGAAGTCCGGCTAACAAAGCTAAGAACTTGTCCAAAATCAACTCCGTGTTTTGTGGAGTCGGAAAAACTAGCCCGACGCGCGAGCGAGGGGCACGACGTTTGATGAGTACGAAGCCCTCGCTCGCGCGTCGGGCTAGTTTTGAAATGCGGACTAATATTTCGACAGGTTCTAAGCCGGACTTCGACGGTCTGGCGCACAACGCGGGGAGTGCTTTGAAGAGTCTCGCAGGCGGGCCGTATAGTACCGCGAGACCGTCTGAACGAAGAGCAACCCCAACTCCCTCTCCCCACCGGGCTGGCCCCGGTGGAATCAGGTCTTTGCACTACTTTTGCGCACATTTGCCAACCTGTCTCGACAGGACCAAGGGCAGGGTGAGTAGTGCAGAAACCTCTTTCCACCGGGGCCAGCCCGGTGGGGTTGCAACTTATATTGAAGCACCATGATCACCGCAGACCAAACCTTATCCAGCCGCTTCGTTGTAGGACTCGATCTCGGGACGACGAACTCGGCGATGGCTTACGTCGATACGCACGAGACGCCGCGCCGCATCCGCACGTTTGCAATTCCTCAAGTCGTCGCGCCGGGACAGATCGAAGCGCGTGACACGTTGCCGTCGTTTCACTATCAGCCGGCGAGTGGCGAGTTCCCGGATGACTCGACGCGAATGCCGTGGCAAGGTCGCCGTCTCGCTCCGCGAGACGAAGCGGCGGGGACAGAACGAACGAATGCGGGATCGGAGACCGCCACGCAATCGGGCAAACGTCACGCGGAGCGTGACGGCTACGTAGTCGGCCACTTCGCGCGCGATCACGGCACGCTCGTCCCCGGTCGGATGATCTCGTCGGCGAAGTCGTGGCTGTGTCATGCGGGGGTCGATCGGACGGCGGACCTCTTGCCGTGGCAGGGGGCTGAGGATGTCGAACGACTCTCGCCCGTCACCGTCAGCGCCCGCTATCTGCAACATGCGTGCGAGGCGTGGGACGCGCAGTTCCCCGAACATCCGCTCGCCCAGCAGGACTTTGTGCTCACGCTCCCCGCGTCGTTCGATGAAGTGGCTCGCGAGTTGACCGTGAAGGCCGCGAAGCAGGCGGGACTGACGAAGATCGTCCTCATCGAAGAGCCTCAAGCCGCGTTCTATGCCTGGATCGACAAGCACGCGGCGAACTGGAGTGACCTCGTGTCGCCCGGTCAAAAAATCCTCGTGTGCGATGTCGGCGGCGGGACGAGCGACTTCACGCTGATCCGCGTGAAGCAGGGCGAAAGCGGCACCGTGCAGTTTCATCGCGTGGCGGTTGGCGATCACCTGATCCTCGGCGGCGACAACTGTGACCTCGCGCTGGCGCATCACATTGAGAGACGGCTCAAGGGAGACGGGCATCTTGAACCGAGGCAATGGAGCGTTCTCGTCCGCAGTTGTCGGCAGGCCAAAGAAATCTTGATGGCCAACGACGCACCGGAAAAATGGACGCTGACCTTGCCCGGCGGCGGCTCGAAGTTGATCGGCGGTGGCCTGCAAATCCCCGTCACGCGCGACGAAGTGCGCGAGCTGTTGGTGAACGGCTTCTTTTCGGATGTCGCGCTCGATGCCAAGCCGCTCGCATCTCAATCGGGCTTCCAAGAGTTCGGCCTCCCGTACGCCGCCGATCCGTCGGTGACGACACATCTCGCAGCGTTCCTGACGGCGCATCGATACGTCGCGCTGGACGAAAGTAGGATGGGCACTCCTGCCCGTCCTCTTGGCAGCCTGTTGAACACCCACCCCACCGGGCTTGCCCCGGTGGAATCAGGTCTTTGCACTACTCAATTCCAATTGGATTCCACAGTAGTGCAAAGACCCGCGAGCCACCGGGACAAGCCCCGTGGGGGTTTTCTACAGACTGTTAGTCACGAACGAGACGCGGACGGGCAAGAGTGCCCATCCTACGACCCGGCTCGACCCGACATTGTCCTCTTCAACGGTGGTGTCTTCGCGTCACCGATCTTGCAGCGACGAGTGGTCGAGTCGCTCGAACGCTGGTTTCGTAGCGAGGCCGATCCCAACTGGACGCCGATCGTGTTGGAGAACGAACGGCTCGACTTGGCCGTCGCACGCGGAGCGGCTTACTACGGCATGGTCCGGCGTGGCGAGGGCGTGCGCATCGCAGCGGGTCTCGCGCGGACGTATTACGTGGGAGTCGAGAGTGCCTCTTCTGCTGCCCCTCAACCTTCGACCCTCAACCCTCAACCCTCCGCCCTCTGCCTCCTCCCCGCCGGGATCGAACCGGGGCACGAGGTCGATCTGACTCAGCGGCAGTTCGAGTTGCTCGTGTCCCAGCCGATCGAGTTCCCGTTGTATGTGTCGAGCATCCGGCTGACGGACAAACCAGGCGATCTCGTCGCGATCGACCCCGAGCGAATCCGAGCCTTGCCGCCGATTCGGACGGTTCTCAAACAAGGTAAGTCAAAAGAAGCCGGTTCGGTGACGGTCGTGTTGCAGGCGAAGCTGACCGAGATCGGAACGCTCGACCTGTGGTGCCGCGAAGCGAACGGAAAGCGTTCGTGGAAGTTGCTGTTCGATGTGAGGTCGGCCACACAAACGGATGTCGCCGCGCATGAAGCGGTCGGTGAACAGCAGGGGGTGTTCGATGAGACGGTCGGCCGCGCAGCGTGCGAGGTCATCGCGCGGACGTTTGCCGTTCCGGGTTCCTCTCTTGTCCCCTCGCCCCCGTCGGGCACAGCCGCTTTGGGTGGTCGGGAGAGGGTTAGGGTGAGGGGGGCTTCTGCTTCGCTTCCAGCACCAGCGAGCGTGTTATCGGAAGAAGCATCGTCACTTCAACTTCATCCCGTTGATCGCGAGTCGCACGACTCCAACGCCCCCCCTCACCCTAACCCTCTCCCCCCCAAGGCGGGGGGCGAGGGGACAGGAGGTGACCCCGATCGCTTGATGAAACGCTTGGTCGAAACGCTCGGCATCGAGCGGGGCGAATGGCCGACGACGTTGTTACGTCAGTTGTGGGAAGCGTTGCTGGAGGTCGAGTCGGGTCGCGCGCGGAGTCCTCAACACGAGGCGCGGTGGCTCAACCTGACCGGCTTCGCGCTGCGCCCCGGTTACGGGTTGGCGGTCGATGATTGGCGCGTCGCCGAGACGTGGAAGCGGCTCGGCGGGAAGGTCGTTCACAACACGCCCGCCTCGCGCGCCGAGTTGTCGATCTTGTGGCGGCGCGTGGCGGGAGGACTGACCACGGGACAGCAGCAGGCTCTCTGTTCATCGCTACTCGCCACCGTGCGGACATCGCTGCGAGCCTCAACAGGAACGAAGGGGAACGATTTCGGCCGCAATCCGCACGAGTCGGCCGAGACACTGCGGTTACTCGGCGCGTGTGAATTGTTGTCCGCCGCGACGAAGGCCGAACTGGGAGAGATGTTGCTCGATCTGCTCGCTCGCGATCGCTTCGCCTCGCTCCGCGCCGCCGCCTTGTGGGCGCTAGCCCGAGTCGGCGCGAGGCGGCTCGTGTACGGACCACTCAACGCCGTGGTCTCACCCGACGTGGCCACTCGCTGGCTGAACCGCCTCATGCAGTTCGACAACAGCGATCCGCTGGTCGCGTTCGCCGTGATGCAACTCGCGAGGAAGACCGGCGACCGCTACCGCGACATCGACGAGACGATTCGCCACACGGTCCTCACGTGGATGAACCGCATTGCCGCGCCGGAACGTCACCGCGAACTGGTCCGCGAAGTCGGCACACTCGAAGCCGAAGACCAATCGCTCCTCTTCGGCGAATCTCTACCGAAGGGACTGCGCATCGCGTGAGGAGCAGACAAAGAGAGTGAACCGCGAAAGACCCAGCGCGGCTTCACTTCGTTCCGCCGCAATCCAAGTGTGATTCTTGGGCGTTAGCCCTCTTGTCTGTTTCTGAGCGGGGTGGCGTCAGCCCCCCGGTTCTGGAAGTTCCCTGCCACCAAAGAAGGGCTG
>JAYSQC010000521.1:0-13709 GCA_043721755.1 Schlesneria sp.
CGTGCCGCTCTCGCCGCCACGCTTTCTCACCGAGGCGTGCATGATGCGCGGCAGGGCCGTCACCAGCGTGGCATCGACCAGAGTGAGCGTCCCCGCCAGACCCTTGAGTTTCTCGTCGCGCGACCCCGCATCGTGCGGCGAACAGGGCAACCGGTCGCTCAACTCCTCGATGATCCCAACCAGTCGCTCGGGGTCGAAGACCGTCGCGGCCTCCGACAGCGACCCCAACGCCGCCCGCGCACAACCGAGCTTCTTCTGCACGTTCTGTAATTCGCTGGCCTGCTGCACCGCCCGCAGCAACGAACAGATGGGATTGAATAAATACTGCAACACCAGCAGACAATATTGGTCGTAATGCAGCTCGCGATTCCCCGCCTTGTCCCGCTGGCAACCGCCCTCACGCAGCCGTTGGAACAGCGGCAACAGCTCGTCAAAATACTTCAGCCCGACGATGTCCTGCTCCGTCAGCGGTCGCTCGCGCAGGGGTGGCGGAGCGATGAGTGGCGGCGTGGACTGCGACGCGGCCGCAGTCTCCGCACCTTCAGCATTGCTCGCCAGCACCGGCACCGATCCGCCCCGCATCTTCCGTGAGTTTCGAATGTCCCTGCGCAAATCTCTAATTCATGCCGCGCCTGGCGCGAAAAGCGTGCCGCCCCGATAAATAAATGTGGCCGCCCAGCAACCCGAGTGCCGAACAGTGTTGGGCATGTCCCATTTCACATGAGAAAGAAGTCGTGTGACAGCCGATTGATCGCGTGGTCTGTGGCGGCAAGCATGGTCGCGGGAGTGGACTGAAGAGAAGAGCATTGATGACGAGTCGCATACTAATGGCCGTTCAGCCGGAAGACGATCTGACGGCTCTCGCGTTGGCGACGATGATCTACGCGCGATGGCCGTTTCGAGACGGAGTCCATGCGTCGAAACTGCCCCAACGCTTGGCGGATGATTCGGTGAAGGCGTTTCAGGGGCGGCCCAATGACCGACAGAAGCTATTTGAAACGAGGACTCCCGCTGATATGACCTGGGCACTGTTGGACACCGTGATTGCCGCCGCCGCCCGCTCGTCGAAGAATGTCGAGCAACTCGGCAACTGGCGCGAGTCGTTCGACAACCGTGGCGCGAAGTCGCGCGGAGCGATCTGGACCGTTGGCTCGATCAACACCGCTCGCCCGAAGAGGCCGCTCACACAAGAGCCGTTGCCGCCAACTGGCCGTGATCCACACCAACCCGAAGCGTAAGCGAGGAATCGCAGCCGAGGGCCGTGAAAGGGTGGACTGCGGTTCGCCCCCCCACTCACGCCGTCATCGTCTTGAAGAAGTAATACCCTGACAGCAGCAAGCCGATCACCACGACACCGTAGCGGACGTGATTCTTGTTCAACCTCCGCGCGACGCTCGCACCGACGAAGCCGCCGACGATGGCTGAGACAATCATCGGGATGGCCAGCGTCCAATTGACCTTGTCGAACCAGATGAACAGCGCCACCGAGACACCGTTGATCCCCGAGGCCAGCAGCGTCTTCACGCCGTTCATCTTATGAATGTCCGAGAAGCCCATCAGCGCGAGGGCACTCAGCATGAGAATGCCGATCCCCGCACCGAAGTAGCCGCCGTAGACCGCGATCAAAAACTGAAAGCTCATGATCCCGATCACCAACCGACGTGATGGTGCTTCGTGCGGCTTCCCGATCCCCGTCCATTTCGTAATCGTCGGCTGGAGCAGAAACAGCGCGGTCGCCAACAGGATCAGCCACGGCACCAGGACTTGAAACTCTTGCGGATCGCGCTGCGCGACCAGCCACGTTCCGATCGCACCGCCGACGAGCGACGGCCCGATCAGCGGCACGATCCAAGCCCGCGTTCCCGCCAACTCGCGCCGATAGCCCCACATCGCGGCGAGCGATCCGGGAAACAACGCGACGGTACTCGTGGCATTCGCCATCACGGTCGCTGTGGCGGTTGGCCCCAGCACCAAAGCCACCGCCGGAAACGTGAGCAACGTCCCGCCCCCCGCCACGGCATTCACGATCCCCGCCAGCAGCGCGGCGACACACAACAAAACATAGTTTTCGAGAGTCATCGCCCGAGTTTAGTGGCGACGTTCTCGTTTGGCCAACGGTTGTCGCGACTGTTCAGCACCCTGTGAGTTTGGTCGCAATCTTCGTTTAACCGCGTGGGCAACGCCCCGCGTGTCGAGCGACGTTTGAGGTTGTGTTGCCGCTCGACGCGCGGGGCGTTGCCCACGCGGTTAAACGACAGCGACCTCGCCAGCTCAAATTGTCGGATCGATCGGAGTACGACGCAGTCTTTCCGCTCGACTTCAGACCAACCTCCCAACCTGCTCCCCGTTGAGCCGCTTCGAGGGGACAAGTTCGCAACCGGTCATTACGATGACGGCGACGTTGTCGTGGCCGTTTGGAATCCGCTCTCGTGAGGAACCTCTGCGATGTATCAGGCCGTTCGTGTTGCGCTGGCTGTCGTTGTTGGACTGCATCTTTCCGTGAGCCTGTTCGCTCAGGAGCCGAAGAAGCCGGTGATCCCTCACGCGCAGGACAAGCCGCCGAACGAGCCGCGTGATCCCGAGACTGCGGCGAAGATGATGACGGTCCCGGAAGGGTTCTCGGTCGAGGTCGTGGCCGCCGAACCGGACATCGTCAATCCCGTCGCGATGGCGATTGATGAGCGCGGCCGGTTCTGGATCACCGAGTCGCTCGAATACCCGCGCCGCGAACCGGGCGTTGGCAAGGATCGCGTCAAAATCTGTGAGGACACCGATGGCGATGGGCGGATGGACAAGTTCACCGTCTTTCTCGACGGCCTCAACATTCCGAGCGGCATCGCAGTCGGACACGGCGGCGTCTGGGTGGTCAACTCGCCCGACCTCCTGTTCGTCCCCGATGCCGATCGTGACGGCAAGCCCGACGGCCCGCCACAAGTCGTCGTCACCGGCTTCGGACGCGCCGATACGCACGAGCTGCCAAACTCGCTGACGTGGGGACCGGATGGCTGGCTGTATGGGCTGAACGGCGTTTTCAACTACAGCCATGTGACGTACCCGCCCGATTCGCCGTGGTTGAAACACGTAGAGCATGCGTCTCGCTTACTCGTGCCTGCTGGCGGTGCCGATTCGGAGAAGGACAAAAACAAGACGGGCAAGCGAGACGCTTACCCTACGGAATTCAAGTTCACCTGCGCGATGTTCCGCATTCATCCGCGGACGCGCGAGTTCCAAGTCTTCTGCGAGGGGACGAGCAACCCGTGGGGAATCGCCTTCAACGACGAAGGCGAAGCGTTCATCAGCGCGTGCGTGATCGACCATCTGTGGCATCTAGTCGAGACCGGCTACTACCACCGTCAGGGCGGCCCGTATCCGCCGTTCACGTGGAAGATCGACAGCATCGTCAAGCACAAGCATCAGAAGGCGGCCTACTGCGGCATCCACTACTTCGACAGCGACGCCTATCCCGAGCAGTACCGAGGCAAGCTCTACATGGGCAACATCCACGGCGGCTGCATCAACGTCGATCGAATCGAGCGGGACGGCTCGACGTACAAGGGCTTCGGCGAACCTGACTTCCTGACGGCGAACGATGCGTGGTTCATGCCGGTCGTGCAGAAGACCGGCCCCGACGGTTGCCTCTACATTCTGGATTGGTACGACCGCTACCACTGCTATCAGGACGCCAACCGAGACTCCGCCGGCATCGACCGCCTGAAGGGCCGCCTCTACCGAGTCAGATACAAGGACTCCCCCCGCACGCCCAAGGGCTTCGATCTGGCGAAGGAGACTGACGAGCAACTCATCGACCGGCTGGGAGCGAAGAACGATTTCGTGCGTTGGACGGCAACGAGGCTGTTGCAAGAGCGTGGGAAAAAGGAGGCTTTGTCGAAGTGCCAGCAACTGGCCAACGTGCCAGGAGCAACACCGCAACAGCGCCGTCACGCCTATTTCGCGTCAATCGGAATGCCAAGGCCGGAGAAATCGCCGTTGCCTCGAATCAACGGGGTGCTGGACCCCGATATGAACGGCTGGAATCAGCGCACACAACTCGATGATGGCGAAATGCGGAAGCAAATGTCACAGCAGATCAGCGATATCCCGTGGTCGCAAGTTGCACAAGCGCCGCCGCGCGAACGTCCGACAGCGATCCTGCAATTCGTCATCGGAATTTCAAAATTGCCATACTCGCGGGGCCAGTTTGCCGCATGGCTCGCAATGCTCGCACAGTCTGGCGAAGACACACTACTGCCGCGCGTGGTGTGGCAAAACCTTCATCCAAGGCTAGAAGAGCACGCCGATGATTTCATCGACGTACTTCAAACTGGTGAATTTCTCAAATCGAAACAAGTTGCCGACCTGATGCCGCGCGTCGCCGATCGCATTCTCGGACGGCAGAAGATTGATGCGCAGTCGATTGGAAAACTCTTCGCTCTGCTGCGGGACGATCATCCGCAGATCGGGCGGCAGGTGCTGGAGGTCATCTCGGCCAAGGTGCAGTCGGGCGAGTTGAAGGGGGACAAGCTCGATCAACTCAAGGTCGCGATGGCCGAGCCGCTGACGCCGTTGCTGGCGGGCCAGGTCGTCCATCCGCTGACATCGGATGCGGCGTTGCTCGCGGCGTCTTGGGGAGATGAGCGCGGGTTGCCTCAGGTCCGTCGATTGTTCACCGATCGCGGCGTGCAGGCGGACTTGCGATTGAAGTCGCTCAACGCACTCATCTCGGCGAAAGATGACGGCGTGCTGCCGGCGGTCTCGGACGTGCTCGCCGACAAGGACCAATCGGCCGAGTTCAAATCGCAGGTGCTGCTCGCGATCGCCCGGCTGGAAGACGCGAAGGTTTCGGATGTCATCCTCGAAAAGTTTGCCGCGATGGAGCCGAGCCTCCAGCCGTCGGCCATCGAACTGCTGACTCAACGAGCAAGCTGGTCGAAGCGACTGCTGACTCAAGTCGGCGAGAAGAAGATCGCGGCGACGGCCATCAATCTGAATCAGGCTCGCCGCATCCAGGCCCTCAAGGACAAGGATCTCAACGAGCTGCTCAATCGCCACTGGGGCCAGGTGCGCGACACTCGCAACCCCGACCGCGACAAAGTCGTCGCCGAGATGAAGGCGCTGATCCGCCAGACTCCGGGCGATGCGTTTGCCGGCGAAAAGGTGTTCAAACGAGTCTGCGCGGCATGCCACAAGATCTACGGCGAAGGCCCCGACATCGGCCCCGACATCACCTTGAACGGCCGCAACGATTTCACGCAACTCCTCTCGAACGTGTTCGACCCGAGCCTCGTGATTGGAGCCGGCTATCGTGTCTGCACCGTCGTAACGACCTCCGGCCGAGTCCAAAGCGGTCTGCTGGTGGAAGACAGCCCGCAGCGTGTGGTCCTCAAACCCGCCGTCGTCGCCGCTGCAAAGTCTGGTGCTGCGACTGCGCCGGATGCTCCCGTGACGATCGCCGTTGGCAAGCTGGAGATCATCCCGCGTGACGAGATCGACGAGTTCAAACTCAACGAACTGTCGCTGATGCCCGAGGGCCTGGAGAAGCAACTCACCCCGCAGGAGATCATCGACCTGTTCGCCTTCATCACGCTCGACAAACACCCGAAGGATCCGTCGGCAAAGCGGCTCCCCGGCGTCAGCGCAGTCTCACCCCGCAACAGCCTCAACCCCGCCGACTTCGCCTCGATGATTGCGGAAATCCTCCCCGGCTTCTCGACCACTGCATCGGGAGAACTCGGCCTCGGCCTCCTCGCCCAACATCTCGGCCGCGACAACGTCCTGCGCACGCATCCGGTCACGCGCGATAAGCCGTGTGTGCTGACGACGAAGCTCACGCCGCCCGCCGACAAGAAAACCAAGCTGATCCTCGACGTGGCCCACGACGCACGCGGCGACTGGCGACTGCTCGTCCTCGGCAACGGCCAGCGCATGGCCGACGAGATGATCTCGAAAGAAACGTGCTCGAAAGGCTGGCGCACGCTCACCATCGACCTCACCAAATTCGCCGGCCAGGAACTCAAGCTCGACCTCGTCAACCAAGCCAACGACTGGTCCAACGAGTTCGCCTACTGGGGCGGTGTGCAACTTCTGACGGACTGAAGTATCTTGACCCCGCGCACTACCCGAAGCGCAGCGACGTGGTTCGCCGAGATTGATTTGAATTGGAGAATGAAAGATGCCAACGCTACTGAAAATTCCTGAGCCACCCATAGTCGATGACGATGACGCTGCGGAGTCCATCGAAGAAGAGTTCTACCCTGTTGAGTATTCGATCACGAGTTACGGTGCAGACTTCGACGTCGAGGGCTTGGTCCGTCGCCTGAATTCTCACGCCATCGAGGTTCCGTCGTTTCAGCGAGGATACGTTTGGCGCATCTTTGATGCATCACGGTTCATCGAATCTCTGTT
This sequence comes from Schlesneria sp., assembly GCA_043721755.1. Taxonomy (GTDB): domain Bacteria; phylum Planctomycetota; class Planctomycetia; order Planctomycetales; family Planctomycetaceae; genus Schlesneria. The sequence continues at coordinate 6,403 of JAYSQC010000521.1, forward strand.
GCTGGGATTGCCGGTGCCAGCAGTTTTCCTGGCGCGAGAAGCGGACCAAAAGCTGCTCGTCATTGATGGCCAGCAGCGACTCCGTTCGTTGCAGTTCTTTTACGAGGGACTGTTCAAGCCGTCCGAAGATACTGTCGGCGAACCGTTCGTTCTGAAGCGGGTGCATAAACATTACGAGGGCAAGAGCTACAAGACGCTCGACGATCGAGACCGTCGGAAGCTGGATGATTCGCTCATCCATGCCATCATCGTCAAGCAGGAAGGACCACAGGAATCGGCTCCGACGAGCGTCTTCCACATTTTTGAACGTCTCAATACTGGTGGCATGCGACTCAAGGCCCAAGAGATTCGGTCGGCTGTTTACCACGGACCGTTCTCCAACATGCTCGCGGAGTTGAACAAAGATCAGAATTGGCGCGCGCTGCTTGGGCCGGTCAGCAAGTACATGCGCGATCAGGAACTCATCCTGAGATTTCTGGCGCTCTTTGCAGGGAGTGACAACTATGAACGTCCGATGAAGGAATTCTTGAACAAGTTCATGTTCCGAAACAGGAATCTCAACGATGTGGGGCGAGCGAAAATGGAAGGTTGTTTTCGAGCGACAGTGGCTGCGATCCACGGAGGAATTGGAGCCGATGCGTTCAAGCCGACGCGAACGCTGAATTCCGCCGTGTGCGACTCGCTCATGGTCGCCGTTGCACGCCGGTTGGAAAACGGATCGATTGCACGCCCCGATCTCCTGAAGATCCGTTATGAGAAACTGCTTCAAAAGCAAGAGTTTTTGTCGGCCATCACGGCCTCGACGACCAACGAGGATCATGTTTTCGAGCGGTTGAAGCAGGCATCGAATGCAATCGGGCAAGTGAAATGAAGAACCGTGATCTGATCCGTCAGAAGGACCGTCTCGTTGTTTCAGCAACTCACGATTGCCAGTTCCGGCGATGCCGAATTGCAGTCCCACTGGGCGCGCTATCTGTGTGTCATCGTCAGCGGGTTTTTGGAAAATGCCGTCGAAGTCCTCCTCGTGGAGTACACGTCAAAGCATGCCCAACCGAAGGTCCGTCAATTCGTGTCGCGAGAACTGGGGCAGTTTCAAAACCCGAAATTCCTCAAGATCGCGGATGTCCTTGGGAAATTTTCGCCCGAATGGAAGACGAACGTGGAATCTTGGACGACAGAAGAAAGCAAAGATGCTGTCAACAGTGTCGTCGCCAACAAGAACAACATCGCACATGGACAGTCGACCGGAATCAGCCTGGCAACGATCAAGCAGTACTACGAGCGGATCGTTGTTTTCGTCACGGACCTTGAGTCACGGATCGTCGTATAACGCGCGACAATCGCGTTGTGAGGTTATTCATCGAGATGATTCGTGAACCTGATGGTGTTGATTTCGTGATTCGCAGCGAACCACTAACACCGGAAGGCATCGCTGAAATTCAGGACTGGATTTGAAAACAACGCGAAGCAGACACGGTGGCGAAGCCTCCGCTGAAGGCACCTCAATCCAAGAGCCGCCACACGAATCGAGGCCGAACGGCGCGATCCGGGTCCGGCCGGAAGTGACGAAGCAGATTCAACTCGATGGATTACGGTGTCATCCCAACCCGCGAATCGGCAGGCCCTCGCACAGTTGATGGTCCTTTTGAAGTCCGGCTAACAGAGCTAAGCCGGACTTCAGCCAGCCGCCAAGATTGCTCACTTCTGCTCCAGCTCGGTCAGTAGGCGGCGAGCCTCTTCATCACAGGGATACCGCCCTTCGGCCTGCCAGCGACGATACTGAGCCTCGAAGTCGGCGACCACGCCTTTCTTGTCGAGGCGATCCTGCTCGACCATCCGGTCGATGAAGAGGACTCCATCAAGGTGATCGTTTTCGTGCTGGACGGCCCGCGCGGCCAGTTCATCCAAGGCGTATTCAAAGCACTCGCCCTTCAGATTGAAGGCTTCGATCGCGACCTTCGAGGACCGCAGCACTTGAGCGTACAGACCGGGGAAACTCAGACAGCCTTCCTCCCCTTCGACCGTCCCTTTGCGACGCAGGAAACGCGGGTTGATGAAGACCAATTCTTCACTCTTCTCGGCCGCGTCACCGGCAAGGTTCAGGATGAACAGGCGATACGGCAGCGCGACCTGATTCGCGGCGAGGCCAATCCCCTTCGCGGCGTACATCAGGTCGAACATCTCCGCCACGACTCGTTCGAGATCGGCATCGACCTTGATGACCGGCTTCGATTTCCAACGCAGGGCCGGATGCGGAAAGGGGACGATTTCCAAAGGCATGTCGAGTCTCAAAAGCACGGAACGCGAAAGTACGGCGGTCACAACGGAGCGGGATTATAGAAGTGCCTCACGGGACGGTCGAGCAACTCTTAACGCCGCACAGTTCCTCGAATGTCGTGAAAGACTGCCGCCGGAACGGTGGAACGCGGTCGCAACAATTTCCCGGTCAGCCGCAGGGCGCTAGCCCCGGTTTGGATGACACAAACCGGGGCTTCGGGAAGTTATTGCGCTCCCGTTCCTAAGCCGGACTTCTACGTCAACAACTTCAATGTGCTGGGGGCGGGCTGTCTTGGAAGGCTCGCGCGCGGAAGAGGAAGTCCACGATGTTCCCTTCGTGCGGTTGCAGCCAGTTGAGTTGCAGCGTCTTCACTGTGCCGATGTTCAGCCGGTCGATACTCGTCGCGTCGAGCAACTGTTGTTTGAACTTCGCGTCGTCCGTGAGAGCCGTGCAAACCAGCGTCTGCTTCATCGCGGCAATGATTTTGTTTTGTGGGCACTCAACAACCGAGGCGAACGGGAACATGTACTCGGTGTTCGCCAGCGGCACATCGGGCGCGGAACAATGAATGATCGTCGGCCGCAGGTAGTCGCAACGGGCTTGCTTCACGAGACGATCGCCGCCGCGATACTTGGCCGTCACTTCGGTCACGCCGTCGGCCTGACAGCCTTCGTCAATCTGAGCGTTCATGGCTTCGGCGACACCGGCCGTCGTGAAGGCGGCAAGTGGCGACTTCGGATCGGTCGGCGGAAGGGGCGCGATCGGGCCGAGACGTTGTGCGAGCGCATCGGCGATCTCGCGCGTGTGGCGACTGGCCCAGACACCGCTCGCGTTGATGCAGCTTCGGCCGCTGTTCAAGAAGATGCTATCGACCATCAGATCGAGATAGTCTTCCCACCGATCGACCACATCGTCGCCCAGCACGATCTTCGAGAAGCCGGGTCCGTGAACGGAGATTCTCGGGTTCCCGGCGTGCTGATCGACGGTGGTTTGTCCGCCGAAGATCATCGCCCGCTGGCAGTCGGTCATCACGGCTCCACCGACATCGTGCCCACCGGGATAGATCGAGATCGCTTCGCGCGGCAGTCCCGCTTTGAAGAACGCTTCGGTGATGCGGTACGGCGTCCAGAACTCTTGCGACCCCGGCTTGATGCACAGGCCAATCTGCATCGGCAGCGCGGGGAGCCACAGTGTGTGAACGCCTGGCGAGTTGTTCGGCAGCACCATGCCAAACACGGGCGAGTTCGCTTGGTACGAAACCATCACGCCGCGAGACTCTGTCCCGTAGCCGCGTTCGAGAACCTCATACGGTAGCCCGCGTGTCAGCGCGTCCAGCACGTCATCCATGTGCGATAAAACGAAGGCGTTCTTCCGCATGTTCGTCGCGCACATGTGTTCGGGTAGCCCCGTCGTCGCCGATTGCATCCGGCAGAACTCGGCGGGAGTCAGCGAGCCGCTCCCCATGGGCAGCGTGTCGTTCAGATAGAACTCGGCCGCGTGCTGGCAGATTTCGATCAGCTTTGCGATCGGAATGGCCCGCAGTGCCTCGCGTGCTTTCTGCGACTTCTTCAGGTCCAACTTGACCATCGCGCCGGTGGCTTGATGCAGCCGCGCGAGTTCCTCGCCGGTGTCGAAATGAACGACCGGCTGCTGTTCCATCGACTCGTAAACCTGACCAAAGCGAAGCACGGGGATATCGAACACGGAGGCGGCTTTCCTGAAGATGAGGCTCATTCGAGTGAGACGAATCGCACGCGGCGACCCGCTGTTTGGCGGGCCGAGAGAGTATCTCAAGAGATCGGGAAATTCATCCGACTCGTCGAGCGGCGGAGCCTCACGGGTGCAGTCGTTGGTTGGTGGTCACACAATCGTGGCCAAGGACAATTGAGTCCCTGGAGTCGAGCGTTCTGGTTCCTTCCCCTCGGCGGGGAGGGTTAGGGAGGGGGGACGAGTGGCAAAGCACCTCGACAATTCTCCCCCCTCCCCGGCCCTCCCCGCCGAGGGGAGGGAGTCTGAAAGCCGCGTGATCCTTTTTCCCCGATGCCCACCAATCAACGACTGCACCCGAGCCTCACTTCTGCGACACGACTTCGATCTCGTAAATCTTCGGCCAGTTCTTGCCGGTCACGAAGAGGCGGTCGTTGGCCTCGTCATAGGCGATGCCGTTCAGGACCTCTTCGCGGTTCTGACGTTGCCGCTCGGGATAGAGGTTAGTGAGGTCGATCCAGCCGAGCACGTCGCCGCTTTCGGGCGAGATACGAGCGATGCGGTTCGTGTGCCAGACGTTGGCCAGTATCTCACCTTTGCGAAACTCCAGTTCGTTGAGTTGATCGACGGGACCGTTCGACGCCCTCACCTTGATCCGCTTGACGACCTCAAACGACTTCGTGTCGAGAAACCGAATCGTGGACGTGCCGTCGCTCAGGATCAGCCGCTTGCCATCGTGAGTCAGCCCCCAGCCTTCGCCCGTGTAGCGAAACGTCCCGAGCGAATCGAACGTCTTCTGGTCGTAGATCAGTCCCAGTCGGTTCTGCCAAGTCAGTTGAAAAACCTTGCCGTCGAGAATCGTAATCCCCTCGCCAAACAACGCGGAATCCAGCGGGACGATCTGCTCGATGCGCCCCGTCTTGAGTTCGATTCGACGGAGCGAAGACTCCCCCTTCTTGCCGGTCCCCTCGTACAAGCGTCCGTCCGTGAAGACCAAACCCTGCGTGAAGGCGGACGCATCATGTGGGTATTCCGCCACCACGCGGAACCCCGACACGCTGCCTCTCGCATCGCGTCGAAACTGACCAAATGCCGTGTACGTGAATGCCGTGTAGCCGACGACACCCATCACCAACAACGACAACACAACGCATCGCCAACGATTCAGCGATGATCGAGCAGGCGTACGAATGGAGGTGGGAACGTGATCCATGCAATTCCCCATCAACGGCGACCGAGCCACCGCAGTTCAGCCGGATGAAACAACGACACGGTACTGTGACGACCGACTCACGGATCGTCCAGACGAATGTCGATACCGCACGCGGCCAAGGGTGCAGTCGTTCATTGGTGGTAGCCCTGTCGCTCCGCGACAGGAAGTGAGATCGCAAGCAGGCGTATGGCATTGGTCTGAGGTGATTCGGCGGATCGACGTTTTTGGTTCCTCGCGCCTCCTGTCGCGGAGCGACAGGGCTACCTTCTCTAAACCCCTGCTTCACAGTGTTTTTTGGGTGACCACCAATTGGCGACTGCACCCCGCGGCCAACGCTGAGACGTTGCCAAGCCCCACGCCATCAGGCCCTTCCGGCAACCCGTCCTGCGGCGAAGGCGGCAACAACCACGCCTGATCCGGCCGCCACGCCCGCTACGTCTTCGCGCTCACAACCCACCTCCCTGACAACCCCCTGCATCCGTTCCCTCGACTCCGAAAAGTCGAGCGGCTCGATAGCAGCCTCGGCTGCCGATGACCAAGACAGGCTCCTAGAAGAACGGGCCGGCCTTGAGGAAGTGCGTCCGGACGGAGTTGAAACGCCAATGCCCGAAGGCGGGTGGGTTACAGCCACTTGGGCACGCCAATGCCCAGCCGACGCATTTTCATTCGCGATCACGAATATCCTGCAAGCGGATGTCGCTCGCGCGATGGACGTGATCGCAGTCGCACGGGTGGGAGTCGAACCCACAGAACACGAAGGTCGGTCACCGCCGCTTCGGTGGTCGCATTCGCCGCTTTGCCAGATTACGTACCGCGCCAAACAAGCGTCCTCGATGGGATTTGAACCCACGTCTCCACCGTGACAGGGTGGAGAGCATTCCAGGCTGCTCCGCGAGAACCTATCTCTGTCAAACAGCTCAGGCGCCGGAGTTCATTTGTTTTGGGCGTCGAAGCTACCAGCCCACCTGACCTCTGATCGTCCGTTCGGCAGCAACTCTCGGAAGTTGAAAATGCACAGCCCCTTAGGACCGATGTCACGTGCGCAGGGGATACGGGGATTCTTCGCCTGGCAAACCTGTACTCCTCACATTCAGATCGCTTGCGATCTGAATCAGCGAAAACGGACCGGCTACTTGCCGCCGGAACTGAGGACGCACGGGTTGCGTTGTGAAGAGGTTCGCCGCCTTCCAGGCGATATTCGCGCGGCCGAAACGGACACCGTGGACGCGGAGTCACACTCCCCCGCAGCGACCGCGAGGAGGTGAGTGGCGTCCGCGTGGACACGGCGGGGGAGTGTCCGTTTCGGCCGCGCGCAGTCTAAGGAACGGGGTCGCAATCACTTCCCGATCAGCCTGTTTCACTTCGGGAAGTGATTGCGCTCCCGTTCCTAAGGGGGTTGAGTCCGCGACAGACGGGAACGCCCCGGGGGACGGTGCCCCGGCGGTCCTTTGGCAACGCGTTCCGGGTGGGCCGGAACAATCCCCCTGTCGCCTCGTTCCCGACACGCCGGCGGCACGACCTCCGCGTCGTAGGCCGTGTTGCCCAGCACGACGACAGCGGCCCCCCGCAGGCCGCGGCCGGTCGCGGATCCGTTCCGCCGCCGACTCGGCCGCCGTCCGCGGCGTGAGCCCCGGCTCCCGACAATCCTCCGGGGTGTCGTGCGGAATCTGAAACGGGAGGCGGAGGCCCGACGGCGTGAGCCGCAACCCAAACGTAAAGTCGCCGACGCCCGACTTCAGACTCCCCGCCGACGCCGAACACGACATCCGCCCCCGCTGCCAGACAAACGCCAACACCAGCCGCAGCACCAGCGCCCACGCCCACGGCTCCCACGCCGCCCACGCCAGTGGTCGAACACCGTTGTCTTGCGGGGTTCATCACGCGCCCGACGCGCCCGCGAGGGCTTCACTTTCGACAACGGTTTGCCCTCGCGGGCGCGTCGGGCGCGTTGTGGAACAACCCCGCAATCTGAAGTTGTCCGACCACTAGGAAGCCCTTGAGAGTCCGCACCGATTCCGCCACCATGACCATCGCGAGTCCGTCCGGTGACCTGGTGAGCATCCCGGTTCTCCGCCAGTTGTGGTGGAGGCGGGAGTGAGCGGCACGGCG
>JAYSQC010000522.1:0-6524 GCA_043721755.1 Schlesneria sp.
CCCGACGCGCAAGCGAGGGCTTCACTTTCGACAACGGTTTGCCCTCGCTTGCGCGTCGGGCTAGTTGTTGAACAACCCCGCAATCTCAAGTTGGCCGACGCACTAGGTTGCCCACCTGCGCGGCTACGACAACACAACTTCCACGACATCGCTGGGAAGCGCGCTGCCCGCGTCGTTGACGGAGAGAATGCGCACGCGGATCGTCGGGCCGGTGGGGAGGCTGGTGAGCGTGGCGTTGCTGTCGGTCACGGTGTTCACGCGGCGGAAGTCGGCATCGACGCCGACGATTTGAATTTCGACGTGATAGCGGAGTGCCCGTGCGGCGTCGTTCCAATCGGCGAAGGCGTCGCCGTCCGTGCCCGGTGTGACGACGAGTCCCTCGGCGGGATCGGGCGTCTCGGATGAGCCGGGCATGTTGAAGCCGAACGCCAGCCATCTTGGATCATCGGCTTCCAAGAGCTGGGTCAGTTCTTCGATCAATCCGCGCAGCCGCTTGGTCAACTTCTTAGCTGACAAGTCGCGCGTGACGATGGTCTGTCCGGTCAGGGTCAGGCCCTGATTGAACTCACTGCGCGCGTCGGACAGCGCCGTGAATCGCGCCCCGGCCGCGACCGTCGTAATCGCCAGCGGCGCGTTCTCGCGAGTCGGGTTCGCCGTGAGGTAATCGCGCAGCGCCGCCAGCAGCGTCTGTCGTTCCGGCTGGGTGCGAGGCACGCCGAGCGACTGGTTCGGGAACCCGGTCGGCTCCCACGCTTGCGACCACTGCCCGCCCAGCGTCGGGATCAGGATGTCGCGCGCGGTGGCGATGAACGCCTTGCCGTTGGAATCGGCCGTGCGAACCGCAGCCGACAACCCCGGCTTCGTCCCCACGGCAACCGCATACACTCCGATCTTCGCCAACAAATCCGTCAGATCGGCCCGAATGTCCGCCTCCTGGTTCTGCTTCAGGCCGACCGCCACCTCATGCGTGTTGGCCCCGTCCGCCGCATCCTCGGCCAGAGCTGTCAGGGCATTGAGACTGGTGGGGATTGGATTGGCTGCCATGAGAAAGTCCTTTCAAGAAGCGGGAACGCAACGTCTTGAAAACACGGCCGTTGCGCAGAGACATTGCAAAACCTCGCTCGAATTGCAGACTGCATCGAGCCAATTTCGCACCGAAGGGTTCCGTGCCAGACTACATCCGGCAACATTCGGACGCCAGCGTCCCCCATGCAGTCTGCACCGCCCAGACTCGGCCCCCGCGAGTACCCGTGCAGCCTGCTCTCCCCCAACCTCACGCCCAGCCATCCGATGGCAGTCTGCACGCGGTCGCCATCGCCGAAACTCGCCCCGTCTGCAGTCTGCCATCGTCCACTTTTTTCCGAGACTTGCCCGCTGCAACCTGCATCGCACCTCACATCTCGACCCGTCGAGTGAGCCGCGCTCAGGTGCCCTTGGCGACTGCTTTGAGCCGCCAGTGAATTCAAAGAACACTGGCGAGCGAAACCCCTCGCCAGTGGCACCCGAAGTTGGCAGCCAGTGTCAGACGAAGAAGTCCCAAGGCAGGCCGTGGAGCGTCGGCAGTCCCGTAGGGTGGGCTTTGCCCACCAAATTGTGGGTGACAACCGTTTGTGGTGGGCTATCAGCCTGTTGAAAAACGTCGTGGCATAGGCTTCCAGCCTGTGATTCCTTGATGAATACGACAGGCTGGAAGCCTATCCCACGGTTCTTCAACAGGCTGTTATGCAACTACGCAACTGAAACCACGACGGGAACGACTCGAAATGCGATGAATCGGGACGCAGCCTGCCCGCCCCCGAGTCCCGTAGGGTGGGCTGTGCCCACCAAATTGGGGGTGACAACCGTTTGTGGTGGGCACAGCCCACACTACGCAACTGAAACCACACCAGGAACGACTCGAAACGCGATGAATCGGGACGCAGCCTTCCCGTCCCCGAGTGTGAGCTTGGGGACGGGAAGCAAACTCAATCACCTTACTTGTGGTCGTGACCTCCGTGTTGGAACAGCTCGTGGTTCTTGTTGCCTCGGGCGTTGACGTAGGCGATCAGGTCGAGGATTTCGTCCTTGGTCAGTTTGTCCAAGAGGCCCTTCGGCATGATTGAGGTCTTGGACTTCGTGCGTTCGATCACGTCGCCGCGTTTGATGACGATCGGGTCGGTCTTGATCAGCGGGTTCTCGACGAGTTTGATCACGTCGGGGGTTTCTTCCACGACGAGGCCCGTCACGGTCTTGCCGTTGGACAGTTCGATGATGTTCGAGACGTACTTCTCGTTGATCTTGAGGCTGGGGTCGAAGATTTCCTTCACGATTTCGGCCGTCCCCCATTTGGCGTCGAGCTTCAGCAGATCGGGGCCGAAATCCTTGCCGACTCCGTCCAGCTTGTGACAGCCGACGCAGTTGGCCACCGCGAAGATTTGCTTGCCGTTGCCGTAACTGCGACCGTGAGACTTCGACATCTCGGCGACCGCCTCTTCGAGGTCATCCAGTTTCCATTCGGTGCGCGGGCGGTTGTTCTTCAACAGCGCGTCCTGCGGGATGATCTTGGCCGACGACAGGTAGGCATCGGGGCTGTCGAGATAGGCGTCGAGATCGGGCACGACGTACAGAGCCGCGTACATTCGACGCCAGTGGCCGGGGTACGTGCAGACGATCGGATAGACGCCCGCTTTGGAAGGGGCAGTGAAGCTGAGCTTCTGCGAATCGCGAGGCTGAAGCAAAGAACTCTTGGCCAGCACCTTGTTGGAGCTGGGGATGTAATGCTGTGCGGCGAAGGCGGGTTGCTGGGCCTGGGCCTCCGACATCAGTCCGATCTCCTCCAGCGAGCCGGGTTGCAGGATGGCAAAGTTGTGGGGCATGAGGTCGCTGTTTTCGAGCAGGAACTCGACCGGCTTACCCGCCTGCACGACGATCACGTCCTTGTCGAACGACATCTTCTCGAAGACGGTGCCGATCTTGATGACCTTCACGCCGAGTTCGCCCAACGTCTTGCGCAGGACTTTCGCGCGATCGGCCGGCAGGAGCGTGGTCAGGGCGTCGGCGAATTCGAGGGCGTCAAGCGACGCCGGTGAGGTTCGGTCGGCAGCGGGCGTCTTCTGGATCGATGCAATGAGGACATCGACCAGTGCGGGAGCATCGTCCTTCGGCCAGGTGGCGCGCGGCAGACGCTGCAGCGCGCGAATGGCCGCCCCCCGATCGACATCGTCCTTCACGAACTTGCTCAGCGTGGCGAACGTCTTCGGTTCCTGACCGCGTACGTAGGTGAGGGCGTTCATCGCGGCCCGACGCACGAGTGACTCGGGGCCTCCGCCGCCGAGTTCAAACGCGACGCTGACTCGCGGCGGATTGTTCTTCTCCTTCTGGAAGACTTCGCCGCGCTTCTCGTCCAAAACTTTCAGCGTGAAGTTGGCGAGGCGTTCGGGAATCTCGCCTCGGTTGTAGATGATGATCTGGTCGATCGGCTGCTCGTCGCCGAGATCGACTTCCCAGTACGGGTTGTTGGTGTTTTCTTCGGTGTGCGTCTGGCCACCGTCTCCGTAGGAGGGGGACTTGTTGCCGTCGATGGCCTTCGCCGCATCGCCGCCGTGGCTAGTGTTCTTCTGCGACGCGCGGCCCTTGCGGGCGATGTTGACTCCGCCACTCATGACCTCGACCTCGGCCAGCGTCAGCGTTCCCTTGCCGGGAAGTTCGATGCGGACGAAGCGGCCCTGAGTCCCCTTCGTATTTTTGCCACCGCCGCCGAGCGATTCGGGCAGGCCGTTCACGAGCGGTTCGATCTTGTCGTACAGCGTCGCGCGGACCGACGCATCGCCGATGAGCGGCATCGCGTTGAGGAAGTCTTGCAGCCGCTTGGCATCGCTCGTCGCGAGCTTCCACACCGGATCGATGCCGCCGTCCACATTGATGAGCGACACGAAGCCGATCTGTCGGAAGATCGGTTGCTTGGCGGTGGTGGCGAGCTTTTCGAGTTCGGCTCGGGCGGAAGTCAGTTCGGCCGCGCTGCGGCCGGTGAGTTGCCGAACGAGATCGAACACCACGGTCGTATCAATGCTATTGGCCGACTTGGCGTCGAGCGATCCGATGGCGTCCATGATGACGCGCAGCTCTGGTTTGTTGTCGAGCTTTGCCAGCCCCGTCACAGCCTCGCGCCGCGATTCGTCGCGCAGGCCGGGGCGGTTCAGCATCTCGACGAAGACCATCCGATCCTTCTTCTCGGCGAGAAGCTGTTCGTTGCTCAGGTTCTTCAGGTAGTAGCGTGCTCCCGATTCCGTCGTGAAGGCCACGCGACGGTTCTCGGCCTTCGCCTTGTCCATGTACGGCTGCAGCGTGCGCATGACTTCTTTGGTGAGGTGGTCGATGTACATGTCGGTTGGCTTGTCCTGCGCGATGAGGACCACTTCGGTCGCCTCGGCCTGCGGGAAGTAACTCGCCCCCCAGATCGCCATCAGGCGGACTCGCGGCGCTTCGTCGGCTGCGGCGGCCTTAAGCAGATCAAGCGGATTGGAGAGGCGGTCTCGCCAGTAGGTCGCGACTTTCACAGCGGCTGCCCGGGCGCGAAAGTCTTTCGACTGGAGTGTCTTCTCTAACAAAGAAGTGTTCACCACGTTGTGCGATTGATGCAGCCAGAGGCCCTCAAGCTGAGCGTGATCGGTGTTGGCACCGTTGGCGTCGGCGAGCCACTTCGTTGCGGCGGCGATCACATCGGCGGTGGGGCGTCCCGACAGTTCGATGCGGGCGCGGTAGCGGACTCGGTCGTCCGTGTCCTTCAACAGGTCGAGCAGCTTCTCAATCGGCTGACCAGCGACGGGTGCGGGCTTGAGCAGCGGACGGCCTTCGGCCGTGACGCGGTAGACGCGGCCATACGTCTTGTTCCGGCTGGGGTCTCGCAAATTGTGCTGCATGTGGCCGATGATCGGGTTCTGCCAATCGACGAAGTAAAGCGAGCCGTCCGGCGCGGTCTCCATGTCCACGGGGCGGAAGTTCGGGTCGGACGAGAAGAGGATCGGTTCGGGGTCTTCCGTCGCACCGAGGCTCGAATCTTGAGCGTGAACCTTGTACTGCAAGATGCCCTGGAAGCCGATCACGTTGCCGACCAGCAAATTACCGCGAATCTCTTCGGGGAAGTGAGTGCTCGACAGGTATTCGATCGCAGGACAAGGACGGGTGCGCTGCTTGTAGACGCTGGGCGTCCCACCGTGCTTGTTCGGGAATTCGAGATAGCTGGAGAAGAGCGGCGCGTGATACGGCACGGCACCCGTCCCATCGACGACGATGTCCTGACCCCACGCATCGAAGGCGTGTCCGTGCGGGTTGGCGAAGCCGTAGGTGACGTAGACATCGAACTTCTGTGAACGCGGTTCGTAGCGGAAGACCGCGCCATTCTGCACGCGGCGCGTCGGCCCCCACGGCGACTCAACCTGCGTCTGATGGAAGGTTCCCTCCTGAAAGTAGACCGCGCCACCCGGATCGAGCACGAAGCTGTTCGACGTGTGATGCGTGTCGGCCGTGTCGAGGCCGTGGACCAACCGCTCCTTCACGTCGTACTTGTCATCGCCGTCGGTGTCTTTGAGGAACACGAGGCTCGGCCCCTGAGCCACCAGCACGCCTCCGCCCCAGAACTCGAAGCCGGTGATGTTGTGCAGGTCTCCGGCAAATGTTTTGCAAACGTCCGCACGGCCGTCGTGGTTGGTGTCCTCAAAAATGAGCAGGCTGTCGTTCATCGGGGTGGTCGGCTTCCAGTGCGGATACGTCGGCCACGTCGCCACCCACAACCGGCCCTTCGTGTCGAAGGCCATCTGCTGCGGACTGACGAGTTCCGGGAACTGCGCTTCATCGGCAAAGCACTGCACCTTCATCCCCTTGTGAATGGTCATCTTCTGGATGGCTTCTTCACCCGACAGGAACAGATGCTTGCCATCGGGCAGCGTCCCCGGCTTGTTGGTGATGACGTTGAGGAACTTCGGGAGATTGCTGTCGTCCGGCTTGATCGTCTTCCCCTGAGCCGTCGCCCACACGACCTTGTCCCGGTTCGAGGTGAGCGTGTCGAGCACTTCCAGCTCGCGCTGTCCGACCGCATAGTTCGACAACCCGTCGCCGTACCCGCCCCCTTTGGGATCCTCCGAAAACTTGAGAAACGCTCGGTCGCCATACGTCGAATAACCGTCGGTCACGCGGTGGCGGTTGAACCAGTAGAAGTTCTTGTCGAGGACTGCGGCGCGGAGTTGATCGAATTCAGTTGGCCAGTACGTTGTGATTTTGAAGGGGGCGCGCAGGTGCTTTTGCCAATCACCGAATAGCTGGTCCATCGCGGCACCGGAGAATACACGATCGCCTTGTAGGTTCGGATGAACGCCGTTGATCGTGAATGGTACTAATAGGATCTTGTGCTTGGATTGATCTTCCAAACGTGAGGAATTGATCTCACTCATCGCGACAAACAAATCAACGAACTTCACACCACTCGCCTTCGCGACCTCGCCCATCGCCTGCGAATACATCATGAGCCGCGCGTTCGAGGCGGCGACGAT
>JAYSQC010000523.1:0-15419 GCA_043721755.1 Schlesneria sp.
CGTGGATGGGGAACAGACTCGAACGTCGCTCGACGTGCGGGGCGTTGCCCACGCGGTTAAACAACGCAACCGAACAACTTAAAATTGGCGAACCACTAGGCCAAAACTCATGCTGCTGACGATCACGAACCGGCGGGAACCGGCGACCGACTTGGGCTACCTCCTGCACAAGCACCCGGCCAAGTTGCAGACGTATCCGCTGACGTTCGGTCAGGCGCGCGTGTTCTATCCCGAGGCGGGCGACGACTGCTGCACGGTCGCGTTGTGGGTCGAGGTCGATCCGATCGCGCTCGTGCGGAACCGGCGCGGCCCGGCGGGCGAAGGCTTTTCTCTCCATCAGTACGTGAACGATCGGCCGTACAGCGCGAACTCGTTCCTCAGCGTGGCGATTGCCGAAGTCTTTGGGACCGCGCTGTCGGGACGCTGCAAGGACCGAGACGATCTGGTGACGACACCGTTGCAACTCACCGCGCGGATCGGCGTGCTGCCGTGTCGCGGCGGAGAAGGTTTTCTGCGGAGGCTGTTCGAGCCGCTCGGTTACTCGGTCACGGCGACGCGATTGCCGCTCGACGAGCAGTTCCCTGAATGGGGCGTGAGTTCGTACTTCACTGTCGAACTGAGCGGTCTCGTCCGGTTGCAGGACTTGCTCGCGCACCTCTACGTCCTCATCCCGGTTCTCGACGACGACAAGCATTACTGGGTTGGACCCGATGAAGTGGACAAGCTGCTGCGTCACGGTGAGTCGTGGCTGGCGAGTCATCCGGAACGAGACGCCATCGTCGAGCGGTATCTCAAACGACAACGCTCACTCACGCGCGACGCTCTCGCGCGGCTACCGGTGGACGATGCGAGCGAACCCGATGACGAAGACGACTCGCAAACGAAGGCCATCGCGGAGGAGGCCGTCGAGGCTCCGATCCGGCTCAACGAGCTGCGGCTGCAAACGGTGATCGCGGTGCTGAAGGGCTGCGGAGCCAACCGCGTGCTCGATCTCGGCTGCAACACGGGCAACCTGCTCAGGCGTTTGTTGGACGAACCGCAGTTCACCGAGATCGTGGGCGTGGACGTGTCGCATCGCGTGCTGGAGATCGCGACGGACAAACTGCATCTCGAACGCTTGCCCGAACGTCAGCGCAAGCGGATCAAGCTGATGCAGGGTTCGCTGACGTATCGCGACGCGCGGCTGAACGGCTACGACGCGGCCGCGCTGATCGAAGTGATCGAGCATCTCGACCCACCGCGCCTCGCCGCGTTGGAACGAGTGTTGTTCGAGTTCGCGCGGCCGGGGACTGTTGTCGTGACGACGCCGAACGTCGAATACAACGTCCACTTCGCGGGCCTCGCGCCGATCGAAGGCGTTTCGTCCGGCAAGCTCCGTCACGCCGATCACCGCTTCGAGTGGACTCGGGCCGAGTTTCAAACGTGGTCCAACCGAGTGGCCGAACAGTTCGGCTACCGCGTCCGTTTTCTCCCCGTCGGCGACGATGATCCAATAACGGGACCGCCGACTCAGATGGCGGTGTTTGATTTGTAGGATGGGCACTCTTGCCCGTCCGGCTTTCGCTTTCCAACCACGATGTTCATTCGCCAAATGAACAAACCCAATGAACAAAAGAGAGGACGGGCAAGAGTGCCCATCCTACAGGTCTGACCCATGCCCATCGCCATTCCAACCCCCTCGCTCGTCGTCCTCATCGGTCCTTCGGGATCGGGGAAGAGTACGTTTGCGCGGACACACTTTCTGGGGACCGAAGTCATCTCGTCGGATGCGTGTCGTGGGATGGTGGCCGATGATCCGAACGACCAGGCCGCGACGAACGATGCCTTCGAGTTGCTGCACTATCTGGCGGCGAAGCGGCTCGAACGGGGACGATTGACGGTGATTGATGCCACGAACGTGCAGCCCGAATCGCGGAAGTCGCTCGTCGAGTTGGCTCGCGAATGGGACGTGCTGCCGGTCGCGATTGTGCTCGATCTGCCCGAGCGGGTCTGTCGCGAACGGAACGCTCAACGTGCGGATCGAGCCTTCGGGCCGCATGTCGTTCGCAACCAGATTCAACAGTTGCGGCGGTCGATTCGCGATTTGAGGCGCGAGGGCTTTCGGCACGTCTTCGAGCTGTCGTCGCTCGCCGAAGTCGAGGCTGCGGTCATCGAACGTGTTCCACTCTGGACCGACCGCCGCCACGAACTCGGCCCGTTCGACATCATCGGCGACGTTCACGGTTGCTGCGATGAACTCGAAGCGTTGCTGAAGCAGCTTGGGTATGTCGCGATCAATGCGAACGATGTTGTTGAGAATGCGAACGACCTTCTTGTCCCCTCTCCCCCGTCGGGCACCGCCGCTTTGGGTGGTCGGGAGAGGGCTAGGGTGAGGGGGCTGATCGTCGAGACGGCCTCGTTGACCAATGAACTCTCGTCCGAGTCGGCTTCGCGACAACTCGACCTCCTCACCGAAATGCGAATCCCCCCT
Organism: Schlesneria sp.; assembly: GCA_043721755.1. GTDB lineage: Bacteria > Planctomycetota > Planctomycetia > Planctomycetales > Planctomycetaceae > Schlesneria. Next base: position 2,471 of record JAYSQC010000523.1, read on the forward strand.
CACCCTAACCCTCTCCCCCCGAAGCGGGCGGGAGAGGGGACCGGAGAAGACTTGCCAGCGGAGTTTCATTGCTGGTCGGGGCCGACCTACGCACACCCCGCTGGTCGCAAGGCCGTCTTCGTCGGCGATCTCGTTGATCGTGGACCGCGAGTCCTCGACACGTTGTTACTCGTGCGGAACATGGTCGCGCAGGGAAGCGGCCTGTGTGTGTGCGGCAATCACGATGCGAAGCTCCTGCGCAAGCTGCGTGGCAAAGATGTGCGGATCACACACGGACTCGAACAGACGCTGGCGGAGCTGGATGCCGTCGCGTTGCCCGACGATCAGCGAGCCGCCTTTCGCGACCGGTTGGCTGAGTTCCTCGACGGCCTCATCAGCCATTACGTGCTGGATGGCGGGCGGCTGGTGGTCGCTCATGCCGGGATGAAGGAACGCTATCAGGGGCGAGCCTCCGGCCGCGTGCGCGTGTTCGCGCTGTACGGCGAAACGACGGGTGAGACCGATGAGTTCGGCCTGCCCGTGCGGCACAACTGGGCGGCGGAATATCGCGGCGCGGCGATGGTCGTGTACGGCCACACTCCCGTCCCCGACCCCGAATGGCTGAACGGGACGATCAACGTCGATACCGGCTGCGTCTTCGGTGGCAAGCTGACCGCGCTGCGTTACCCCGAGCGAGAACTGGTCTCGGTCCCATCGGCGCGCCTCTACTGCGAGCCGTCGCGACCCTTCCTGCCAAAGGGTGAGGAAGCGGCCAGCGATCCGACTGCTCAGCAGGCTCACGACACGCTGCTCGACATCGACGACGTGCTCGGCAAGCGGATCATCACAACGCGGCTGATGAACAACCTCACGGTGCGCGAGGCCAACGCCGTCGCGGCCCTCGAAGTGATGAGCCGTTTCGCCGTCGATCCGCGCTGGCTGGTCTATCTCCCGCCGACGATGTCGCCGTGTGAGACCAGCCGCGCGGCGGGTTTGCTGGAACATCCGGCTCAGGCATTCGAGTACTTCCGATCGAACGGCGTTCCGCGCGTCGTGTGCCAAGAGAAGCACATGGGTTCGCGCGCGGTCGTCGTCGTCTGCCGCGATGAGGCGGTCGCAGCGAAGCGGTTCGGAATTGAGGGGGATGGCAGCGGCATCGTCTACACGCGAACCGGCCGTCGGTTCTTTGACGACCGTCGTTGGGAAGGGGCATTGCTCGACGAGCTGCGTGCCGGGCTGAGCCGCGCCGGTTTTTGGGACGACTTCGCGTCGGACTGGTTCTGTTTGGACTGCGAGCTGATGCCGTGGTCGGCCAAGGCTCAGGAGCTGTTGCGCCGCCAGTACGCTCCCGTCGGTCGAGCCTCCATCACCGACGTGAGCGATGCGCTGGCCATCATGCAGCAGGCGGCGGCGCGAACGGATCTGGTGAACGCAGAGGAAATGCAGTCGCTCCTCGCCACAACGGCCTCACGCCGTGATGCGGTGTTGAAGTATGCGGACGCTTATCGGCGCTACTGCTGGTCGGTCGAGTCGCCCGGCGATCTGAGGCTCGCGCCGTTTCATTTGCTCGCGAGTGAGGGACGGGTTCACACCGACCACGATCACGTCTGGCACATGCAGACGCTGGCGCGGTTGGCGGGTCGTCACGAGGGACAGGATTCCATTCTTACTCCCTCCCCTCGGCGGGGAGGGCCGGGGAGGGGGGCTGATGCGCGTGGTGACGTTGCGACTTCATCGACACCCCTCCCCAACCCTCCCCATCGAGGGGAGGGAGAAGATCAAAACATCCTCCTCGCGACGCGGCATCTCATCGTCGATGTCACCGATCCGGAGAGCGAAGCGGCGGGTGTCCGCTGGTGGGAGGAGCTGACTGCGGCGGGAGGCGAAGGGATGGTCGTGAAGCCGCTCGATTGGATCGTTCGCAGTGCGAAGGGACTCGTTCAACCGGCCGTGAAGTGTCGCGGACCCGAATACCTGCGGATCATCTACGGCCCTGAGTACGACCGGCCGGAGCATCTCGAACGCTTGCGATCTCGCGGCTTGCACGGAAAGCGATCACTCGCGCTGCGCGAGTTCGCGCTGGGGATCGAGTCGCTTGAACGCTTCGTCCGTCACGAGCCGCTCCGCCGCGTCCACGAATGCGTCTTCGGTGTCCTCGCCCTAGAAAGCGAGCCGGTCGATCCGCGGCTGTGACTTCGGGAATGCAGTTGCGGAACACTGATCCTCAGATCAGGAACCGGTGCGAAACAACTTCCCGCTTTCCTCGCCTTTCCTCCCTCACCTCGGCGGGGAGGGCCGGGGAGGGGGGAGGAAGGTCAAGCCGATTTGCCACTCGTCCCCCTCCCTAACCCTCCCCGCCGAGGGGAGGGAACAAGAAGGGAACTCGGGAAGTGATTGCGAGCCAGTTCCTAAGCGACCCCCACCGGTGTGGCCCCATTCGTATCTACACAACTTTGGGGGTTTGGTATTCAGTTCTGGTTTTCAGGCTCTCCGCCATTTGTGTTGGATGCTTGAGTGAGCGCCATGCCGCTCACGGGACACCATTTTCAACAGGAATGGCGGAGAGCCGGTTTTCATGAACATCAAGCTCAAGGACGAGCGGTTGGGAAAGCGGTGGCTGATCTGGGTTCGCTCGCAGAGGAAAGTGGCGTCGCCGTTGTCGTTCGACGTTCGATATCCGAACCTTCGCTTGTGCGTCAGGCTTCAATGGCTGGTATGACAACTTCTGCCGCTCGCCTAACTAAATGCACAGCCCCTCACCTCCCTCAATACTTCAACCAGGAGTTCGCATCGCCATGACCACTCGTCGTCACTTTTGGAATTTTCATTCGGCGGGTCGAATCGTGTTTGGCTCGGGATCGGTCGCGCGACTGGGTGAGTTCCTGCGTCCGTGGCAGCCGTCGCGCGTGTTGATCGTGACCGACGCGATGCTGATCCGTGCAGGTGTCGTCGCGCAGGTGGAAGCACCACTGCGCGCGGCGGGTCTCGACGTGAGTCTGTTTGACGGCGGACAGCCCGAACCCGCGTGCGCGATTGCCGAGGCGGCGCTCTCGCAAGCGAAGATCGCTCGTCCCGATGTGATCGTGGCGGTCGGCGGTGGGAGCAACATGGACGTGGCGAAGATCGTCGCGGCGCTGCTCACGCACGGCGGCGCGATGCGCGACTACTTCGGGTACGGCAACGTCCCCGGTCCCGTATTGCCGCTGGTTTGCCTGCCGACGACAGCGGGAACCGGGAGCGAGGTCTCGCACGCGGCGGTGCTGACCGACACCGAGAACCAGATGAAAGTGAGCATCCTCAGCCACTACCTGCGTCCAGCGTTGGCCGTTGTCGATCCGCAGCTCACGTTGACCTGTCCGCCGCGACCGACGGCCGATAGCGGGATCGACGCCCTGACGCACGCGATCGAAGCGCTGACCGCCACACACTTCGACGAACTCGATATCTCTGCCGAAGAACCGTTCCCGTATGAAGGGAAGCAGCCGATTGGAGACTGCTTGGCCGAGAAAGCGATCGAGCTAATCGGACAGCATCTCATCACGGCGGTGAACGAACCGAACAACCTCGCGGCGCGAGAAGGAATGGCGCTGGCGGCGACGATGGCCGGATTGGCGTTCTCGAACAACGCGGTCGCGGCGGTTCATGCCCTCGAATACCCGCTGGGCGGCGCGCTGCATGTCTCGCACGGCGCGGGCAACGGTCTGCTGTTGCCGCATGTGATGCAGTTCAACCTCAGCACGCGGTTGCCCGAGTTCGCCCGCATTGCCCGGCTGTTGGGTGAGAACACGAACGGTCTCTCGGAGGAAGCGGCGGCCGCACAAGCGGTCGTCGCAGTGAAGCGGCTGAGCGTCGCGATTGGCATCCCGCAACGCATTCGCGATTTGGGCGGAACGCTCGATCAACTGCCGACGTTCGCCGCGAAGTCGTTCTCGATCAAACGCCTGATGCTGCTGAACCCACGCCGCCCGACGGAAGCGGATCTGTTGGAGATCCTGCGCGCGGCGTTTTGAAAGGCATTGGGTTGTTCCTTCGTTTAACCGCGTGGGCAACGCCCCGCGCGTCGAGTGACGAAACAACATTCCATACCGCTCGACGCGCGGGGCGTTGCCCACGCGGTTAAACGAGGTCGCTTGTTTGCCGCTCGGCTTACGTCTTCGCCCATTCGGCGGCGAGTTGCACCAGCACCTCGACGGCCGCTTGCATCTCTTCAACGCTGGTCCATTCGAGGGGTGAGTGCGGGTTGTGTTCGCCGGTCGAGAGGTTCGGTGTCGGCAGGCCCTTCGCCGTGAGGATCGAGCCGTCGGTACCGCCACGGATGATCGTCCGTTTCGGTTCGCGACCGAGCGACTTCATCGCATCGACCGCCTTCGCGACGGCGCGCGGTTCGGGGACGAGGCCCTCGCGCATGTTGCGGTACTGCGGTCGGACCTCGACCAGAATTTCGGCGCGAGGATGCTCGGCACGCAATGTTGCGGCGATGCTCTCCAACAACTGAGCCTGTTCGATGAGTTGGTCCGTTTCAAAGTCGCGCAGGATCAGCCGGGCTGATGCCTCGGCCACGCCCCCTTCAACGTGATACGGATGGATGAAGCCATCGCGCCCGTCGGTCGTCTCGGGGCTGAGTCGCGCGGTGGGGAGCCGCGACAGGAAAGTACTCAAGATGCGGACGGCGTTGACCATCGCGCCCTTGCCGACCGAGGGATGCGTGTTGATCCCCTTCACCGTCACTTTGGCTCCGTCGGCTGAGAACGTTTCCGAGTCGATCTCATCGCGCCCGCCGCCATCCAACGTGTAGGCGACCTGCGCACCAAGCTGCTTCAGATCGAGCTTGTCCGTCCCGCGACCGATCTCTTCGTCGCAGGTGAAGCAGAGTCGCACGGGACCATGCTTCACTTCGCCGCCGCGCCGCATCAACTCGGCCGCCGCCGTCATGATGACCGCGATCCCTGACTTGTCGTCCGCGCCGAGCAACGTCGAACCGTCTGTCGTGATGACCGAGTGACCGAGACATTTCAGCAGATCGGAGTTCTCAGACACACGCAGCACTTTGCCGTCCTTCGGCAGAATGAGGTCTCCCCCGGCATAGTTCTCATGCACGATCGGACTGACGTTCGTGGACGAGTATTCGGGTGACGTGTCCACATGCGCGACATACGCGATCACCGGCACCGCGTGGGAAACCGTGCTGGGAACGGTCGCCAACACGATCCCGAACTCATCGCACATCACGTCGGCCAAACCCAACGCGCGACACTCGTCCGCGAGGAGTCGGCTGAGCGTGAGTTGCTTCGCGGTACTCGGGTAAGTCGTGCTGGTCTCGTCGGCTTGAGTGTCGATCTTCACGTAACGCAGGAAGCGGTCAAGGAGCGTCGGCATGAGAGTTGAGTCTCCATGTGTGAGCGGTTCTAGGATTGAGCTTGGCGATGAAGGAGTGGTCCGATGCATCGTTTAACCGCGTGGGCAACGCCCCGCGTGTCGAGCGACGTTCGAGCTTGTTTCACCGCCCGACACGCGGGGCGTTGCCCACGCGGTTAAACGAGTCTTCTCCAGTCGCGCGTGGTATTGCAAGGGACGCCGTCGGCAACCATTGCACACCCGCCCACTGCTGCCGCGCACCGTGAATTGACACCCCTTTGAGGCCAGTTAGAATCCCGACCGCCTCTGGCCCATTCAACTAACACCGTGCGCGGTGACTGCGAATCTTGTCATGAAGAAGTGTGGACGCTGTTCCAAACCCGCCGTGCTGCACATCACCGAACTGCGGCAGGGCGAGGTTCAGGCGCTGCACCTTTGTGAGTCCTGTGCGAAGGAGTATCTCAGCCAGTCCCCCGAAGAACAGGAACAGGTTCCGGCGGGAGCCTCCGCCGATGCGGAGCCTGATCTGGATGAGATCGACCATCAGGACTGTCCCAACTGCGGCATCTCTTTCAAAGAGTTTCGAGCGGGTGGGCGACTCGGATGCCCTCACGATTACACGGTCTTCGAGGACGAACTGTTGCCGCTGTTAGAGAACATCCACGGTGAGACCGAGCACTGCGGCAAGGTTCCCAAGCGAGCACCCGATTCCAGCCATCGACAATTCAAGCTCATCAAGCTGCGCACCGATCTGCGGGCGGCGGTGGAAGCCGAACATTACGAAGAGGCCGCGCGCATTCGAGACGAGATTCAGTCGATCACCAACGACGATCCAATCAGTGAACCGCGTGAGGCTTGAACGATTGGTAGGATGGGCACTCTTGCCCGTCCGTTCTTACAAGCAAGACGGGCAAGAGTGCCCGTCCTACATTATCAAAGGGATCGACGTGGACATCGAGTCCCTGACACGAACGAGCGGTGAATGGCTGCGAGCCACCGGCCCCGAATCCGACATCGTGATGTCCAGCCGCATCCGGCTGGCACGCAATCTCGCCCAGTATCCGTTCCCCGCGCGAGCCGACGACGGCACGCGGGCTGAGATCGAAGAACTGCTGCATGGACTGATCGAACAGCGGCCCGGTGGCAAGCGGCTCAATTACATCCCGGTCAGTACGCTCGAACCGCTCGACCGGCAGATGCTCGTCGAACGGCAACTGATCAGTCGTGAACACTCCGAAACGCAGGGACGACGCGGCGTCGGTGTCAGCGACGAAGAGAACGTCAGCCTGATGGTCAACGAGGAAGATCATCTGCGCATGCAGGTGCTGCACAGCGGCTTCGCCCTTGACGAATGCTGGGCCGAGATCGACCGCATCGACGACGCCATCGAAGCCGAAGTGACCTACGCCTTCAGTGAGCGGCTGGGATATCTCACTGCCTGCCCGACCAATTGTGGAACGGGCATCCGCGTCAGCGTGCTACTCCACCTGCCCGCTCTCGTCGCGACGAAGGAGATTCAGAAGGTCTTCCAAGCCCTGCAAAAGATCGGCTTGGCGGTGCGCGGTCTGTACGGAGAAGGGAGTCAGGCGATGGGCGACTTCTATCAAATCTCCAACCAGATGACGCTCGGCAAGAGCGAGGTGCAACTCATCAAGACGATTCAAGATGTCGTGCCCAACATCCTCGGCTACGAACGGCGCGTCCGCACGGCGCTGGTCAAAGAGAACCGCCAAGGACTGCACGATCAGGTCTCGCGCGCCTACGGCATCCTGCAGAACGCACAGACGATCAGCTCCGAAGAAACGATGCACCTGCTGTCGAGCGTTCGCATGGGGATCAACATCGGCCTGATCGACGACCTGCAAATCCCGCTCGTCAACGAGCTGTTCATCCACACGCAACCCGCCCACTTGCAGAAGATCCGCCACGCCAAACTCGAATCAGCCGAACGCAACATCGCCCGCGCCGCCTACATCCGCCAACGCCTCGCCGAACGTCACGTCGATCGGAATTGAGTCCAGCGTGTGGCGAGTCTGTTGTTCGCGTCTTGGCTTTGTCCCCTCGCCCCGGCCTTGCGGGGAGAGGGCTAGGGTGAGGGGCTTCTCTTCCGAGATACGGCACTCAAATGAAACGAGCCGACAAGACGCTGACCGAACTCTACGGCGACTTCGTTGATAAACGCTCTGAGGATAGTCGAGCGTCCTGCTCCGACATGGATCGCAAGAACGGCCGCCACATTGCCAGACTGGCTGCTCGCGGCGTGACGACCATCCCCGAATTGATCGCAGCCTTGCCCGAGCTGTCGCCGAAGCTCAAGGACTTCGGAATCTGGTGGCTTACAGTGACGAGGACTCGCCGCGCCGAGAGCATTTTGTTGCAGATGCTTCACGACGATCCGCCGTTTCGACTGTCGTGCGCGTCAGCGCTTGCGTGGATTCGCGGCTCTCGTTCGGTGCGTGAATTCCTTCGGATCGGCAAGGCCCAGTTGGCGTCGCCGTCTCCCGATCAGAAGTGGCTCGAAGCGGTGATTCGAGGACTCAAGTTGGGCCCCAGCACTTCTTCCGAGGCTGAAGACGTGCTGCTCTCAATCTACGAGCGAACCGATCTTCCCGGCTGGCTGCGCGGCGATGCGGGGGATTCGTTGGGATGTTGCCCGCGACTGAATGACCGCCGCACGAGTTTCTTTCGCCGTGCATGGATGACTGCACAGAACGGGCTGGATGACGCGGACATTGAGGTCCAGTTCTGGTCGATGTACGTCATCACGCAGTTAGCGCAGAACTTCTCGTCGAATCGTAATCGCTCGAACGCCTGCTTTGCCGCCGCGTTGCCCCGGCTGCGGAAAATTGCAGCGACGGACCACAGGCTTGCCCCCGGCTATTGGTGGCCGATGTCCGCAGAAGCGGAAGATGCAATTCACGTCATCGAACACGGCGAGTGGGGCGAGACCGACGCTGGCGACCGCTGGCTCGGCAACAAGGAGCGCGGCCCGATGGTGCGCGAGTGAAACTGAGTTTGGTCGTTTAACCGCGTGGGCAACGCCCCGCGCGTCGAGCGATGAAACAACGTTCCACACCGCTTGACGCGCGGGGCGTTGCCCACGCGGTTAAACGAAATGGACCGGTGCCCGCCGCTGCGAGTGGATCGCCTTTAGCCCGCGTCTTCGATGTCGAGAAGCGTCGGGTCGTCGGGCGGCAGTTCCGTCGGTTTGACGTAGAACTCGGCGAGATCGAGTTTGCCTTTGGCTTCGGATTCGGCCAGTTGGAGTCGCTTCTCCAAGCGAGAGATTCTCAGTTCGAGGAGCGGATGAAGTTTGAATTCGTTCGCTCCCTTCGAGCGCGGGACCGTGGGGTAGCCGAGTTGCCGTTGTAAGGCGGCGAACAGGTAGAGCGGATCCTTACCACGATTGGCGCGCGCGATGCGGCCTTCCTGGCGGCCGAACAGCGTCAGGACGGATGGCTCGTAGGCGGCGTTGCTGGTCTTGCGACGCTCTTCGACGACGAAGGCGGAGCGGTAATAGATCAGGTCCGCGAACTCGACCATGCCGAGTTGCTGTCGCGCGCGGACGATGCGGCCGAAGATGAAGTGATTCTGAGGCATCTCAAAAGCCGCAACGGCGAATGCCGCGACGTGCGGTTGGCGTTCGACAAGCCGCATCAATCCTTCACGCCGCTCGACGAGGGCGAACCATCGACGTTCACGCCCTACGGCATTCGTTTGGGACGCTGCTCAGCAAGGGGGGCGTTGCACCACGCACGGCACAAGCCGCGATGAGGCACTCATCCATCGACCTGACGATGAACGTCTACACCGATCCAAAGTTGCTCGACGTGTACGGAGCGTTGGATTCGCTGCCGTCACTCGATTGGAAATCGTCACCCTCGACCGAACGCCAGACGATGCGAGCGACCGGGACGGACGTTCAAGACGCCATGCCTGACGCAAGACATCTTGTCAGTTTGGTTGCACCACCTGTTGTACCAAACATTGGCAAACGGGGGCAATCTGTGTCGTTTGCTGTCATCTCATCGGACGATGCCGATGAGCAAATGGCGAGAACAGCCACACACGAAAACCTCATGATTTCAAGCAAAAAAGCCTTGCCCGCAGTGTTTGCGAGCAAGGCTTTGAAGGTGTCCCCGGCTGGAGTCGAACCAGCAACCTTCGGCTTCGGAGGCCGGGGGACTAGGGTTCCAAGTGGGAACCTGTCAGAAGTTGCGGCGAGCGGCTTGGCGGTTTGCACCAGCGTTTGCACCAGCGAACCGCCGAAGCGACGGAAACGGGGGGCGGATGCCGCTGCGGTGGGGGGTGTCGAGACACCCCCAACCGAAGTGAAGCCCGAGCCGGTCGAGACGGACTTCGCCGCCGCGCTCAAGATGCTCGCCATGCTGCCGCTCTCGGATGAGGAACGAGCCGAAGCGGTGCGACGGCTGTTGAAGGGATGCAACGCGGCACGATGACCAGACGGCGGGGGGGTGTTTTGTGGCAGGGGGAGTTTCCCCAAACCATCCAGCTAGGCTTGCCAACAAATGCACGGGTTCTCACAAATGGGCGGGGGGGGCTATCGAAGGGACTCCTGCGAGGGGGCTGGCATCGCGGATGGTTCGACGGGCGTGCGGCGTGTCTGTCCGAAGTTTTGGAACCTGACCTACTGTTATCGATTGGAGAAAAACATGATCGAAGCACCGTCAACCAACGTCGTCATCGGCCACGACACGAACGGCCGGTTTGCGGCGGGCAATACGCTCGGGCGAGGCAACCCCCATGCGGCTCAAGTGGCGCGGCTGCGGTCTGCCATGCTGTCCGCCGTCACTGAGGACGACGTGAAGGCCGTTGTCGGGAAGCTCGTCGCGTTGGCCAAGGATGGCGACGTGCCAGCGATCAAGCTGCTGTTCGACCGGGTACTCGGCAAGGTTGTCGCCATCGTGGAACCGGCAATCAGTCCCATCACGGTCGAGAACTTTGCCGAGCGGAAGGCGGCTCTCATCGCACGCGCCCAACGGCTGACACCGGCGGACAACGGCGAACCACGACTGACGTGATGCGGGCGAAAGTCGATAGGTTCTCCCGGCCGGGATTCGGCGGGATTCCACATACACCGACAGCAGCAATAGGGACTGTCTTTATTTCACGGAAAAACGGGTACGATCTGACATCGGGTTCGCGAATGGGTGGCCACTTGTTCGCGCTGAAATCGGCACGGGAGAGAAGGGGCGTTCCAAGTTCCGCCCGCTCTCCCGTGCGGCCCGTCTCACGAACTTGGAGTCTCGACGATGGCAGTCGATCTTTGGGGCACGGTGATCGTTGCCGCCTCGCTCAGTCGGTTTGTCGCGATGGGGGAATGGCACGCTCGGGAGTATCTGACGACGCTCTCCGATCCCGACGCGAACTCGCTTTGGAAGTGTCTGCGGCGGCTCGGCTGGTGGTTTCCTGATGACCAGCAGTCCCCACAAGAGCGGCTTGTCTGGTGGCTGTTCCGAGACGACGTGACACGGCTCGACTTCTCAGATGGGACGGAACGCCGACGCATTGAGACTCCCGAAGAACGACTGGCCGATGCCATTCGACATCTCAAATCGCTGGCGGGAGCGGCAACGATTCCAAGCGGCAGTTGTTTGATTGTCGCGGGATTCGTTCGTTGTGTGCTGCGGGTGTTGGAAAGGAACGAGCTACCGCTGGGGTGTCAGTTCCTTCAATGTGGTTCACCGGACGATTTTCGATTCGACGTTTGCCGCATCCGCTTCGATGGTGAGTGTCTCAACGACGCGATGAACGCTGTCGCAATACAACTCGACTTGCGGCCGGGACGATTGGACTGGCAAGACGCGACCGGGCATCCGTTCACGACCGAACGCCGCGCGTTCGCAGACGTGCTGCATTTGTTCACCGGCTGGCGTGACGAGTTGGAGCGAGAGATTCAGGCGCGGGGAGAACTGCCGCCCGGTTGGGAAGCGACAGACTCGACTTGGCCCGATTGTCCGATCAAGACCGTCGAGCATCTTCGGGAGCGGCTGTCATCGTGGCTGCGGGGCATTCACCAAGCCCGCTCAAGTAGCCGGTCGAATCCCGAGAATTATCTCGACGACGTTCAACGCGAACTGCGGAACGCTCGCCGTGCGACTAGGGCTTGGGGCATCGCGCTTCCGACCGAGTTCAACGACAAGCCCGCCGACATCCACGAAGCCGAGCGGCAACTGGAACTGTTGATCGACGGACTCGCTCCCCCCGCTGGTGACGTGAAGGCCGAAGCGACCAGCGAACCGCCGGAGACGGTCGAGCCTCAAGCGGGAACGCTGGTCAGTGTTCCTGCGTTGAGCGAGAAACAGTATCTGATCCTCGAAACGATGAAGGAACTTGCCGCACTGTCAGCGGACACTCGCCGAAGTGCGGAAGATATCGCCGTAGCTTGCGACGGACAGAAAGCCGACGTGAACGTTTTCAAGCCCTTGCTCGCTGACCTCAACCAAGAATCGCAAACTGACGGAAAGTAAAACCGGACGGGGCGGCGGTAGTTGGCTCAATGACAGTGGCGTTGAAGTCGCCAATCGTCTCGCAGAGAACCGGAAAGCAAGCGTGTCGAAACGGTAGAACCGTTCGGCACCTGATCGACTACCGATTCCAACTGTTTGCGGCGGGAGACTCCCAGTGTCGGACGTGCAAGTCGCACGACACCGACGCTGATCCTCTACGGAGTCGCTCACATGTCCGCACCTGTCTTGAGTCCGCTGGTGGACTCGCTCGCCACCCTGATCGACGTAGATCAAGTCGCCGTGTTGCTGGGCGTCTCTGCCCGTACCGTCCGCCGTATGGGTGACTCCGGCGCGATGCCACGCCCTCGACGTCTCAACACGCTCATCCGATGGTCGCGCCTCGAAATTGAAGCGTGGGTCAAGGCGGGCTGTCCGTCATGCCGCCCCTCGACGAAAGCGAGGGCGCGATGATTGCGACCGAAGGACGTGAACGCGGCGCGAAGCGGGCCGAACGTGGGATCAAGCGAGCCGCGTTCAAACATCGGTCCGAGATTGAACGGGGGACGCTGAAGTTCCTCGACGCGCTGTTGGCGAGCTCGACCGGCTGCGCGACGCTCGACGATGCCGCCGACAGCCTGCGGGGGAAGTACCTCGACGGCGGCAAGTGGCGGGCGAGCATCCCGAAGCGATTGCAGGCCGATGGGCTGATCGTGGGCGCGCGGGTGTTGAAGTCGGCTCGACTGGCTCGCCATGCGGGCTATCTGACCGAGTGGCGACTGATCGACCGAAGCGGGGCCGAACGTCGCCGCGTTGAACTACTCGCCGCTCAAGCGTTCGACAACCAACCAATAGACGCGGGCGAATCGGCTGTCACCGACTCGCCCGCTGTGAACTCATCCACTCTCACCACGAACGGAGTCAACGAACATGGGAAAGCTATCTGACATTTTGAACGGCAACGGCGGCAACTTCAATGACCAATGGAACTCAACCGAAGCGGCTGGCGACTTCGGGCCGGTTCCCCGTGGCGAGTACGTGTGCCACGCCACCAAGGGCGAACTCGAATCGAGCCGCTCGAAAGGGACGGCTGGCTACAAGGTCGAGTTCACGATTATCGAAGGCGAGTTCAAAGGCCGGAAGCTGTG
>JAYSQC010000524.1:0-7099 GCA_043721755.1 Schlesneria sp.
CACAGCTTCCGGCCTTTGAACTCGCCTTCGATAATCGTGAACTCGACCTTGTAGCCAGCCGTCCCTTTCGAGCGGCTCGATTCGAGTTCGCCCTTGGTGACGTGGCAAACGTACTCGCCACGGGGAACCGGCCCAAAGTCGCCAGCCGCTTCGGTGTTGTTCCAGCGGTCATTGAAGTCCCCGCCGCCGCCGTTCAGAATGTCAGATAGCTTTCCCATGTTCGTTGACTCCGTTCGTGGTGAGAGTGGATGAGTCCAAAGCGGGCGAGTCGGTGGCAGCCGATTCGCCCGCGCCTTTTGGTTGGCCGTCGAACGATTGAGCGGCGAGCAGTTCGGCGCGGCGACGTTCCGCCGCGCTTCTGTCGATCAACCGCCACTCGGTCAGATAGCCCGCATGGCGAGCCGGTCGAGCCGACTTCAACACCCGCTCGCAAACGATCAGCCCATCGGCCTGCAATCGCTTCGGGATGCTCGCCCGCCACTTGCCACCGTCGAGGTACTTCCCCCGCAAGCTGTCGGCGGCATCGTCGAGCGTCGCGCAGCCGGTCGCACTCGCCAACAGCGCGTCGAGGAACTTCAACGTCCCCCGTTCAATCTCGGGCCGATGCTTGAACGCGGCTCGCTTGATCCCACGTTCGGCCCGCTTCTCGCCGCGTTCGCGGCCTTCGGTCGCAATCATGTCGCCCTCGCTTTCGGAGCGGGGCGACAGGGCGGACAGCCAGCGGCGAGCCACTGGTCCACGTCGGCCCGTCGCCAGCGGACAAGCCGCCCGAGATGCAACGGGCGCGGCATCGCTCCCGCATCGGCGAGACGGCGGACGTGACGACTCGACGCCTTCAACAGCGTCGCGATGTCGCCAACGTCATACGTGCCGGTCGAGAAACCGGCGGCAGAGACTACAGGCATTTCTCAATTCCTTCGGGGAGGGAGCGACTTGCCATCGGCCGAACTGTTCGGCTCGTGTGCGTCGGTCTACCTTCCGAGAAATTGGTTTCTGCTGTAGAGAAATGACCTGCAGGGCAATTGCCAGAAATGGCTCTGTGCGTTGTTGTTATGTCCACGGTGGACACGAGAATTGATTTTTCCGGAAATCAATTCTCCACAATTGCTGAATCTGTAAACTTGACCGTGATACCATCCGATGATACTGTCAAGGTGTGCAACCATGAATCGAAAACACCAAAAGACGCTGGACTCGATTTTTGAATTGCCAACGAGGTCAGGTATCTCATGGCGCGACATCGAAACGCTGTTCGATGCGTGCGGTGCGGAAATCACTGAGGGTGAGGGATCGCGGGTGCGAGTTGCTTTGAACGGTGTGCGGGCGGTTTTTCATCGGCCTCACCCGAAGCCTGAAACGGACAAGGGTGCGGTTGTGTCAGTGCGGCGTTTCCTTTCGGAAGCGGGGGTAAAGCCATGATGGAATACAAGAGTTACATTGGCGATGTGAAGTTCGACGCAGATGCCGCGATCTTTCACGGAGAGGTTATCAATACTCGGGACGTGATTACGTTTCAGGGGCAAAGCGTTGATGAACTGATCGCTGCTTTTCATGGTTCGGTTGATGACTACCTTGCCTTTTGCGCCGAGCGAGGCGAGGAGCCTGACAAGCCGTTCTCGGGCCAGTTCATGACCAGAATCCCGCCGGAACTTCACCGCGAAGTGAACATCGCTGCCCGCGTTGCCGGAAAGAGCCTGAACGCTTGGGTGACAGAGCGGCTTGAAATGGCGGTCTCCGAACCCGCCGATGTGAAGGCCGGGAGGAAGCGGGCGAAGCCTGTGCCGCGACGGATCAAGAGAGCCTCGCCGAGGGCGGCCGGACGGCGCAAATAACAGTTGATGCTATTGCCTGTCTTTGAACGCATTCTGTCAGTCGATTTCATCGCCCCTGACGATGCTGCGCCCTTGGCGTCCCTTGCGATTCTCATAGCGGGAGTCATCGAACGCCTTGCGCCCGTGAGACAGTTGCGATTGATACGTCGGAAATGAATCTGGCAACTCGTATCCAGCCAGTTCCGCAGCGTTCTCCGTGTCCTTGTCGGCCGGGTCGAATCCGTACTCTTTCCAATAGTCATAAACCTCTTGTGCTGTCAGTTGTCGTTCAAGCTTCAGCTCCGCATATCGCGAAGCGTAGTAAGCAAGAATCTGGCAGCGTTGCGCCTTCTGCCCGTTGCCTAACAGTTCGACTGATTTGCTTGCCTCTCCCGCCTTGCTCGGCGACTTCGCAACAATCCCGGCATCATCGCCACCCGTCAGCGTCTCCGCTTGTGGCTCGACCGGCTTCGGCCGTTCGCTGTTCGCTTCGGTCTCTCGCTTCAACTCGTCAGCCAGCCAGCTTTGAAGGATGTCGATGGCTTGAACCGATGCGACAGCGAAGTTGTCGAGCGTCGCGTACCAGTCGGGAAACTCCGGCGGGGATTGCTCTGGTAGCAAGTCTCGAAACCCATCCAAAAGTGAATCAAGTGCCACACTCGAATTGGCGGAGTTCGCAGCACGGCGAATGGCACGAAGCGGAACGCCGACGACGTTCGCGTTCGCTAATTCAAACACGGCCAGCATCCACAGCGGCAGCCCGCCTTTCAATTCGGTTCCATCCGGTAGCCTGCCCCACAATCGAGCGGCAACATCAGCGGGTAGGTCGTCCAGTAACTGCGCCGCGTCAACGCCGGGAGAACTCAAATCATCCCCGCCGGTCAATTGCACCTTTCGCCTGAACGACGGTTCGTCGATGGTCCGTCCATCTTTCAAACCGAAGCGAATCCCGCGTCGGCTGGCAGCCGTTCCGCTACGGTTCAGGTCAAACCCGTCCGCCCATCCGTAGATCGGCGGCGATCCGTCATCCTGCGTGTGGGCGTGAACTAACCATGCTTTGCACGGTAAGCCACGATCAGACGTCGCTTGGAATCGCGACTTGAGGGAAGCGAACGACGAACGCAACAACCCCAACGCGGCAGCGTCCAAACGATCCGTCATGGCGAGGCTTCCTGAATCTTGAGACTCGGGCCAGCCCGAGCGGCGAGCGGATTCAGGTACGCTTCAACCGCTCGGGATTTGGTGAATCGACCGGCGTAGCTACTCGCACAGTCGAACCCGATGACGACATTTCAACCGCTGAACCCGTTGAACTCAACGGCAGTTGCCGCTTCGGCGTCGCTTGGTCAACTCAATACCAAACCAAATACTTCCGCCGCTTGAAGACCATTTCGTACTCTACCCGCCGGCCTTGTAAACGGGTGGCAGTGACCAACTCCCACCCATCTTTGCCGAACGGCTCAATTTTCTGATTGATTTCGTATAGCTCCGCGAACTCGTACAATCCCGTAACTTTCTCAACCTTGTACTCCCATTTCGGAGTTGGTTTCAGAACGCCGAAGATTGGCGCTCCGAGGCCGATGAGAAGTATCGCGATGATGATATAGCCCTGCATTGCCGTTACACCGCCAGTGGCCCGTTTGGTGTCGGACCCAGCACCAGAAGGCGGCGACACCACAGATGGCTTGACCGACTCGCCGAGGGGCGGAGGAGTTGCCCGCACCCTTGGCGGTAGAACCCCCACTTGAGCATCCGTATCGTCGTCAATGCTGGGAGCCGAGGCCAATTCGGATGAGATGTTGTCCGCCGGAACCTCTTCCTCGTCGTGATGGTGTGAATTGTTGCTCACTGGTTCTTCCGCTGGCAACACGGCGGCGGCAGACTCAGGTTGAGGAACTTTGATCGTCGCACCGCACGCCGGACAGCGAATAGCTCGCCCCGCCTTATCGTCGCCCGCTTTCAGTCTTCGCCCGCATTCGCATTCAAACGTGATTGACACAGCTTCCGTCTCCCACCGCGATAATCCGCGATGACACGATACGGAACCTCACAACGTCAAAACAAGTCAGCGCACTGGCTCGCTCCGGTACTCACAGAGACGCCAACGCTACTGGCGAACCCGATGAAGCGACATCATCCGCCAGCGCGTTCCCGAGTCAATCCGAATTTCGCTCGACATCGACTGGAACGCGGCACAAGCGAAAGTGAGAAGTCGCTGCCAGTTGCGAACGATTCCGCCGCGCCTGTACGCGCATCTCGGACGCCGTTCCCGTAACCTCGAAGTCCGTTCGTTGTTACCAGAGGCGTTCATCTGGGAAAGATCGGGTTCACGGAAACTGGAGGCAATCATGTTGCGGTTGAAACTGCTGGTGTCTTTGCTGTTGTTGTCTTCGGGTTGTTCCGGTCCTGCTGCTGCCCCTATCGTTACCGTTGAGACTGCGGACGAGTTCCCCGAGGTCGTGGATATGCTCGGGGGAACTGTTAATTACGGAAGCTATCGGGCTGGCACTGCTATCACTGTAGTAGATTTGGCAAAGACCAAGGCGACAGACGCGGCACTGAGGGAACTGGCTGGACTCAAGAACCTCACCACACTCGATCTATCCAACACGCAGGTGACGGACGCGGGAATGAAGGAACTGGCGGGGTTCAAGAACCTCACGAAACTCTACCTAGACCGCACGCAGGTGACGGACGCGGGGGTGAAGGAACTGGCGGCTCTCCCGAATCTGACCGACCTCGCACTGAACTTCACGCAGGTTACGGGTGCCGGGATGAAAGAACTGGCCGGACTCACGCACCTCTACCTCGCCACCACGCAGGTGACGGACGCGGGAATGAAGGAACTGGCGGGGCTCAAGAACCTCACGAACCTCAGCCTATCCAGCACGCAGGTGACGGACGCGGGGGTGAAGGAACTGACCGGACTCACGAACCTCACCTTTCTAGGCTTGGGCTACAACACGCAGTTGACTGACGCGACGTTGACGGAATTGGCCGGACTCAAGAACCTCACAGAACTCAGCCTGTCCGGTACGCAGGTGACGGATGCGGGGGTGAAAAAACTAGCTAGAAGACTCACGAAACTGTCGGAACTCGATCTGAGCGACACGCAGGTGACGGATGCGGGGGTGAAGGAAATGAAGCGGGCGTTTGGTTATTGCAAGATCTGGTCCACGATCAGACGAGGTGATACGGCGGTGCCGTGAAGGAAATGAAGCGGGCGTTTCGTTATTGCAAGATCATCAAGCCAGAAGCACCCAGTAAAACGCCAACCGTTGCACCGCCGCACTACACGACCGTTGCACCCCCGTAAACAACGCCTGCGACAGCATCGCCCACAACTTGCCCCCTCGGCGTAGACCACCTGCGTCGGTTCTATACGCCCCACGGCTTCGGCGTTTGGAGCGAGTTCAAACCGAGTTGGTCCCAAACGCGATGGAACATCGCCCGAGCATCCTTCTCGACTCGCTGCGCGGGATGAACGTGAACAACACCGCTCGCCTTGTTCGTCGTCGTCAATCCTTCGCGGTCGAGGATCGCAGCCGCTTGGTCCGCCCGGTCGAGAGACTTCAACCCCGAATGCAACGCCTCAAGTCTTCCGGCGGGACATCCCGCAAACGCCACCGCTCGCCAGATCGTCTGTGATCGTTCGCTCAGGTCCGCTGGCGGTTCCGTGATGGTCTTGTCGCGATTCGTTTCCGTGGTCATGTCGCCGATCCTTCAAAAAACAATTTGTTGGGGTGGATTTCGTTTTCGTTCCAAAAAAACGTACGTGCCGAACTGCTCGGTTTGGAAAAACGGGTTTCCAAACAATTTGACCCCGCCCTCCCGTCTGGTCATCCCGCCCCGCCGCAGCCCTTCAACAGCCGTCGCACCGCTTCGGCTCGTTCCTCATCCGAGAGCGGCAGCATGGCGAGCATCTTGAGCGCGGCGGCGAAAATGAGCGGCCGAGTTGCGTTATCAGACGTTGCGCCGCTCCAATGCCATCAAGAGTCCCCGTTGCCGATGCGCCGGATGAGCCGTCATGATTGCTATCGTTCACGTCAGGCACACCCAACGCATTGCCGTGAAGGTTGTGGACGACCGAGGGATTGAGAGTTTGAAAGTGATTCGACGGGATGAATAGCAGGGGAGTTTTCGTATGAGTACCGCCACGGTTTACCCGCACATCGTCGTCGCCGACGACGGAACCGCACGGATTGGCGACACGCGCTACAAGGTCGAGCATCTCGCCGCCGAGCATTACCACCACGGTTGGACGGCGGAAGAACTGC
Organism: Schlesneria sp.; assembly: GCA_043721755.1. GTDB lineage: Bacteria > Planctomycetota > Planctomycetia > Planctomycetales > Planctomycetaceae > Schlesneria. Next base: position 6,089 of record JAYSQC010000524.1, read on the forward strand.
TGCGGCAGCATCCCGACCTGCGCCCGGAAGAGGTTTATGCGGCTCTGGCCTACTTCTACGATCACCACGACGAACTCGTTGCCGCGATGACGGCCACGGCTGATGACGTGGAAGCCGCTCGCAGCCGACAGACTCTGTCGCGCGCGGAACTGTTGCGCCGCAAAACGGGATGACGATCATGCCGCTCGCATTTTACATGGACGTGCATGTGCCATCGGCGGTGACACTTGGCCTGCGCCGCCGTGGCCTCGACATCCTGACCAGTCAGGAAGACGAAACTCGCACGCTCGACGATGACGCCTTGCTCGCCCGAGCGACGGAGTTGGGGCGAGCGCTGCTCTCTCAAGACGCCGACTTGCTGAGGATCGCTCAAGAGCGACAAGCAGCCGGATTCCCGTTCTCTGGCGTGATCTTCGCTGGCCAACAGAGAGTCAGCATCGGCCAGCTTGTCGATGATTTGCATTTGCTGGCGACATGCTGCACGGCGGACGAATTGGCGAACAAAGTGACGTACCTTCCCTTGAAATGACACCTCACAAACACGGATTCGGCAGCGACCATTGACGATAGCCACGACCCGCAACTCAATTGATTGAAGTGACGCCGCATGTTGCGGAGACACCCAGAATCTGGCCGACTGGAGTGTTGTCCGTGCCACCTGCGAACGGGATTCGGGGCATTGTCGGTTGAAGGGGCGCAACCCAATCGGAAAGCTCGTCGCGAATGCTCTCCCTGACATGCGCCAGCGCCGCAAAACCATCGGCCATGTCTCGTTCACGATCCGGCGGTAGGTGTCGGAGCGGAGTCCCGACATCGTAGTGTTCGCGTTCGTCTTCAACGTCGTCCATCCTCTCCCGAACCAGCTTGCCCAAGATTTGTTCCACGTCATGCGGCCCCCTCGCAGGCGGCGAAAGCCGATGAAGCCCCGTCATTCGTAGAAGCTCGTGTGCTGTCGCCAAGGCATCCTTGCCATCAAGTGCGGACTCCAAAACGCTGATGGCTTTCGGGATC
>JAYSQC010000525.1:0-36975 GCA_043721755.1 Schlesneria sp.
CCGACGCGCCAGCGAGGGCTTCACTTTCGACAACGGTTTGCCCTCGCTGGCGCGTCGGGCTAGTTGTTGAACAACCCCGCAATCTCAAGTTGTCCGACCACGAGGTGAAGGCTGTTTTGATTATGCCGCCGTGGTTTATGGCGGTCTTTTCAACGCAGGCGAAAATGTGGCGGGATTCGTCGGGCCATCCGAACGCGCGTTTGACAATGTTGACGTGTCCGACAAAAGTAGCAGGCACACTCCGTGTGCCGTCCGCGCTACCGTGATTCGCAGAGGAATTGGGTGAACGGTACATGGAATGTGCCTACTACATTGACTTCTGTCGGACACGTCAATGTTGCGATTGCGATTGCGATCTGCGATCTGCGGGCTTGTCGAATTCGATCTTTCGCTTCGTCCGGTCTCCATTCGATTTGGCTGCGATCACCGGCTTGAGACCGCGCCTCAGCAGGGTGTCGCCAATCTCTTCAGCGCGATACTCTTCGCTTGTCTCCAGCGAGACCGGCTGGCCACGCGATCGGTTGCTCGTTGTCCTCCGTCACATTCTTGCCCGTGTCGTTGAGTAGTCCGACCGCGGCAGTGGATTCGTGAACCTGCCCAAGAGTTCGCCCGCCAAACGACGGGGTTGATCTGATGGCACCAGCCAATTCCTCACCGCGACTCTTCGCTCACGCATCTGGTTTGGTGTGTCCAATGCTTCCTTCCCACCGGGAACCCCGTTTATGCCACCGCAGCTTCGAGAGATGTCCGCCGAGTTACTCAGCCGATTGGCCGGTTGGTCGGCACCGGTCATCGCGGGCGTGGCTGTGCTGCACTTCTTGGCGTTCCTGTGGCTGGCGGCTTGGGCGCGGCGCGACCTGAGACGAATGGCCACCGACTTCGATTCGTTCACGCGCGAACTGAAGCATCGCAGCCTGCTCGACACGAGCATCAGCCTCTCTGATCAAATCGACGCGTTCCTAGCGGACGTGAAGGAAGTCCTCGACGACCCGACGAAGAAGGCTGAGAGACTGTCGTTGACGCACCGCGTGAAGACGCTCGACGAACAGCGCCGCTACTTGCAGTCGCAATCGTTCGAGACCTGTTACACCGTCTGCCGCACGATGATTGAGGCGTATCCGCTGGCAGGCGTGTTGGGAACGATTTTGGCGATCGGCGCGGCGTTGCAAGGTGGGAACGAGAACGCGCAGAAGACGGTTGCCAACATCGTGCGGAACTTTGGAGACTCGGTCTGGGCGACATTCGCCGGACTGGTCGCGGCGATCGTCTTGATGTTCATCAACAGCCTCGTCGAGACGCGGTTTCGGCGGCTGTCAGAGAACCGCCAACATGTGCGTGAGACCGTCGCGCGGGCCAAGCGTGAGCTGTCACTCGGTTCGGGAGGCGACACTTGACACCCGCACGCAAGCTGACGTTTCAGCTCGCCTCACTGCTCGATCTGCTGCTGATCGTGATGTTCGCGCTGTACCTCGAAATGCAGACGGTCGCGCAGCAACAGACCGAGCGTGTCGAAGCCGAACGCCAAACCACGGCCACCGATTTGGAGGCCCTTCAGCGTCAGTTGACGGACCTGCAACAACAGCTTTCACAGTGGGAGGACCGTCAGCGAGCGGTGGACAAAGCGGAGCATTCGGGCGTCGAGCAGTTAGGCCGTCTGTTCGGCGAGTTGTTCCGCATCTCCGAGGCCACAATTCAGAAGATTTCCCGGCGTCGCAGTCAGGACGAGGCGGGGTTGTCTCCCGCCGAGATCGCCGTGCTACTGAAGGAGTTCCAGTCGCTTGCCACCGCGAGCGGCGATCAGGTGGTCGATCATCTGCTGACGTTCGTTGAGATGAAGAAGCGGTTCGATGTGTGGGAGATTTACCTGCAAGAAAACGGAGCACTCGTGGTCACGGCTGGCTCGCACCAGAAGCGGTTGCAAACCGGTGTGGTCGAGACACCAGAACAGTTTTCCGACGAGATGTTCAAGCTGTACAAATCGTTTCCGCAGACCAAGAGCGTCGTGCTTATTCTGGTGAGCTACGGAAACTCGCGGGTCTTGCATTGGGAGGCAGTTGTCAAAGGACTGCCCGTAGTCGCCGAACGGATGCGTGCAGACAGCAACGGTCTGGCCCGGTTCGAGTATGCTGTGCTTGGCTATCGTCCCGACGCTGTATCGCGGCCATGATTTGAAGACACGTCGCAAATAAGAAAGGTCGGTGTGGAATGAAGACAAGTCACGAGGCTGGTTGTTTCGGAACCGAAATGTTCTTAGCGCAGCCCTCGTCACGGGGGGCCTTAAATTATACTCCACGCGGTCCAAGCTGGGAGATTGGCGAGCCGCATGCCGTAAGGCTGCGGGTTCTGAATCGTCGTAGGAAACCCGTGGCCTTACGGCACACAGCTCGCCTCGAAACATCTCATTCATGGCCGTGCGAGGTATAGTTAAGGAATAACTCAAATGAACAAGCTACTAATGAAGCCACTAATTGTGCTCAGCTTGGTCCTCGTCGCGGGATTCATCCTCGGGACGTATCTGCCCGACTTCTGGAAGGGTTTTGGTGGAGGAAACACCATCGATGTGAGAATTGGCGATCCGACTTCCAGCTCGGAGAAGGAGTTGATGGAGTCTCCGGCAACACAGTTGAACCAAACGGCTTTAACGACGCCTGTCAACGTGCCACCCGTCCTCAAAGTGGTGATTGACGAAGGGGCGTACATCATCCGCTCGACTGCGGGAGATCGACCGGTCAAAATCTCCGAAGTGGTCGCGCTCGTCAAAGCTGCAACTGGTGACGCCGATGGTATTCGTGTGCGAGTCTATCGGAAGAAAGCATCGCGAATGGCAGAGGGGCATGCACTGCAAGATGCCTTCGTCGCGGCAGGAATCAGCGAATCGGCAGTTGTCTGGGCTCCGACGGCCATCGACTGACGTAGGCACTTGTTGCCAATTTGTTCCGGCCTCTGCTCGTCGAGTTTCGTTGCACGCTGTTTGGCAGGCAGCTTGCGGCTACGGCTTATTCCAACCGAGCCAGCAGTTCATGGACTTTCCCTGCGATCAGGTCGCGCACTTCGCGGAACTGTTCGGGTGGCATCTCGCGCGGATCGGGGATTTGCCAGTCCTCACGTAGTACGGCGGCCACGTTCGGGCAGGCGTCGCCGCAGCCCATCGTCACAGCAGCGGCATACGGGCCGGGCGCGATCTCGGTGAGTGACTTTGAAGTGTGCGTGGTCAGGTCGTAGCCCAGTTCGCGCATCGCCTCGATCGCCTTCGGGTTGACTCGTCCGGAAGGCCGCGAGCCGGCACTCCACGCTTCAATTCGATCGCCCCCTTCAATCCGTGCGAACGCTTCCGCCATCTGGCTCCGATTGGAGTTCTCAACGCAGACAAACAAAACTTTAAGCCGTGTGGCATCGGTCATGACGGGGCTTTCTCCAATGAACCTGCATCTGGAGTGAGACTACTGGTCGAACAACTTTGTATTGCGGGGTTCATCACTAGCCCGACGCGCAAGCGAGGGCTTCACTTTCGACAACGGTTTGCCCTCGCTTGCGCGTCGGGCTAATTGTTGAACAGCCCCGCAATCTCAAGTTGTCCGACCACTACTTTTGTCGTCGGCTTCCACGAATCCGAAAGCAACTCCTGCGAGCAATGCTCCTGAGATGGGACCGACGAAATAAATCCAGAGGTCTCCCACTGAACCGCTCATCACGGCGGGGGCGAGTGAGCGGGCGGGGTTCATCGACGCGCCGCAGATTGGCCCAGCGAAGAGCGCTTCGAGGGCGATCACCGCACCTACGACGATTCCCGCCGTGATTCCTTTCTCTTTCGCGCCGCGCGACACGGACAGCACGACATACATCAACAGGAACGTGAGAACTCCTTCGAGCAGACACGACTGCCACAAGGTTCCCGACGCATGAGTCGCCCCGAGAGTCATCGAGTCCGGAAAGAGCAGCTTGAGCAACCCGGCTGCGGCGAACGCCCCCACGACTTGTGCACAGATGTAGCCGAGAACAGACCCACCGGGAAACCGCCCCACCGACCAGAACCCGATCGTCACCGCCGGATTGAGGTGCGCGCCGGAGACCTCACCAAACGTGTAGACCATCGCCAGTACGATCAATCCAAAGACGAGCGAGATCCCCACGGGCGTCACCGCGCCGCTCCGGACTTCATTCACGGCGACGGCACCGCAACCGGCGAACACCAAGAAAAACGTCCCCAATGCCTCAGCCATCCACTGTCGGCGCACGATTCACTCCTCGAAAGAACGACCTCATTCGCCGGGGCTATCGGCGCAGTCAATCAGGCTGCGGTCATCTTCCGTGTCGCCACCGATTTGTCCACGCACCCCCCTGATTTTCACGAAGTCTTCGCAAGTGGGTGAGTGCGATACCTCGCACGGGTGAGGATGGCACATTTCACACTAACCCGAAGCGTAAGCGAGGACGTGCGTTGCGTCCTCGCTTACGCTTCGGGTTAGTGTCAGCCTCAACCGGGCGAGATATAAACCGCTTCGTCGCCCACGCGGTGAAACGTGCCACCTGTTGGGGACTGATGTCTGAACGCCGCGAGAAACATCGCCGAGAGTTCTTCTCGAGGGTGCAAGCACCACGAAAACTCACGGTCTTGTTGAATCGACTCGATGGCGTGGCGCTGACGGAGTGTCTCGCGATCAGACTCCCACGACTCACACTGCTCGTGCGTGCATGGTGCGAGCAGCGCGTTGAGTTGTTCGATGCGGCGTGTTTCAAGAGCCGTCGGGCGGCGTGAGGCGAGTGACGCGATCAGGCGGCGTTTCTCTTCGATCAATGCGGCATCAAGCGATCCGGACGCGACCGTGATGTGGCGATCCGGGTTGAAGCGGAGATCTCGGAGCTGATGAACAAGCTGTTGTTCGGTGAGACCCTCCACATGTGATGCCGTTCCCAAGGGGAGATGGAACGTGGCGGAGACAGTCGCGAAACGGGGAGCCGTCAAACCGAAGAGCTGCTCACACAGCCGATCGGTCATCGCGTCGTACTTTGCTCCTCCGATGCCGTGAATGAATAGATCGGCCAGGCAGAGGCGTGTGAAGAGCGTCGTCGTCAGTGCTCGTGTACGGAACCGAAGACCCTGCCGTGCGAGGTTTGCCAACGTCGCGATGGTCGCCTCGGCCGAACCGTCCTCAGTCTGAGTCCAGCGAGCCAACAATTCACGACTGTCACGCAGTTCAAGTTGTGAGCCGACTCGCCGCACAAAAGGGCGATCCCGGTGAAGATCGCCCGCCCGCCAAACCCAGAACGGCGCTTCGAGCCAATCGTCGCGCGAAGCCAGTTCGGGAACCGGATGAGACGTGCTGCGCAGTCGATGTTCGTGCCGGTACTCACGCACGGCAGCGTTGTAGAGGGAATGAACACGCGGCAGATGTGCGAGCAGATGCGAGGCGAATTGGCGAAACGGCGCGGAGTCACAGACGCGCGACATCGGCAGTTCGAGGCTCTTGAATCCGAGTTCACGTTCAACCGATACGCGAACCGCCGTCAGACAGTTACAGAGACGATTGGTGGTTTCGGACTGCCGGACTGCGGCGGACCAACAGGAATCAATCAACGGCGCGAACGACCAATTCTCGCGCATGATGGCACTCACCCGCGCACCGAATGACCGAAACAAATCGTGATCGACGATCGCGGCCTCTTCCCAAGGCTGCGCGGAGCGATCCGAGTCAAACGCGATTCGCTCAATGTGCGGTGCCGATCGCGGTCCCACCGGCACTCGCAGCCGCACACTTTCGAGTGAGTCGTTATCGACAATCAAATTGAGGGCGACGGCGTCGTGGCGACGAGCCAGTGCCGCTGCCGCAAAGTTCTTCGCCCAGACTCCCGCGTGAAACAGCTCCGGCTGATGACCGGTCACGACAAACGCATCGGCAGGACCACGCGACATGCCGGACGAAGCATCGTCGTTCCACATTGAACTCGTGAAACGAACGGCCTCATCGAGCAGTGCGTCTCTCGTCCAATCACGCAACCGCAACAACGGCATACCCTGAACATCACACGACTCAGTGCTGAGCATCGCGTGATTGAGGTCAATCCATTCCGATGCGGTGTCCAGTTCGGGCGAACACAAAACCGAACCGTGTTCACGCGGCAGATGCAGCCGTGGCTTTGTGCCCGACGCGGGTGAGGTCATTCGATTCGCCATGTCGCTCGCCTTACGGAGCAGAGCCACATAGTTCCGGGCGACCGAAAGCAGGCTTCAAAGTCGCATCGCACCGCAGTTGCATTGCGGTAATTTCGCGGTCGAGTACCTCGCGGTAGTAAGCCAGCCGACGCTCGGCGATATCGAGCGATCCGCCGAAGGAGCGATCTTCGTCGAGATAGACCAGCGGCACGGGAAACTCCACGACCTTCAACTTCAACGCGGCGGCTTGCACCCAAAGTTGCAGCGGCATCGCGTAGCCCAGTTCGGTGATTCGGAGGCTGGCCAAGGCATCCACCCGGTACGCCTTGAAGCCGCAAAACGAATCCGTGAGGTTGAGCCGAAACCGCTCGTTTAACCAATCGGTGATTTGCATGTTGATCCGGCGTCGTTCGATCGGCGGCACGCTCGCACCGGGAAACGGCTTGAGGTAGCGGCTGCCCGAGACAATGTCTGCGGGCTGATCTGGCGAGGCATAGACGGCTGCGGCGAGTTCCGAGATGAGCTTCGGTTCGTGCTGGCCGTCGCAGTCGATCGTAACCACGATGTCGTACTGACCAGCAAGAGCGTACTGAAACGCAGACCGGAGCGCCGCGCCGTAGCCTTGGTTTTGCGTGTGCCGCAGGACGTAGATGTCTCGCTCGCGGGCCAACAATTCCTGTGTGTGGTCTTGTGAGCCATCGTCGATGACGAGAATCTCACGAGTGTGCTTTCTCACTTCGGCCAAGACTTCTGACAGATGACGTTCTTCGTTGTAAACGGGTAACGCCGTCAGCACGCGCGGAATCATGCGGTCACTCCTGCGAACGATTCAATCCAGCTTGGGAACCGCATCCGTGCGACAAGGGCGGTCATTCTATACTCCGCGCGGCCGAGATTGACGCCGCGTCGTTTAACCGCGTGGGCAACGCCCCGCGCGTCGTGCGACGAAACACGATTCCACGTCGCTGGACGCGCGGGGCGTTGCCCACGCGGTTAAACGAGTCAGTTCTGACCGCGCGGAGTATAAGTGGCCTCACCAAAGAATCTAGGCCGGTGGGACCGTGAGATAATTCGGCCCCATTTTTGAGGCAGACCACGCCCTACGTTGCCCCCACATTGAAAATGTGGCACGAACGCGTGTTAAAGATTACGTCGCCACTTTCCTGGGTGAACATCGGGCAATTCGATTGGGCTGCGGGGAAAGGTGGCGTAAGGCGAGCGGCAAGAAAAAGCGTACCCATCGAAGCCTGACGCGCAAGCGAAGGATGCTCGACATCCCAAGCTTCGCTTGCGCGTCAGGCTTCCATGGCCGGTATGACAACTTCTGCCGCTCGCCTAATCACAGCGCAGACTACGAAAACGAAACAGCACGACAGGTTTTCCTGTCGTGCTGTTTCGTCGTATCTAATTAGCCACGAGTGCCGAGCAACTCAAAATGGTTACTTTTTGCCAGTTTGAGCAAGGGACTTCGCAGCCGATGCCGCAGCGACCGCACGCTCTTCGAGGTTGATTCGCGGGCTGAACCGACGAACTTTGGCCGCGATGGCCAATTTGTCCGCTTGGCTCGTTGCTTGACGGAACCGAGCCTCAAACTTTTTAAGCTGGACGGCGTGTTTGCGGCGACGTTCTTTTTCGCGATCTCGTTCAGTACGCGGCATGATAAAACTCTTCTAAGCGACAATGTGAATCGGCAAAGACCGCAACCAGACTAGGCAAGCGGTCGAAATCAAGCTTGAGAGGGAACTCACACGGTTCATCCACGCCCCGCAGTAGGGGCATCGAGCCGAAATCACCTCAATTTTTTATGACAGGTTTTGCAGCGGACCCGCATCCCCACCAACTTGTCGCACTTGGGGCAGCGTTTTGCCTTGCGGGCCAATTTCAGCTTTGTACGTGGACGTAAAACCATGTCGTGCGATCCTCAATCTCAGTCAAGACAGGCCTGATGACTCCGAGGCGTCTCGGGCGGGCCGTTCAAGGAGGAGGGAAGATAACGGCCGATTCAAGACCACGCAAGCCATGCGATGCGAGTGTTTTCGGTCTAATTTGAGAGTGGAAGCGACTACCCCTGAAGCATCTGCCACTCCCCAATCCGTCGCCCAGATACGACGTGGTGTCCACTTTCATTAGAGTTTGGCTCATCCGGTGTTTCGGGGAGGTCTCTGATTTTGGTCTCCCCTTCCCACCGAAATCAGTTTTCTCCGACGAAGGGGTTCTGAGCGTCTCTGTTTTTAGCCCGGAGGGCGGCAGGTCGTAGCCCACGGCGTGAGCCGTGGGTGAGTCCGACAACAACGTCTGCAAGCCCTGAAAAGGCGACACGGGTCGTGGCGTCACTCGCCACTGCCGCGTGAAACGGAGATCGACTGTGTCGCCCCTCCGGGGCTGGGCCGTGGGAGTGTTCCTGTTCCCACGGCTCACGCCGTGGGCTACGACCTGCCGCCCTCCGGGCTAAGACACCAGACTCAGCAAGTAACCACAAATCCTCTGGCAATGAGGGTGTCGTCCAGCCACCTGGAGAGACCTCCCCGAAACACCGGATGAGCCTAGAGTTTTAGTTGCACTCGGCAGCCAGCGGCCCCGCAAGTTCACTCAGGAAGAATAAACGGCCCGGTTGTGTCGGCATGAAGGTCGAAGGAATCCAGGGAGTCGGCTCGTGGCGCAGAGTCATCCAGAGCGAAAGACCCTGCCACATCATGCCTCGTCCGAATGTGCCGTCTGCGCCGCCGATGATCTTGTCACAGCCAAGGAACAGGCCGGGGCCAATCGTGTTGGCGAAGGCCGGGACCAGAGTCGTCCGGCTCTTGAAGCTCGTCAACGCGTTCTGTTCGACGGTGAGCGGGTGGAGCTTGGCACCGAGTCGATGAGTCTGCTGCTTCCAATCATTGACGGATGAGAACTCACCGGCGAAGTGCGGCTCCCAAAACGCGATGTGACAGACGCGACCGATGCCGAAGATCACGCCCAGCTTGGCACCTTTGCTCCGCAGTTCGCCAATCTTGTCCGAGTAACCCGGCAACAACTTCTTGGTCGCGAAGTTCCGTTGCTTCTTCGGGACAGTCAACTTGCCGAGCGGCCCGTAGAACGCCCGCTCCATCGCGTATTGGAAGGCACCGGTGTTGGTGGCGGGAAGCGTGTTCCCGGCCGCGTCACTCCACTCGTCCATGTTGAAGCCATGCACATGTTCGCACGAGACGCCCCACTCCGACAAGAAGTAGACCGCCCAGCGATACATCCCCATCGGGCCGACGGGCAGGATCAACGCGAGTTGCTCACCCGCATCGCGACTCTGCTTGATCGTTAGCGCGATCTCATGCCCGAGCATCATGTCGAAATCGGCGAGGCTACCGCACGGCATCAATTGGAACTGCTTGTGCCACCACTTCTGACGCACACTGATATTCGCCGGATCGGAATCAACGCACGCATCGATCTTGTTCAAATCCCAACCGGCGGGAAAAAAGCCTTCCATCAGCGAGCCAGACAACGTACTGAGCAAGTCCATCGACGAGTCCTCTTCAAAGCGAAACGATTCCAACACGCTGCGAATGGCCACACCAACCCGAAGCGTGAGCGAGGATGCCGCTCTGCGGCACACTTCCCAACCACACGACGGCTTGGCGTGAGCGGGGCGAGTTCTTACCAAATCGCTTCATCCGGCGAAATCGAGTTGCCACTCAGGACGGACTCCCTTCTGCATGACTGCGCGATTCTTCTCAGCACTCGTCACGCTGGCGTATCACCCTTCAAACGGCTTCACTACTGACGTTCTCTTCTTGCGGACTCACCCGCGCCTTCACGACTGACATGAGACCCCTGCATGACGACCCCTGCGGAACCTTTTCGCTATCGACGATTCCTCCCGTGGCTGCACCTGTTTCGAGCATTCGGAATCTCGCTCGCCCTCAGGCAACTTCTGTTGAGCGGATTGGCACTGTTGGTTCTCTCGCTCGCGACGCGACTCGTCAGCGCGATCCCGATGGGTGAGGAGGCTCGGTCTGACGTTCCCTTCACCGTCGAGAGTTGGGTCATGTCCACGCCGGACGCGCAGTATCTGCATCCCGCGTTGAAGCGAGTCACGATGGCAAAGGTCGCGCGACCATGGCACGACCTGCTGGCCGCGACGGGCGGCGCGTTCCATCCTCGATCCACCACGACTCAACGAGGGGTGGCTCATCTGCGATTCGCGCTCGCGCTCGCGGTCTGGTCCGTGTTTGGAGTCGCCCTGTGTCGGCTCGCCGCGATCCAGTTTGCGCGAGATGAAGTCGGTTCGTTTCGACAGGCGACTCAGTGGGCCGTCACGCGCTGGCGGCACTCGGTCTCGGCTCCTCTTGTCCCGCTGGCGGCGGCGATCTTGGTGATGCTCGGTGTCTGGACTCTTGTCCTGCCCAGTCACCTGCCTTTGATCGGCCAAGTTTGGTTGTACCTCGCGTCTCCGGCGCTGCTCGCGGGAGGCTCCGCTGTGGTCGTGCTGCTGTTGGCCGCGGCGCTCGGCTGGCCACTCATGATCGCGGCCATCGCCGTGGACGACTGTGATGGTTTCGGAGCACTCAGCCGCTCCTACAGCTTCTGGACGGGACGCCCCTTCCACGCGATCGGCTTCGCGCTGGTGGCCGTTCTGATCGAAGTTTGCATCATCACCGTCGCCTCCCTGTTCTTCGACGCCGCCAGCGCGATGGTCCACTCCGGAGCGGTCCTTGCCACCAACGACGTGGAACAACTGGCCACGATCACACGTGCGTGCAAGAACGTAGCGAACATCCTGCTCGGCACGTTTGAGATCAGTCTCTTCTGGACGAGTGCCACGATCGTCTACTTGCTTCTGCGACAAGCCGTCGATCAGAGGCCGTTCGATCAGATTGTTCCCGACGACAGCGAACGCCCCGCTCGCAACCCGCTCCCCGTCGTCGGCATCCCCGCTACCGATGCTACCTCCGCTGAACAGCCTCCCGCGCCGTAACGCTTTCGCCTAACAGCTAGTCGAAAGATGTAGGATGGACGCCCTCGTCCGTCCGCTTCCAACGGGAAATCGCTCGGACGAGGGCGTCCAAGCTACGATTTTCACCGTCTCCAAACACTTCTGCCGGTACTCATCCGGCTTGTTCGTCGCGGGGGGGATCAGTTCTAATGCGGTCGATCAGTAATGGCTGATTCTCGCAGCCCTCACCGATCCCCGCCGCCAAAGCCTTCCCGCCAGATTCCTTCTCGTGTGAGTCCCGCCGCCATGACCAGCGTTCCTCGTTCGTTGCTGCCACTCAGTTTGCTGCTGCTCGGTTTGACAACGTGCTTCTCAGAGTCCACTTTCGCACAGGCCACAGCTCCGGCAAACAGCCCGGCCATCGACTTCAGCCGGGACATCAAGCCGATCCTGTCGAACAACTGCTTCTTCTGTCATGGCCCTGATCCGGCTGAGCGGAAGGGGGGCAAGGACGGCTTGCGGTTGGATACCGAAGCGGGAGCGTGGGCCGATCAAGGGGGGACGTTTGCGGTCGTGAAGGGCGAGCCGGAGAAGAGCGAACTCATCAAGCGTGTCATCGCGACCGATCCCGATTCGCAGATGCCGCCCAAGGCGACAGGCAAGCGGCTGACCGAGCGTGAGGTCTCACTGCTGAAGGAGTGGATCAAGCAGGGAGGCAAGTACTCGAAGCACTGGTCGTATGCGGAGCCACGTCGTCTGGTGGCCCCCTCGGTGACAGATGCCGCTTGGGCGAAGAACGATATCGACCGGTTCATCCTCGCGCGATTGGAGCGTGAGGGCTTGAAGCCGCTTGCCGAGGCCGATCGGTATTCGCTCATCCGGCGCGTGTCGCTCGACCTGACTGGCCTGCCGCCGACATGGGCCGAGGTCGAAGCGTTCGTCAACGACAAGGACGCGAACGCCTACGAAAAGGTGATCGATCGGCTGCTGAAGTTGCCCGCGTATGGAGAACACTTCGGGCACATGTGGCTCGATCTGGCGCGGTATGCCGACTCGGCGGGCTACGCCGACGATCCGTCGCGCACGATCTGGGCCTTCCGCGATTACGTCATCAAGTCGCTCAACGCCAACAAACCGTTCGATCAGTTCACCATCGAGCAGATCGCGGGCGACCTGTTGCCCGAGCCGACCGACGACCAGATCATCGCCACCGCGTTCCATCGCAACACGCTGACGAACAGCGAAGGGGGAACGAACGACGAGGAGTTCCGCAACGTCGCCGTTGTGGATCGAGTGAACACGACGATGGCCGTCTGGATGGGCACGACGATGGCATGTGCCCAATGTCACACGCACAAGTTCGACCCGATCTCGCAGGAGGAATACTTCCGGTTCTTCGCGTTCTTCAACAACACCGACGACGCCGACCGGCGCGATGAGTCTCCGTTACTCAGCCGCTTCACCGAGAGTCAGCTCTTGCAGAAGACGCAGTGGGAGAACGAAGTCGCCTCGCTCGACAAGCTGCTCGCTACGCCGACTCCGGAACTCGCGACAGGCCAGTCGAAGTGGGAGCAATCGTTCCCGCTCGATCTGAAGTGGACCGCGACGAAGCCGTCTGCTGCGACATCATCAGGAGGGAGTGAACTCGTCATCGCCGACGATGCGAGTATTAAGGCGGCGTCCGGATCGAAGACGGCCAAGTACACGATCGAGATTCCGTTGGACACGATCCCGTCTGGTGCCGCCGCTTCTCTTCCTCCCTCCCCTCGGCGGGGAGGGCCGGGGAGGGGGGACGATCCACAATCGACGCCCCCCTCTCAATCATCACCCCTCCCCGGCCCTCCCCCTCAAGGGGAGGGAGGAAGAAGTGCTAAGACGGTCGTCAACGCACTGCGACTCGAAGCGATTCCCGATGATGCTTTGCCGGGCAAGGGGCCGGGGTTTGGAGGCGGCAACTTTGTGCTGTCGAAACTGTCGGCGATCATTCAGCCGCCGGAAGGCGCTCGAATGACGGGCCGCATCGTGCGCGTCGAGAATCTCAACAAAGCCGCCTTCCTCCATCTGGCCGAAGTGCAGGTCTTCAGCGGGAGTGAGAACGTCGCGCGGCAGGGCGCGGCCAAGCAGGTCAGCACCGACTACAACGGCCCGCCCGAACGCGCCATCGACGGCAACACCGACGGGAACTACGCCGCGAACTCGGTCACTCACACGGGGATGGCCGACAATGCGTGGTGGGAAGTGGACCTCAAGGCCGATCACCCGCTCGACCGCATCGTCGTCTGGAACCGCACCGACGCCGGGACCGAGGCGCGGCTGACCAACTGGCGCGTGGCGGTCCTCAACGCGAACCGCGATGTCGTGTGGGAGTTCAAAAGCACCGACCTCATCAAGCCGTCGCGCGAGCTGTCGCTGAGCGGTGTGCGCGACGTGAAGTTCGCCGCCGCCTTCGCCGATCACGAGCAGCCGATGTTCGAGGCCAAGAACGTGATCGAAGGCAAAGCCAACTCAGGCTGGGCCGTCGGCGGGGCACTCGGCCAGCCGCACGTCCTCACCGCAATCGCCGCCGCGCCCGTCGAGGCCCCGGCCGGATCGAAGCTCGTCGTCACCATCGACCAGTCGTCGTCGCACGAGTCTCACGTCCTCGGCAAGTTCCGTCTGAGTTGGACCAACGACCCGCGCGTCGCCGAGTTTGCGAGAACCCCCGCGCCGATCCTCGCACTCCTCAACATCAAACCCGAGTCGCGCACCGACGCGCAGCAGAGCGAGCTCGCCAAGCACTACGTTTCAATCGCACCGGAATTCAAGGCCGACCGAGACAAGCTCGCAGCGATCAAAAAGCAGCTCGCCGACCTCAAGCCGGCGATGACCGTGCCGATCATGAAGGAACTCGCCGCAAACATGCGTCGCAAGACCAAGCTGCAATATCGAGGCAACTTTGAAGACCTCGGCCAGGACGTGACCGAAGGAACTCCCGCCGCGTTTCCGCCACTCTCGAAGGACGCGCCGCTGAACCGGCTCACGCTGGCGAAGTGGCTCATCGACTCGAACAACCCGCTGACGGCCCGCGTCATCGCGAACCGATTCTGGGAGCAAGTCTTCGGCATCGGCATCGTCTCGACGAGCGAAGACTTCGGCGCGCAGGGCGATCAGCCGTTCCATCCCGAACTGCTCGACTGGCTCGCCGTTGAACTGGTCGATGGTGGTTGGGATATGAAGAAGTTTGTGAAGCTGCTCGTGATGTCGAACGCCTATCGCCAGTCGTCGAAGGTCACGCCGGAGATGTACGAGCGCGATCCCGACAACCGCCTGCTAGCCCGAGGCCCCCGCTTCCGCCTCTCCGCCGAAATGATCCGCGACCAGGCGCTGGCGATCTCTGGCTTGCTCAGCCCAAAACTCTACGGCCCGTCAGCCAAGCCGCCTCAACCGACAAGCGGCCTCTCCGCCGCTTTCGGCAGCAGCACCGACTGGCAAACGAGTGCGGGCGAGGACAAATTCCGACGCGGCCTCTACACCGAATGGCGTCGCTCGAACCCGTACCCGTCGATGTCCACCTTCGACGCGCCGAACCGCGAAGTCTGCACCGTCCGCCGTTCGCGAACGAACACGCCGTTGCAGGCCCTCGTCACCCTGAACGACCCCGTCTACGTCGAAGCCGCCCAGAGCCTCGCCCGCCGCATCGCCACCAGCGGCCCGACGACGCGCGACAAAGCCCTGTTCGCCTTCCGGCAGGTCACCTCCCGCAACCCCACCGACGACGAACTGAACCGCCTCGAAAAACTCTTCACCGCCTCGCGCGAGCAACTCCAAAAACAACCCGACCACGCCCTGAAACTCGCCACCGACCCCCTCGGCCCCGCTCCCAAAGACGCCGACATCCCCGAACTCGCCGCCTGGACACTGGTCGGCAACGTCCTGCTCAATCTCGACGAGATGCTGATGAAACGCTGAGGAGATTTCCGAATGTAGCCCGCACTCTCCGAGTGCGGAGCCGTTTTCGCTGGAGGGCCGCGCACTCGAAAAGTGCGGGCTACATTTTAGACACCGACTTCGCTCAACCTTGGAGCTTGCCCATGAATCCAACTCACCAGAACTTGCAGCACATCACACGACGGCACTTCCTCCAACAGGGGCAGATGGGACTGGGGGCCGTGGCCCTCGGGGCGTTGATGAATCGGGATGGCTTGGCCTCGCCGAGCATCGATGTTGATCCGCTTGCTCCGAAGCCGGGGCACTTTGCGGGGAAGGCGAAGCGGGTGATCTACCTGCACCTGACTGGATCGCCTCCGCATCTGGACCTCTACGATTACAAGCCCGAGTTGGTGAAACACGACGGCGAGCCGGTGCCCGAATCGTTTCTCAAGGGGAAGCGGTTCGCGTTCACGACCGGGATACCGAAGCTGCTGGGAACGCCGCGCCAGTTCAAGCAATGTGGTGAGGGTGGCGTCTGGCTGTCCGACGCCATCCCACATCTGCACGAGGTGGCCGATCAAATGTGCGTCATCAAGTCGATGTACACCGAGCAGTTCAATCACGCTCCGGCCGAGTTGCTGCTCTACACGGGATCGGCTCGTTCGGGACGGCCTTCGATGGGGTCGTGGGTCACGTATGGACTCGGCTCGGAAAGCGATGACCTGCCCGGCTTCGTCGTGCTCATTTCGAGCGGCGTGCAGCCCAACGGCGGCAAGAATTCGTACGGCAGCGGTTTCCTGCCGTCGGTCTATCAGGGGGTGCAGTGCCGCTCGAAGGGCGATCCCGTGCTGTATGCCTCCGACCCGGCGGGCATGGACCGCGACCTGCGGCGAGCCAGCCTCGACGCCCTCCGCGATCTGAACGAGATTCAGGCGCAGGAACTCGGCCACCCCGAGACGCTGACGCGCATCGCGCAGTACGAGCTGGCCTATCGGATGCAGACGGCAGTCCCCGACGTGATGGACATCACCAAGGAGACCAAGGAAACGCACGAGGCTTACGGCGCGATGCCTGGTCAGGCCAGCTTCGCCAACAATTGTTTGCTCGCCCGCCGCTTGGTCGAGAAGGGGGTGAGGTTTGTGCAGCTCTTCGACTGGGGCTGGGACTTCCACGCGACCGGGGCCGAGACTGACATTCGCGGCGGCTTGACCACGAAATGCCAGACGATGGACCGGCCGATCGCGGCCCTCATCAAGGATCTCAAGCAGCGCGGGCTGCTCGACGAGACGCTGATCGTGTGCAGCGGTGAGTTCGGCCGCACGCCGTTCCGCGAGGGCCGCACCTCGGGCGGCAACCTGCTCGGCCGCGACCACTATCCCGACTGCTTCTCGATCTTTCTCGCGGGAGGCGGCATCAAGGGCGGCTACTCGCACGGCGAGTCGGACGAATTCGCCTTCAGCCCCGCCAAAGACAAGGTCCACATCCACGACCTGCAAGCGACGATCCTGCACCAACTCGGCTTCGATCACACGAAGCTCTCGTATCGCTTCCAGGGCCGCGACTACCGCCTGAGCGATGTCCACGGCAACGTGGTCAACCAGATCATCGCGTGAGGTCATCAGCCGGAACGCGCTAGCGTCCGGTTTGCGATTTCGTCGAGAACCGGACGCTAGCGCGTTCCGGCTGATTGGTGCTGCAGCCTAAAGTCAGTGCCATTGGGCGTCCGCCCACGGAAAGAGGCAACGCGACCCGTTGAGCCGCGAAGCGGCGGCAGCACCGAGTTCGCGACACGACGTGGCCTTCTGTCGCCGCTTCGCGGCTGGCAGACACTTGGTCATCGCCATCTGCGGGTTGTCACCCGCAGCTACTCGCTGTCATCGCTTCGCGATTGGAAAACGGGACGAGTCACTCCCAAGCCAGCGGCTTGAGCCACGCGGCTTTGAGTTCGACGAGGCTCGCGTCGATCACCGGCTCCCCACCGGAAGCCGCGACCCGCACGCGACCGCTCGACGTAACTTGGCCCACGCGAGCGAGTGGCAACCCGGCAAATGTTGTCTCGAACTGCGAAGCCTTGGCTGGTTCGACTTCGATCAGGAACCGGGTCGCACTTTCTGAGAAGAGCAACACGGCGGGATCGCTGAGGTTGGCAGCCTCAGCCACGGAAGCGGTGTCCAACTCGACACCGAGTCCGCCGGCGAAGGCCATCTCGGCGGCGGCGGTGGCGAGGCCCCCTTCGCTGAGGTCGTGGCAACTGCGGACGAGGCCGCTCGTGATCGCGCGATGGACGGCGGCGAAGATCTTTGGGGCCTGTTCGAGATCGACGTGTGGGACGGTGCCGCCGCTGAGGCCGTTGACCAGCGCGTAGTGGCTACCGCCCATTTCGTCCTTCGTCACTCCGACCAAATACAAAAGATTGCCCGCCTGCTTGAGGTCCATCGTCACGCACTGTCGCACGTCGGCGACTTGCCCGATGGCGCTGATGAGGAGTGATGATGGAATGGCCACCGTGCGCTTCTCGCCCGTGGCCGGATCGACGTAGGAGAACTCGTTGTTCAGGCTGTCCTTGCCGCTGATGAACGGCGTGCCGAACGCGATGGCCGTGTCCTTGCAGCCGAGGGCCGCGCGCACGAGAGATCCCAGCGTTTCAGGACGCTCGGTGTTTCCCCAACAAAAGTTGTCGAGGATCGCGATGCGGCTCGGATCGGCTCCGACCGCGACGCAGTTGCGCAGCGCCTCGTCGATCGCGGCGGCGGCCATCCAGTACGGATCGAAATCGCCGTAGTACGGGTTCATTCCGTTCGAGACCACGACGCCGCGCTGCGATGTCAGGTCGGGCCGCACCACCGCCGCATCCGACGGCCCATCGCAGGCCACACCCACGAGCGGCTTTACCACGCTGCCTGCCTGCACCTCGTGGTCGTACTGCCGGATGATCCACTCCTTCGAGCAGACATTCAGCGAACCGAGGATGGCGGTGAGGGATCGTTGATGGTTGAGGGTTGAAGGTTGAGGGGCAGAGGAAGTCGATCGTCTTGTCCCCTCGCCCCCGTCTGCGGGGGAGAGGGTTAGGGTGAGGGGGCTTTCTTCTCTTATTCCCTCCCCTCGGCGGGGAGGGTTAGGGAGGGGGGATGATTGAGGGGCGATGCCTGTCACTAGACCAGCCCCCCTCCCCGGCCCTCCCCGCCGAGGGGAGGGAGAAAGAGGAGCATCGGCCGGTGGCATATAGACCGCATCGCGCACGACGGGCGGACGGCCGTCATGGAGGAAGCTCATCGCCACGTCGCCGACAGTTTCACCGTGGTAGGTCAGTTTCAAACGGCCTTCGTTGCCGAACTGGCCGATGGCGGAGGCTTCGACTCCCTCAGCCGCGCACAAAGTAAAAAACTCGTCCCACTTGTCGGGAGGCACGGAGAGAACCATGCGTTCCTGAGCCTCGCTGATCCAGATCTCGGTGTACGAGAGACCGGCGTATTTCAGCGGGCACTTCTCCAGCCAGACGACAGCGCCGATCTGTTCGCCCATTTCGCCGACGGCACTACTGAACCCGCCCGCGCCGCAGTCGGTGATGGCGTTGTAGAGGCCGAGATCGCGGGCTTGCAGGACCACGTCGGCCACCATCTTCTCGGTGACGGCGTTGCCGATCTGGACGGCTCCGCCCGAGATCGTTTCGCTCTCGTGGGTCAGTTCGGCCGATGAGAACGTCGCGCCGTGAATGCCGTCTCGCCCGGTGCGGCCTCCGACGGCGACGATGAAGTCGCCGGGATGGACCTGCTTCTCGACCTTGTCGATCGGGATCATGGCGGCCGTTCCGCAATAGACCAGCGGGTTGCCGAGGTATCGTTCGTCGAAGAAGACGGCTCCGTTCACCGTGGGGATGCCCATGCGGTTGCCGTAGTCGCGCACGCCCGCGACGACGCCCTTCATCACCGCCTTCGGGTGCAGAGTCCCCGGCGGCAGCGAATCGACCGGCGTGTCGGGCGGTGCGAAACAGAAGACATCGGTGTTGAGGATCGGCTTCGCGCCGAGGCCCGTGCCGAGCGGATCGCGGATCACGCCGCCGATCCCCGTGTTGGCACCGCCGTAGGGTTCGATGGCCGACGGGTGGTTGTGCGTCTCGACCTTGAAGCAGACGTGCTGCTTGTCGTCGAACTTCACGACGCCCGCGTTGTCCTGAAAGACGCTGACACACCAGTCGTCCTGGCCGAGCCGCCGGCGAATCTCGACCGTCGCGCCGAAGACGGTCTCCTTGAGCATGTTCTCGAAGACCCGTTCACCGTGTTCGTCGCGATAGCGGATGCGGCCCTTGAGCGTCTTGTGCGAGCAGTGTTCGCTCCACGTTTGAGCGACCGTTTCGAGTTCGATGTCGGTCGGATCGCGCTGCTGCTCGACCCAGTGCCGTTGGATCGTCTGCATTTCGGCGAGGCTCAGATAAAGCTGGCCGTGTTTGCTGAGGTGCATCAGCGCCGCATCGTCCATCGCCCGAATCGCGACGGTTCGCAGAGCGAACTTGTACTCGGACCCGGCTCCGATCGACTCCATGCGGAGCGGCCCGACGATGACTCGCTCGATGGCATCGTTCGCGAGAACACGCTTCGTCACGCGATCCAGATCGGCCGACGAAGCTCCTTCGTTGAACCAGTACTTCCGCCCGGTCGCGACCGCCTCGACGTTGAAGCCAAGATCGACGAGCGCCTTCTGGGTACTCATCCCGACGTTGTCGGTGACGCCCGGTTTGTAGAGGACGTTGAGGAGTTGAGGGTTGAGGGTTGAGGGTTGAGAGGCAGATGAAGAGTTGCTGCCATTCTCTGGCCTTAGACCATCAACCCTCGACCATCGACCTTCCTCCGCCACCGGATCGACCAGCAGCACGCGGGCCGCGCGGGCCACATCGGCCTCGCTGAGCGACGCGGCTTGCAGCAGGAACGACCTCGCACTGCGAGCCGTCTTCACGGTCGAGGCCCCGAGTGCCTGAGCCTCATTCACCACGCGCGCGGCCTCGCGATCGACTTCATTCGCCGCCGGACGGACTTCCACTTCCCAAAGCATTCGAGTTCTCTTCGTCTTTAAGTAGGGTGGGCAGTGCCCACCGGGTTCGGTTGCGGAGTGGTGGGCACAGCCCACCCTACTTCGTACTACTCACGTTTCGTTTCTTACTGTCCTGCGCAAATTCTTCTGCTTCAAAGTCGCCTTCATCGCTCCGCGTGAAGTCAGCCGATCGCGAGTGCGGTGTGGATTGGCGAGACAGCCGTTCAATCGCACTCGGCTTTCTTCACGCGGAGCGATGAAGGCTACTTGGGTTGCGGCCAACGGCCGCGCTGGGTTATCGGTCGAGTGCCTCACGCCGCACTCGGCCTTCCTCCAACAGTTGCTTCAACACGTCGGCGTTCCCCAGTTTGATGGCCATGCGAAATGATTCAAGGCGTTGTTGAATCGTTTCGAGTCCGTCGATGACGTGGACGGCGTTGTTCAACAGGATGCCGGTCCAGAGCGCTGGGTCTCCGGCAGCAACGCGGGTGGTGTCACGGAAGCCGGTGCCGGTGAGCGCGCGGTTTTCGGGAGCGAGTGTTGAGGCGAGAGACGCCGCGACGACGTGAGGCAGGTGGCTCGTCATCGCCAGCGCGGCGTCGTGGTCGTCGGGCGTCATCATCACCGTTTTCATACCGACCGATTGCCAGAAGCGTTCGAGTCGAGCGAGGTCGCTCACTGAGGCAGATGCCTGCGGAGTGAGTACGCAGAGTTTGCCTTCAAACAAGTTCGCGTCGGCCGCTTCAAATCCCTGACGGTGCGATCCGGCAATCGGATGCGCCCCGAGGAAGTTCGGTACGTCGGCCAACTCGGCACAGATCGGTCCCTTTACGGAACCGGCGTCGGTGAGGAGCAGTGGCGAGTGGCGAGTGGCGAGTGACGAGTCAGCAGCAAGACCGGAGAGGGCCAATCGGACACCATTGGCCACTCGTTCGACAGGCATGCAGAAGACGATCAGGGTCGCATGTCGAACGACATCCGCGAGGTCGGTCGATCCCTCGTCGATGAGGCCCGCTTGTCGAGCGGCCTCCAATCGCGAGGCGTCTCGCCCAACACCGATCACACACTTCGCGGCCTGACGCTGCCGCAATGCCGCCGCCAACGAACCGCCAATCAAACCGACACCGACAATGGCAATGGTCTCTTTCTGCGGCGATGAAATTGAGTGCGGCTGGCTCATGAGGGCCGGATTGTAGTCGGCCTCGTGAACGAACTGAACCGAGTCCGGTCCTGCGCTGGCACTTGATCCAGCGTTGGGCGGGTCGAGTCTTCGAGGAAGTAGGGTGGGACCAGCGGCGCTTCGCCGCGCCGGCCCACCAAGGATTGTCGATGTTTCTGAATGGTGGGCCGGCGCTCGAAGCGAGCTGGTCCCACCCTACTTGAAATCAAGCGACGGCTTGAGCCAGCCGCAATCACATCAGTCGTTCAATGGGTTTGCCCGAGCTGTACTTCATCGGGCGACCGATGGGGGTAATGACTTCTTTTTCCGGGTCGATGCCGAGTTTCTTCAGCACGGTCGCGTAGAGGTCGGCAACTTCGATCGGGTTCTGGGGTTGTTTCTTGTCGCCGGTCGGATCGGTCGCGCCGAGCAGCAGTCCGCTGGGGAGGCCGCCGCCGCCGAGGAGGCAACTGAAACCGGTTGGCCAGTGATCGCGCCCGCCCGCCGGATTGATGGCGGGTGTCCGACCGAACTCGCCGATCACGAGGACGACGGTCGATTGCAAGAGGTCTCGTTCGGCGAGGTCTTTCAGAAGCGATGCCAGAGCCGGATCGAGGTCCTTCGCGCGGTTGGTGTGGGCTTCGAGGTTCCTCGCGTGGGAGTCGAATCCGTTTAACGCGACCTCAATGGAACGGACGCCCTCTTCCAGAAGACGGCGCGCCACGAGACAGCCTTGGCCGAATTGACTGTCTCCATACGCGGCCTTGATCGCCGCCGGTTCCTCTTTGAAATCGAAGGCTTTGAGTTGCTTGGAACTCATCATCTTCAAGGCCGCGTCGATCGTGTGTTGGTGCAGCGTCCGTTCGACCTTCGCACTGCGGTGCATCTGGAACGATTTTGAAACGACTTCGAGATTCTTCAAGCGTTGAGCCTGCCGGTCGTCCTCGACGCGCGGACGCAGGTTCTGTCCGTTGTCGCCGGGATTGAAGATGCGATAGGCGTCATAGCGATCGCCGAGGAACCCGCCGCGCGGTGGGGAGTTGCTGTCTCCCAGCGAGATAAACTGCGGAATCTCGACGCGCTCATCGGGAAGCTCGTGAGTCACGATGGCCCCGATGCTGGGATGAACGAGCGTCGGCTCGGGGCGGTATCCCGTCTTGAGCATGTACGACGCCCGCTCGTGATCACCCTCTTTCGAGACGAGCGACCGGATCACCGAGACGTGGTGAAGTTGCTCGGCGACGAGCGGGTATAGATGCGCGAGCTGTACATCGGGGATCGTCGTCTTGATCGAGGTCACCCCCCCGTCGCCGCCGATCTTCGTGCCGGGATGCGGATCCCACGTCTCAAGCTGACTCGCGCCGCCGCCGAGCCAGATGGTGAGGAACGATTTCTGACGCTCATCACCGCGCCGTTCGGCGGCTCGCAGATCGAGGCCGGGAACGGCGAACGACAAGCCCAACGATGAGGCGGCGAAGCGGAGGAAGTCGCGTCGAGTGGGGTTCATGGTCAGTTCCAGTTCTGTCTTGCGTGCATGGCTTCTGAGCGGGGCGGCGTCAGCCCCCCGGTTCTTGGACGTGAGTCCTTCCGCAATCTGAGCGAAGAACCAAGGGGCTGACGCCGAATGGTTCTCACTTTGATCAAGTAACCCGAAGCGTGAGCAAGGGAAACCTTTCTTGTCATCGCCCTCGCTCACGCTGCGGGTTAGTAAATTCAGAACCAGGGGGCTGACGCCGCCCCGCTCAGAGGGAGAAAGAAGGACTCACGTCCTCAAGGCTAATGCCCCCAGCAAAACTCGGGCGAGTTGTAGAGCGTCCAGAACACATCTTCGACGGCGCTGCCTCGGGCATTGCCGTTCTTCCCTTCCAACTGAGGCAACAGTTGCAGGCGTTCCTCAACCGTGGGGCGGCGGGTCAGACAGACCATGAAGCACAGATCGAGACAGGCATCGTCGTTGGGGGCCATCACGCCGATGCGGCCAATGGAACTGAAGAACGTTCCTTCGGAGCGGTCTTTTGCGAACTCACCGTTCATGCGGAGCAGGGCCTGCGGAATGGTGCCCGAGTGTTCGCCCAGTTCATCGTCGCCGAGGTCGCCGAATTCTTTGACGAAGTTCAGTTCGTTGAAGAACCGCAACGCGCGCTGCACCCAGTGCGAGTTCTGGTCGATGGTCTTGATCGTCGAAGCTTGCAGCATGGAACCGATGAGCTGTTCGGGACGAAGCCGCGTCACGGGGAAGGCGGCCCAATGCTGTTCGATGGCGTCGAGCTTCTCACCCGTGTCAAACGCGGGGTGTTCGGACGAGAGGCGGAACGCGCGGGAGGCGGCGATGGCCGCGATCAGCCGCTTCAGGTCGCAGTCATGCGTGCGGAAGTCGGCCCCGAGCAGATCGAGCAGGTCGGCGGAGTCGCGTCCGGTTTCTTTCGGGTTCGGCAGATCATCGACCGGTTCGAGCCACGGCTTGCCGAACATCAGGCCCCAGACGCGATTGACGATCGCGCGATCGAAGCGGCTGTTGTCGGCATGCGTCACCCACGCGGCGAGCTTCGTCCGCTCGGTTCCTTCGCTCGGCAGCCATTCGGGATGGAAGGGAACGCCGGGTACGACGACGCGGTGAGTCTTCTTTTTCCGGTCCTCGTCGGAGAGTTCGTCACGTTCCTTCTCGGGGAGCTTGGCGAGTTCGTCCAGCAGCTTCAGGTCTTCGACCGAGTACGTCTTCTTCGCGTCATCTTCGACACCAACCGGCGAGATTCTGATCTGACCGTAACACGCGGCCAGTCCCTCGAACTGCCCCTGTTTCCAATCGGCGAACGGATGATTGTGGCACTGGGCGCAGTCGATGCGCTGGCCGAGGAACGCGCGGACCGTGCGACCCGCCAGCTTGTTCTCGTTGATCCCGTTGTCGTCCGACGTGGCCGTGATGAAGTTCACTTCGGGAACGCCGGTCCACAGCCCTCGGTGCGAGATCATGCTCCGCACGACTTCGTCATACGGCCGGTTGTCGTGCAGCGCCTGACCAAGCCACGCCCAGAAGCGGTCTCGTCGGAAGAGAATGAACTGTCCCTCATCGGCTCCCACGAACACGCGGGCCAAACGGCGGGCGAAGTAGTCGGCGAAGCGGCGGTCGGCGA
The DNA here is from genome assembly GCA_043721755.1 of Schlesneria sp. Lineage (GTDB taxonomy): Bacteria > Planctomycetota > Planctomycetia > Planctomycetales > Planctomycetaceae > Schlesneria. The sequence continues at coordinate 24,291 of JAYSQC010000525.1, forward strand.
GCAGCTTCTCGGTCCAGCGTTCGATCCGCTGCGGCTGAGTGTCCGCCTCGAACAACCGCAACTCTTCGAGCGATGGCACCGTCCCATGCAGCACCAACGACAGACGCCGCAGCAGAGTGAGTTCATCCGCCGCGCGAGCCGGTTCGATCCCGGCCTCCTGCCATTTGTCAGCCAACAGCCGGTCGAGCTTCATCACCACGGAATCAGCTTCGGGTGCGAGACGACTCGGCTGCTCCGGCATCTGCGTCGCCACACGACTCCGCGCCGCCGAGGCCACCAGTGCGAAAACACCCACGATCACGAGCAGCGGAAGAACGGTCTTCGTCAGTGAGCGAGTTCGCATGGCTGAGGTCTCGTTGGGGAACATCAGGGGTCAGGCACCGCAGACTTCAGAATTGGCGATGAAGCCGGTTTGATAATAGGGAAGTCGCCAACCGCCAATTCTGAAGTCTGCGGTGCCTGACCCCAAGTCGGAGTCTACGTCATCTACTCTCGTTGCGAACGGAAAGTTTCACGCGGGGCTGCAACCAATTGGGAGGGCGTGAGGTAGACTCGTTCGGTTCGATTCGGAGAGCGGGGCACGTATAGAGGCTGTGGTGTGAACGGACGGGCATCGGTGACAAATTGCAACTCGGGAGGAGGGTCGTCGCGGGACGCGCTTGACGCGGAGTCGTCGCCGAACGCGGAGGTCGAGTTCGCTGAAGCGTCGGCCGATTTGATCGATGAGAGCGAGGGAACCGATGGTCTGACGAACGGCAACGACTTCGCCTTCATCCCGCTGGCAGACGTGTTGGCCGAGCAGACGTATTTCTCGTTCGACTCGCTGCCGCCGTTTCCGCATCCGTTGAAGCGGCCGTTCCAGGCGGCGTACTGGGTGTGGGAGTTGTTGTTTGGCGTGGTGAGTCTGTTCGCGTTCTTGGCTTTTCTCGCAGCAGTGCCCGTCGTGAACGTGCTGGCTCTGGGCTACATGCTGGAGGCGCAGGGACGGGTCGCTCGCACGGGCAAGTTGCGGTACGCGATGCCGCTGTTGCCGCTCGCCCCCAAGTTGGGGGGCATCGCGCTCGGGTTGTGGGCTTGGTACTGGCTCGTCCGGCTGGTGGCCGATGCGGCAAGCGATGCCGCGCTGATCGCGCCCGGTTCGGGTGCGGCGATTGGCTGGTGGATCGGTCTGCTGGCGCTGAGTATCTTCGTCACAGTTCATCTCGTACTGGCGATCGCTCGCGGCGGGAGACTGGGACTGTTCTTCTGGCCCACGCCGCTGAATGGCATCTGGTTGGCGAGGCGGCTGTTCCAGCGCGACTATGCCGACATGGCGGCATCCGCCGTGAAAGAGTTCATCGCCGCGTTGAGGCTGCGTCACCACTTTTCGCTCGGCCTGCGCGGCTTCATCGGCGCGTTCGCGTGGCTGTTTATCCCGACGGTCATGTTCGGAGCCTTGAACGACACGTCGAAGCCGGGCCAGATCATCCTCACGTTGCTCGGCGGTTTGGCACTCGTGCTGACTCTCAGTTGGATTCCGTTCCTGCAAGCTCGCTTCGCTGCTGAGAACCGGCTCTCCGCAATCCGCGATCTCCGCACGATCCGCGAGCTGTATCGTCACGCTCCGATCCTGTGGTTCCTGTCGGTCGTCGTCCTCTACGCGCTGGCGTTGCCGCTGTACTTGTTCAAGCTGTTTGAAGTCCCACAAGACATGCGCTGGATGCTGACGCCGATCTTCATCGTGTCGATCTACCCCGCGAAAATTTTCATCGGCTGGGCTTACCACCGCGCGGTGAAGAAAGAGAAACGGGGCTGGTTCCTCGTCCGAACCGCCTGCAACCTGTTGCTCCTTCCGTTGCTGAGCTTCTACGTCTTCCTGCTCTTCTTCACTCCGGCCGTCGGTGCAGCGGGGCGAGCCATCCTGTTCCAACACCACGCGCTGCTGTTGCCGTGGCCGTTCTGAAGAAGTGGATGGGATGGCCAAAGAGGACCGTCTCTCAAAACTAGCCCGACGCGCAAGCGAGAGCCAGACGTGAGATGACGCCGAAGCCCTCGCTCGCGCGTCGGGCTAGTTTTGAATGCGTACTACCCAACACCCACTCCCACTTGCCTCACTTCGCCTGCCGTCGCTTCAACGCGGCCTCGATGAAGCCGTGGAACAGTGGGTGAGGCAGGTTCGGTTTCGATTTGAATTCCGGATGGAACTGCACGGCAACGAACCACGGATGAGCGGGGATTTCAATCGCTTCGACGAGCTTGCCGTCGGGGCTGACACCGCACAGGCCGAGGCCCCCTTCGAGGAAGCGGCCTTTGTAGGCATGGTTGAACTCGAAGCGATGCCGATGGCGTTCCGAGATTTCTTTCTGACCGTAGACCTTCGCGGCCAATGAGCCTTCCATCAGGACGCACGGTTGGGCACCGAGTCGCATGGAGGCACCTTTCTCGGTGACGGTTCGTTGTTCCTCCAGCAGGCAGATCACCGGGTGATCGGTGTCGGTGTCGAACTCGGTGCTGTTCGCCTTCTCGAAGCCAAGGACGTTGCGGGCGTACTCGATCACGGCGACCTGCATTCCCAAGCAGATGCCGAAGTACGGAAGCTTGTTCTCGCGGGCGTAGCGCACGGCTTGAATTTTCCCTTCGATCCCTCGGTGTCCGAAGCCGCCGGGGACGAGCAATCCATCCACGCCCGCCAGAGCGGAAGCCGCATCCTCACATTCCAGTTTTTCGGCTTCGATCCGCTTGATGATGACGCGCGTTTCGTGCGCGATCCCGGCGTGATCGAGTGCCTCGTAGATCGACTTGTACGCATCGCGGTGTTCGATGTACTTGCCGACGACGGCGATGTTGACTTCGTACTTGGGGTTCTTGATCCGGTGAACCAGTTCCTCCCAGTCGTCCATCTTGGACGTGCCCGCAGGCAGGCCGAGTCGCTCGATGATGAGCTTGTCCAAACCGTATCCGACCAGTCCGCAGGGAACTTCGTAAATTGAGAACTCTTTGTCCTGCTCTTCGATGACCGCGTGCTTTTCGACATTACAGAAGAGGGCGATCTTGTCGCAGTCGTCTCGGCCGAGCGGTCGTTCGGTGCGGACGATTAACACGTCGGGCTGAATGCCGATCTGACGCAGTTGCTGAACGCTGTGTTGAGTCGGCTTGGTCTTCGCTTCGCGCGCCGCCTTGAGATACGGCACGAGCGTCAGATGAACGAACAGGCAGTTCCCCTTGCCGATGTCGAGCGGAATCTGGCGGATCGCTTCGAGAAATGGCAGCCCCTCAATGTCGCCGACTGTGCCGCCCAGTTCCGTGATGACGACATCGACATCGGGACCGGCCAGCCCCAGCACGGCCGCTTTGATCTCGTTGGTGATGTGCGGCACGACCTGCACCGTCTGGCCGAGATACTTTCCGTCACGTTCCTTTTTGATGACGTTCAAATAGATGCGGCCCGACGTGTAGTTGGACTGACGCGACAACGGGCTGTTCGTGAACCGCTCGTAGTGCCCGAGATCGAGGTCCGTTTCGGCACCGTCGTCGAGAACGTAGACCTCACCGTGTTGGAAGGGACTCATCGTGCCGGGATCGACGTTGATGTACGGGTCGAGTTTCTGCATCCGCACGCGCAACCCGCGTCGTTCGAGAATCGTTCCGATCGACGCCGAAGTCAGCCCCTTGCCGAGCGAACTCACCACACCACCGGTCACAAAAATATGCTTGGTAACATGCTTGGTCATCGGGTCTCGATCAGCAGGAAAAGAGAGGGCAACCTCGTTTAACCGCGTGGGCAACGCCCCGCGTGTGGATGGGCAAAACAGCGTCAAACGTCACTCGACGCGCGGGGCGTTGCCCACGCGGTTAAACGACTTGTCGAGTCGATCTCGCTCGTTGTCGCACCACAAACCGAGCATAGTCCTCGGGGGTATCGATGCCAACCGAGTGGTGTTCAACGAGGGCGACTTGGATGCGTGCTCCCGCTTCCAAGGCGCGCAGTTGTTCGAGCTTCTCTAATTGTTCGAGACGCGACGGCGGGAGCTGCGTCAGTTGGTGCAGGAACTCGGCCCGGTAAGCGTAGATGCCGAGATGCAGCAGCCACGGGTGGTCGCTCGCCAACGCTTCACTCTGTTCGCGGTCACGACAGAACGGGATGGCGGCTCGGCTGAAATAGAGGGCGCGACCGTCACCGGCGACGACCACCTTCACGCACGACGACGCATTCACTTGTTCGAGGCTGGTCATCGGCGTGGCGAGCGTCGCCATCTGCGCGTCGGGACAATCGACGAGAGCCTGCACGACCGCATCAATGTTGGCGGGGTCGATCTCCGGCTCGTCGCCTTGAATGTTCACGAAGACATCGCCGTCGGCGCAGCAGCGTCGGGCGACCTCCGCAATGCGATCCGTGCCGCTCGGATGTTCGCCCGTCAGTTCACATCGGCCACCGAATGCCGTGACGACTCGCGAGAACTCGTCGCTGTCCGCCGCGACGAGGATCTGCTTGAGACTCTTCGCTTGGGAAGCCGCTCGCCACGTGTATTCGATCACCGTCTGACCGGTCTCCGCCAGCAACAGCTTGCGTGGCAGTCGCGTCGAATGCAGCCGCGCGGGAATGATTCCATAGACGTTCATGTGTACCTCCGTGTTTTCAGTCGGACTGATGCCGCCGCTGATTCGCCTGCGAGGCAATTCAATAACAGACGGAGCTGCCCAAACGAAGTCCGGCTTTTCCTAAAGCCGGACTTCTCTCCGGAGGGGCGCGTCGTCACCGGCTGAAGTCCGGCTAACAAAGCTGAGCCGGACTTCAGCCGGTGGCGATCACTGTTGTCGCTGGGAGCATTCGGTTAGGTTGAGCCTCGGGGTCAAATCTCCATCCGCCGCAGCCTTGTTCTGACATTGCGGCCACATTAACCCTCAATCAAGCGAACCCCACCGGGCTGGTCCCGGTGGAAATAGGTTTTTGCACTACTTTGTTTGCGCGTTCACTCGAAGCGACGACGAGTAGTGCAAAAACCCGCGAGCCATCGGGACCAGCCCGGTGGGGTCGCTTGATTGAGGACTAACGAAAGATGCGTTCGATGAGTTCGGCGACGCGTGAACAGGATGGACCTCACGATCTCGCAGCCGTCGGCGATGTCTCGATGGTGAATGGGAACGGAATGTCGAGTGATCAGACGGTCACTCGCATTGGAGGGAGTTCGCCTTCGGACTCCGAATTCATTCTTTCGTTTCCGGACGAACCCGAGAAAATCGAGTACGAGCAACTGGGGCGATACCGCGTCGAGCGGTATTTGGGACGCGGCGGTTTCGGCACCGTTTATCTGGCCGTTGATCCGGACTTGAACCGGCAAGTGGCGATCAAGGTGCCGAATCAGGAGCAGCTCAGCGATCCCGCCGTGCGGGAGGCGTTTCTGCGCGAGGCGCGATTGGCGGCGCAGTTTCATCATCCGGGATTGGTTTCGGTGTACGACGTGTACACCGAAACGGAGCCGGTCTTCATCGTGCTCGAATACCTCAGCGGGCAGAGTCTCGCGGATATCTGGCGCGACCCGCAGTTGTCGGCCAGCCGCGCGGTCGAGTTACTGATTCCCGTGGCCGAGGCCATTCATTACGCGCACATGCGCGGCTTGGTCCATCGCGATCTGAAGCCGGGCAACGTCATCATGAATGCCGACGGTCAGCCGGTGGTGACCGATTTCGGATTGGCCGTCATCGAGCGCGAGTTTGCCTCCCTGGTGAGGAACGTCGCGGGGACGCCGCAGTACATGTCGCCCGAACAGGTGCGCGGAGAAACGCATCGGTTGGACGGCCGAACCGATGTGTGGGCGATCGGCGTGATGTTGTACATCGCGCTGACACGCCGCCCTCCGTTCGCCAACGCGAAGTCAACCGAGCTGTTCGACGAGATTCAGTCGCGCGATCCGAAGCCGCCGCGACAGATCGACGCCGCCGTGCATCGCGAGCTGGAGCGAATCTGTCTCCGCTGTCTGTCCAAACGGATGAGCGACCGGTTCGCCACGGCGCTCGATTTGGCGGAGGAGCTGGAAGCATGGCGCGAGAGTTCCCGTTCGATGGTCGAACCGATGAAATCCTCCGTCGTTCCCGAGCAATCCGAGCGGCCGGTTCCCGATGCGACGACTTCGCGCGCGGGCACACTCGGCGGGGTTGGCTCCCGGAGCGGATCGCGTGGCAGTCAGGCCGTTGTCTCCGAAACGCTGGTCGTGCCGCGCGGCTTGCGTTCGTTTGATGAAGCCGATGCCGACTTCTTTCTAAGTCTGTTGCCCGGTCCCTGTGATCGCGAGGGCCTGCCGGCGTCGGTGCGACAATGGAAGCAGCACATCGAATCACGCGATGTCGAGCGAAGTTTTTCCGTGGGGCTGTTGTATGGCCCGAGTGGCTGTGGCAAGTCGTCGTTCGTCCGGGCGGGGTTGCTACCGCGACTCGCCCCGCGCGTGCAGACCGTGTTCGTCGAAGCCACGGCCACTGATACCGAGCAGCGTCTCCGGCGAGCCGTTCAACGCCTGTTGCCTCACACGCGAAGCACCACGTTGCCGGAACTGTTCTTTCAACTGCGCCTCGGCGAAGGTCTGCCGGAGGACGGTAAGTTGCTGATCGTGTTCGATCAGTTCGAGCAGTGGTTGCACGCCAACTCGCCGGAGCCGACGCAGGAACTGGTGAAGGCGTTGCGGCAATGTGACGGCGACCGGTTGCAGGTGTTGTTGCTGGTGCGCGACGACTTCGGCATGGCGGCCGTGCGGTTCTTGCAGGCGTTGGAAGTCCCGCTGATGGAAGGACGCAACTACGCCACGACCGACCTGTTCGACGAAGCCCATGCGCGGCGCGTGCTGACGGCGTTCGGGCGGGCGCACGATCAGCTTCCGCCGGGTGAGCTCGATTTCGACCAGTCGCAGTTCCTCAAGCAAGCGGTCGCGGGATTGGCAGAGCAGGGCCGAGTCGCGCCGGTGCGGTTGGCGTTGTTTGCGGAAATGATGCGGTCGAAGCCGTGGACGGCGGCGTCGTTGAAGCAGATCGGCGGCGCGGAGGGTGTCGGCGTGGCGTTTCTCGAAGAATGCTTTGGCCACGAATCGACCAACCCGCGTTATCGCCTGTTGCGTCGAGCGGCCAGCGAAGTGCTGCGCGGACTGTTGCCGGAACCCGGTTCACTGCTGAAGGGACGGCACCGCACTGAGCCGGAGTTGCGTTTGCTTTCGGGCTGCGTGGATCAACCCGAACAATTCGCGGAAGTCCTGCGAGTGCTCGACGGGGAGCTACGGCTGATCACGCCCGCCGATTCGGAGGAGCCAGCGGCTCTCGATCAGACCGGCTCGACGCAATCGGCCAACGTCCCAGAGAACTCCATTGCCGACTCAAACCTCAGCGAGCAATCGGGCGGGCGCGCGGTGGCCGTGCGGTCGTATCAACTGACTCACGATTACTTGGTTGCGGCGTTGCGAGTCTGGTTCGAGCGTCAGCAGCAGGCGACGCTGCGTGGCCGCACGCGCACCCTGCTCGAACGCCGCGCGGCGATCTGGGCTGAGACGCACGAAAAACGGCAGCTTCCGTCGTGGATCGAATGGTTGCAGATTCGGTTGCTGCTTCCCGCACGCGAGCTGACGGGGACTCAACGAACGATGCTGGCCGCCGCGACGCACGTCCATGTGCGGCGCAGCGCACTGGTGGTGGTGGCGGTGTTCGGAGTGGCATTCACGGGCATTCAGCTTCGAAACGCGATTCAGGCGGCGGATGCGGAACAGCGACTCGGCGCACAGATCGAGCAACTGCTCACGGCCGATGTGGATCGCCTCGAACCGTTGATCGAGGCCCTGCCGAAAGACGCGAACCGCTGGTCACCGCGGTTGCACGCGATCGCGGACAATCAAACCACCCCCAGTTCCGAACGCTGGCACGCGCACATGGCGTTGGCGCGCGGCGACAAGTCGGCGGCCTCGGCATTGGCGGAGGACATCACGAACCGCGAACCACAACACGTCGTCGCCGTCGCCTCGCGGTTGAAGCCGTGGTCGGCCGAACTCGCCCCCGGGTTATGGGAGACCATTGGCGGAATGCCTCCCTCATCGCAGCAGCTTCGGGTCGCGTGCCTGCTCGCGCAGCTTGATCCTCACAATGAACACTGGAACGATATTGTTGAAACGACATCGCGCGGCCTGATTGCCGAGAACTCGTTGATCGTCAGTCACTGGATCGCCCTGTTGCGACCGGCGCGATACAGACTGCTCGATGCGCTCGGACAGCGATTCCAAGAGAGTGCGTTGTCGGAATCAGAGCGTTTGCTCGCCGCGAACGTACTCGCGGAGTGGTGCGAGGGCGATATCGAGCGGCTCGTGCCGTTGGCGATGGTGTCGAATCCTCAGCAATACCTGGCGCTGTTCAAGCCCCTGTTGGCGAAGCGTGACGAGGCCATTCGGATGTTTCGCGAGATCACGGAGCAGACTCGGATCGTGGGGATCGTTCCCGAAACGGAAGCGGTCGTCCGTCGCAAGGGGATGGCGATTCTGAGTCTCATCCGCTTGGGTGACGCACACGAAACGTGGTCGGCTTTGACCGCGACACCCGATCCTCGCTTGCGAAGCTGGCTGATCGACCGCTTGCCAAAGTACGGCGTCTCGGCCGAAGACCTCACCCGCGAACGCGCTCGCCAGACGGACGGATCGGTGAGGCAGGCGCTCGTGATGATGTTCGACGCCGCGTGGCCGCGCGACTCGAATCGCGCGAACGAATTGCTGGCCGAACTGACGACTTTGGCAACCACCTGCCCCGATGCCCGCGAACGCTCGGCGGCGGAGTGGGTCTTGCGCCGTCGCGCGGCTTGGCCACCCAAGGGCGTTTCAATTGTTAGCGGCCGCGGGATCGCCACGCTGCCCACCGATTCCACGACGTGGGTCCGCAACGGCCAAGGTCAGGTCTTCGTTCGCATCCAGCCCGCTGATTTTCTGATGGGATCACCCTCCGGAGAACCCGGTCGGGAGAAAGAGGAGACGCAGCACCTGCGAAAAGTGCCCAGACCATTTTGGGTGGCATCGCACGAAGTGACGATCACCGAGTTCAAACGATTTCGCACCACCATCGACTTCGCGGGGCCGGTCAGCCCGTCGCGCGAGTGCCCAATGAACATGGTGAAGTGGCATCAAGCGGTCGCGTACTGCCGCTGGTTGAGTGAGCAGGAAGGGATTCCTGAAGATCAGATGGTTTATCCGCCTGATGCCGAGATCAAACCGGGAATGAAACTTTCCAGCGACGTTCTGGCTCGCACGGGCTACCGCCTGCTGACCGAAACTGAGTGGGAATTTGCGGCCCGCGCGGGCACAACCACGGCGCGTTTTTTTGGTGAGTCGGAGGAGTTTGCTCACGATTACGTGTGCTACGCCCGAGAATCACTCACCCCCGTCGGGGCCTTCCGTCCGAATCCGTTCGGCTTGTTCGATGTCTTGGGAAACGTGGGGGAATGGTGCCATTCCGACTGGAATGAATACCCCGATGTTGCTGGAACCAGTTGGGTCGGTCGAGAAGACCTACCGGTATCGGAGCGGGCGGAGCGGGTCGTGCGCGGGATTGCCTATCGCAATCACGGCCGCGAATTGCGGATCGCGAAACGCGTCAATGCGTCATCAAATGAACGGTTGAGTGTCAATGGTTTTCGAGTGGCTCGCACCGGGCCACCGTCCCCGTAAGGTGTGCAGCAGGAGATGATTGACCCGTAGGATGGACGCCTCGTCCGTCCGCCCAGCTCGGTGGCAACTCGGACGGACGAGGCGTCCATCCTACGGGGGATGCGAACTTTTGCCGCTCGCCTAATGCCGAATGAAGTGCGTTTGAGATCTGTTGTTATCACTAGAGGAGTACGTCGTGAAAAACTTGGAAATCGTGCAGATGCTGGCTCAGTTGGCCACGGTCGCGGTGGGGTGCTACATCTCAGTCCAACTCGCGCAGGTCATTACGATGCTCCGGCGACAGTTTGTGTGGGGAGCCATGTCCTCATCGAGCCGCATCGTCGTCCGTGACTTTTCGAGCCGTAGTCTGACCGCCCCGCCGACCGGTTTCTGTGTGTGGGCCTGGGGAGATGGGATTTGGACGTTGGAACACGATTGCTGCGAGCCGGGGCACGTTGCCGGCGATCCTCCTCAAGCTCAAGGAGCCTTCACCGGTGAGCGCGTGCGAACTTCGAGTGTGCCGAAATCCTGAGACTCGACATGCCGCGCGTGCCCGATCAATGCCCTCATCGTGTCGTCAGCGACGACGCTCCGTCGGCCGATCACGTTCACTGCGAAGTCCTGCGCCAGCGCTGCGAGTTGCCGACCGCGCAGCGTTGCTGGGTCGCCCCGGCGGCTTGTGTGGCCTGCTGCCAGCAAGCGGATTCACCGAGTTACGAGTCGCCCGAAGATCGGTACTCGCCGGTGATGGCTTCGCTGATGCTCGCGCAGTTGTCGCGGCCCGAGTGTGCCACGCAGTGGTCGGATGAGCGGCGGCTGGAACTCTCACGCGATGCCATCGAGCAGTTGAGTTGCATCACACCGGACTCGAACTCCACGTCTGGAAACTCACAACGGACGAGGGTGTGGGCCGTGGGAGTGCTGACCGCGCCACGCAAACGCCAAACGCTCGAAGCCACGCTGTACGACTTGAGGCGCGCGGGCTTTGCCGACATCCAACTCTTTGCGGAGCCGGGTGCGGAGATTCCCGCCGGGTTCCAACATCTGCCGGTCACTCGGCAGGGACGCGCGTTGGGTGTCTTCGGCAACACGCTGACCGCGCTCAGTACGCTGTATCTGTCGCAGCCACACGCCGCAGCCTTCGCCCTGTTTCAGGACGACATCTCGGTCGCGGAGGGCCTGCGTGCGTGGTGCGACCGGGAACTTTGGCCGAACGGTCAGGGGCTGGTGTCGCTCTTCACGATGAAGGAGCAATCGGAAACGGCCCCCGGTTGGCATGTCGCACAGCGGGGGATGTTCCGCACGTTTGGAGCACTCGGTTTCGTCTTTCGCCGGGACGTGCTGCTGGCGTTCTTGAGCGATCACCGCGTCTGGTTGCATCGACTCTCAAGGCGTCACGGTTCTGATGCGGCCATTGGCGAGTGGGCGACTCGCACCGGTCGCGGCATCGCGTATCACACGCCGTCCTTGTTGCAGCATCGGGGCGAGACCTCGGCGGCGGGGCATTCGTTCGATGAGATCGAACAGGCTCACGCGATCTCGCACGTCCGCCACATTGCGGGTTGGCAGCGCCCGAAGCGGCAACCGGGACGAGTCGGCTTGGTCGGCTGGAACACGGCCAGTGGCTTGGGCTACGTCAACCGGGAACTCGCCACGCACTACCCGATTGAACGCTGGTTGGCTCCGCAGCATCCCCGCTTTCCATCGCTCGAGCCGTTGCGAGTCTGCCGCACGGATGTCGCTCCGGCACAGCTCGATTCACGGCATTTGTACGACTGGCTGCGAGGACTCGATTGGATCCTGTTCGCCGAGTTGCCGTATCTCGAACGCTTGGCTCAGCACGCGCGCGAACGCTATGTCCGCGTCGCCTGCATCCCGATGTGGGAGTGGCTGCACCCGCAGCTCGACTGGCTGAACTACGTCGATGTGATGTTGTGCCCGACGCGCTTCACGTTCGATCGGCTGACCGATTGGAAACGTCGTCACGGCTTCTGTTGGGACGTGGTTGAACTTCCATGGCCGGTTGATGCGAGTCGGTTTTCGTTTCGACAGCGACGCACCTGCGAGCGGTTCCTCTTCATCAACGGCACCGGCGGCGGACGTGGCACTCGCGCCGACGGGACCGAGACCGGCTATCACCGCAAAGGGGCCGAGCTGGTGGCCGAGGCCGCGCGGCTGCTGCCCGACGTGCCCTTCATTTGGTACTCGCAGGCGGACGACCTGCCACCGCTGCCCCCGAATGTGCGTCGCCGTCCCACTCCTGCGGACTCAACCCGCCTCTACGACGAAGGGGACGTGTGCGTTCAGCCCAGCACTTGGGAAGGGATCGGCTTGCAATTGTTGGAGTGCCAAGCGGCCGGAATGCCACTCGTCACGACCGAGGCCGCGCCCATGAACGAGTTCCAACCACTGCGCACGGTGCGCGCCGCTCACGTCGAAAAAGTGCGTGTCTTCGGTTCGGACCCGATCACGTCGCACGTCGTTTCTCCCACGGACTTGGCTGCGACGCTGCGACAATTGCTCGGCACCGACCTCACCGAAGCCAGCCGCTCCGCCCGCCGCTTCATGGAACAACAACACTCGTGGTCCCGCGCGAAAATGATCATCAGCGAACACCTGTTCCGATGACGATTTCGACAACAGTCGAACTCAGGCGAGCCACATGCCGTAAGGCCGCACGGGTTTCTAGGGGGCACTTCAAAACCTGTTTTGCCTCGAAAACCAGCCCGACGCGCCAGCGAGGGCTTCACCGTTATCGAATGTTCAGCCCTCGCTGGCGCGTTTTGAAGTTGCGCTCTTGGGTTTGGGCGGTGGAAACGGGTCTGGCAAGACAGCGCGTTCTGTCCCAGGCCGGGATCTGGGGATTCTGGCTCTCCGCCATTCCGGTTGAAAATGGTGTTCCGTGAGTGCCATTGGGCCTCCGCCTCCCGTTTCAGATTCCGCACGACACCCCGGAGGATTGTCGGGAGCCGGGGCTCACGCAGCGGACGACGGCCGAGTCGGCGGCGGAACGGAGCCGCGACCGGCCGCGGCCTGCGGGGGCCGCTGTC
>JAYSQC010000526.1:0-7002 GCA_043721755.1 Schlesneria sp.
ATCGGTCGGCTTTCTGGGAGGCTTTCAGGCACCAGGAGGTGTCCCCTGCCCAAGAAATATCTCGTCCGGTTGTCGGATGCGGAACGTGATGCTTGTCAGGCGGTCGTCCAGAAACCGAAGGGGTCTGCTGAGCAGGTGCGGCGTACACTGATCCTGCTGAAGGCCGCTGCCGAGGGTCCCGCGTGGAGCGACGCACGCATTGCCGAGGCGTTTGATTGTCGCGTGCAGACGATCGAAACTCTGCGGAAGCGGCTCGTCACGGACGGCTTCGAGGCGGGGTTGGAGCGGAAGCGGCGGGAGACTTCACCGACGCCGCGCAAGCGCGACGGTGTCGGCGCGGCGAAGCGGATCGCGCTGCGGCGGGGCAAACCGCCGGCAGGTTACGGACGGTGGTCGCTGCAACTGCTGGCCGAGGAATTGGTGGTGTTGGAAGTGGTCGATTCGATCTGCCCCGAGACCGTGCGCAAGACGCTCAACAAAACGGGCTGACGAAGCGCAAGATCGAGTATTGGGCCCATTAACAGGCAACGGGCCGCCCCAGCAAGATGCGGAGTTCGTGGCTCACAGGGAAGACGTGCTCGAAACCGATGCCACCGCGTCTGACCCGCAGCAGCCGGTGTTGTGCCTGGACGAGCAGCCGGTGCAGTTGCTGCGGGAGACCAAGGTGCCGATCCCCGCCACGAAGCAGCCTGCCCAACGCGTCGATGATGAATCTGAACGCAATGGCACCGCGCGCATTTTGATGTTTGCAGAACCGCGGTCGGGTTTCCGACAGGCAACCGCTCGTCCGCGTCGGACCAAGGTCGATTGGGCGATCGAAGTGGCTCCGTTAGTGGATACGCGGTATGCCGCTTGCGCGCAGGTGACGCTGGTCTGCGACAACCTCAACACGCACACCCAGGGCGCGTTCTACGAGGCGTTCCCGCCGGACGTAGCACGGGGGTCTGTCAAACGGATCGACTTCTGTGACACACCGAAACACGGAAGCTGGCTGAACGTCGCCGAATGCGAACTGAGTTGCCTGACCAGCCAATGTCTGACGGGCCGCCGCATCGGCGAACTGGCGCTACTGCAAAGCGAGATCAAGATCTGGGCCGACAAAACCAACGCCAAACAACGCGGCGTCGATTGGCAATTCAAGATCACCGACGCCCGCAGTAAGTTGAAGCGGCTATACCCCATCATTAAGACTGGATGACGCACTAGGCCGACGCGCAAGTTTTGAAGCTGCGCTTTTCGCACGCATTTGACCAATTCCCGCTGACACTTCTGCGGGATTCTTCCGGGCTTTATCCGTGCCCCGGCTTTGCCATCCGTGCTACGTCTTCTTCGACGGGATAGCACGGATGGCAAAGCCGGGGCACGGATGGAGGCCAAATCGCGATGGAGCGACATCTTCACACGGCCTTCATCTGACAAACATCGCGACTTCAAAACGCGCAAGCGAGGGCTTCACGATCATCGAAGGCCCAGCCCTCGCTTGCGCGTCGGGCTAGTTGTTCGAGGCAAAAACAGGTTTTGAAATGCCCTCTACATCATGTTCGATGACGCCCTCATTCGCGGAACGGCTCGGTTGTTTGTCGCCTGTTATGTGGGGCGACTTTGTATTGATGCGGCCGGTTGGCGCGATGCCTCTTCACAGCGAATCGCTCGTTGGTTTTGGACCACGGGCTGCTTGGTCTTTGTCCTGCACGTCGCGGTGGCATTTCACTTCCAACACGGTTGGAGTCATGCCGCCGCTTTTGAACATGTGCGGTTGCGGACGCTGCGTGAGACCGGCTGGGACTCCGGCGTCGTTCTCTACGTCAATTACGCCTTCGGCCTGTTGTGGTTGGCCGACACGCGGCTCTGGTGGCGGCGACTCGATTGGCCTGAGAAGTGGGTGCCGTACTGGACGGTTCAAGCCAGCTTCGCGTTTTTGATGGTCCAAGCGACGGCCGTGTTTGGGCCACCATTCTGGCAGCCCGTCTGCGTGGTAGTTGCGTTGCTGTTGATTGCACTGCGCGTGATGCGGCGGCGTTCAATTCGTGAATCGTGATCGTCGAAGCACAGCTTGTCGGGGATGTACTCGTCCTCAGCCAAGCGACCCCACCGGGCTTGCCCCGGTGGCTCGCGGGTTTTTGCACTACTCGCTTCTTCGACTGTCTGGGGTGGGCAGATGTAGGGTGGGCTGTGCCCACCATTCCACAACCGATTGTGGTGGGCACAGCCCACTCTACGGGAAGCCATACAGTCGAACTTCACGGATTCAATTGAATGCAAAAGTAGTGCAAAGACCTGAGTCCACCGGGGCAAGCCCGGTGGGGTTCGCTTGTTTGAAAACTCATCCGGACGACGGCGTGGCGCCGACTTCATCGCGTTGGGAACTTCGCGGTGGTCATGCTGCCATAGCCGACAGGCCAACGCGAATCGACTTCGATCTGACCGACGAAGTCGCGTTCACCGAGTTCCGATTGCCAGTCCTGTTCCAAGCGGCTCGCTCGATCGACATAGATCCTCACGAGGTACTTGCCGGGTGGCAGCGTTGGCTTGGCGAGAAGTTCCTTGGCGCGGGCGGAGTCTCGCGGCGCGGTGATGCTCAGCGAGTGTTGCCACAGCTTTCCTTTGCCGAAGACCTGACGATCGGATGTCGCCCAGCGATCTTTCGACCAACCGCTCTTCGATCTCGTGTCCTGCCGGTACAGATCGATTTGCAGCAGTTGCTTGTCGAAGCTCTCGGGAACATCGGTGAGCTTGAACCAAGCCTCGCCAATGCGCGAGACCTCATCGTCCGCCTTGGGCAGCTCTTTCGCGGTCTGGTACTTGCCAGCCGACATCGCGGCGTAGTCCTCCAGAAATTTGCGGAACTGTTTGTACGAGCGGTCTCCGACGACCATCTTGATCCCGCCGCCGTGCTTCACCTGCATGGTGGGCTTTTGCAGGAGCAGGCTCTTCGTCGGTTCTTCGGTGTCGATCAACCCGGCTTCGACCAGATGCTTGAGCGTCGCGGCCGGATCGTCGGGCGTCATCCAGCTCACTTGCTCACCGTGTTTCTTGACCTGCTCCTTGTTGAACTGCGGCGAATGGCACGCGGCACAGCGAGTCGCTTCGACCCAGACGTTGTCGATGAACGACGCCAGCACGCGATCATGGCGGGCATGACGCACGACCTCGACCGGCAACTTCGGGCCGAGCGACTCCGAACCCGCCTTGGCCTTAAGCAACTCGGGATCGCGGACAGCCTCTTCGATCCAAGCCGTGAACGCGGCCAGTTCTTCCTTCCTCACATCGGCCGACACAATGCTCGGCTTCGCGGGCGTGCGGCTGATGAATTCGAGCAGCTTCGATTTCTGCGGCTGCTTCGTGTCGATCATCCCTCCCTTCACGAGAGCCGCGAACGTCTCGGCCTGATCCGCGCGGATGTAGTCCTTCAAATCGACGCCGCTCAAATGGCACTCGGCACAACTCGACGGCTTGGCCGAATTCATGATCGGCAGGATGCGGCGCGTGAACACGTCGAGCGATTTCGACTCGGCCAGAGCCTCACACATCAGTCCCATTGAGACAGCGACGGCCAGAAATCGAACGAGATGGCGAGGCATGAAAATCCTTTCTCCAAGAAGTACGGAACGCAATGACCCGGACAAGATACTCAGACGAAATGGCGTCCGACAGTCGCACGCTTTCACCTCGCCACGACAGTGCCTATCGTGGCCGCACTGTTCGATCTTGAGTTCCCTCTTGGAGACTTCGCCGTGCGTTTTCTGACCGCCGTTTTAATGATGTCGCTGATGACCGCGTCCCCGTCGTTCGCGCAGGGTGAGAAGCCCGCCGAGCCGCAGAAGTATGAGCTTGGTCCCGAATCGAAGTCGGTCGCGGGGACTCCCGAAGGCAAGGTGACCAAGCATTCGTGGACGAGCAAGATCTTCGAGGGGACAGTCCGTGACTACTACGTCTACATGCCAGCCAAGTACGACGCCTCGAAGCCGACTGCCGTGATGGTCTTTCAGGACGGCCACGCCTACGTCAACAAGACGGGCGAGTACCGCGTGCCGGTCGTGTTCGACAACCTGATGGCCAAGGGAGACCTGCCGCCGATCATCGGCATCTTCGTCGATCCCGGTCATCGCGGCGAACCGCTTCCCGAATCGCGCTGGCGGGCGAACAACCGCAGCGTCGAATACGACTCGCTCGGCGACACGTACGCCAAGTTCATTCTCGAAGAACTCCTGCCCGAGGTCGGCCAGAGCCACAACCTGACGACCGATCCCGACCAGCGCGCCCTCTGCGGCGCGTCGTCCGGCGGCATCTGTGCTTGGACGGTGGCGTGGGAGCGTCCCGACGCCTTCCGGAAAGTGCTGAGCCACATCGGCAGCTTCACGAACATTCGCGGCGGCCACGTCTACCCGGCCCTGATCCGCAAAACCGAACGCAAGCCGCTCCGAGTTTATTTGCAGGACGGCGACCACGACCTCAACAACGAACACGGCAACTGGTGGCTCGCCAATCTGGAGATGGAATCGTCGCTGAAGTTTTCTAAGTACGACATCCAAACCGTCTGGGGCCACGGCGCCCACAACGGCAACCACGGCGGGGCTGTTTTGCCTGACGCGATGCGGTGGCTGTGGAGGAAGGACAAGTAACCGCGTGTTCGTCCGGGGCAGGAGTTCCGCGCCGAATGCGAGAGAGTGTGACAATCTACAAACCATGGGAGATCAGACGATGCGGCCATTATTTATCACCGTTGTTGCCCTCGCCCTGTGTGGAGCCATTGTTCACGCGGCAGAGAATATAAAGGAGATCGACTCCCTTCTGCGATCGCATGGAGATGCCGTTGCGCGGGCTGACAAGGCTCGTACTCAAGCCGTTGGAAAGTCCCGCGATGACACGATTGCCAAACTCGTTAAGTTGGCCGGGCGCGCGTACAGCGATAAAGACCGGGTCAGTGAGACCAGTGCTTGGCGATCTGTCTTGCAACTGGACCGTCAGCATCAACGGGCACGCAAATACTTCTCCGATCTCGGCACCTTGGATCAGGTCGAGATAGAGTTGGGAGAGGCCACTGATGATGTGGCTGCCCATGCACGCAATCTGGTGGGGAAGTGGTCTGTGTTGTTCAACAACAGAGCAACAAGCCCAATCGCCATACCGGCCGATGGTGTCGTACGCAGGGGAGACGGGGAAAAACTGATTGGCAAAATCACTGTGGAACGGGGCGAAATGATTCTTCGGCTCCCGGCGGATATTGTGGAGCGTTACACGATCGCCGGTGAAAAACTCTTCGTTGAGCAATGGGCTCCCGCCTCGACGTATCCCCAATCCGCTCCCAGCCTCTTCGGCTACGGAGTCCGCGTGGATTGATCCAACGCCGTGTGCGGGTACCACGGTCACGGAGTCCTCGACGTGGCGGTGAGAGGACATGACGCCGCTTCCAAACGCCACAGCCATGTTGAGGACTCCGTGACTGTGGCACCCCGAGTATGAAATAGACGATGGCCCGCAACCTGCATCGACCCACAATCTATTTTCCAATCGCCCGCTGCAAGAGATTGTGAGTGATGCGTTGGACCCGCTCGTCGGGGCCATGAGGTCGAGTCCAATGAGACCACGGGAGGACGTGTCCCGGCGGGGCGCTCAATCCCTGTGACCAGAAGATGGTTGAAGCGTTGAAGACGAAGTTCGCTTTCGGTCCGGGGTAGATCGTGGCCATCCACTGTTGGGGCTTCACGCCCCCGACAAGAGCCGTTCCCGCGCCAACGATTTCGAGGCCGGGAATGTCCTGCGGCGGGTCGCCGTGGTACTCCCAACCGATCAGTCCGGGAATTCTTTCTCCGGCCTTCATGCTGGAGCCAGCGAAGATCCAGTGTTCCGGCTTCGTGCAGACCCAGTCGCCGCCGCCGTTCACCGGTTCGACGTTGCGTGCCCCAATCAGATAGCCCTCGTCGGGGCCGCGTTCGGGGAACGGGCCGTTCATCTTTTCGCGATCGACGGCGTATTTGTAGTCGCCTCCGTAGGGGCCGCCTCGAAACATGATCCGTGCCAGCCGACCATCGCTGCCCGCGCGCAGCGGTGTCACCCAGCAGACAGAATTCCCTGAGAGAAACATCAGGTTCACGCCCGAGTCTCGCATCTTGACCACGCTGTCATATTGTCGGCGATCCCAGTACTCGTCGTGACCGACGCTGACGAAGGACTTGCACTTCAAGCCCCGGTCGGGCGTCACGAGGTTGCTGTTCGAGGCATACGCTACGTCGTAGCCATGCTGTTCGAGGAAGTAGCTCAGCGGAAACTCAAACGGCAAGAACTCCCCGGAGCCGACCGATAGTGGATCGTTAACGACGCTCGTGTGCTGCGCGTAACGGCCGTACGGTCTGTCGAAACTGACATCGGCCCACGGTCCTTGATTTCCCTTCGGGTGGGTGTAGACCGAGTACTTCGTCGGCCATTCGTTGTACGCGTTCCAGGTATTGTCCGAACACTGGAACAAGATGTCGGCGGGTCGGTCGTCCTTCACGATGAAGATCACATAGCTCTGCCACGGAGCCTTGGTCTCGTCGGGAGGGAGGCATGTCAGACGGCCGAGATAGACGCCGCTGACCCAGTCGGCGGGAATCTTCAGCGTCGTGGTTGCCGTCCAGCGGCACTCGTGCAGATTCTTGGGGCCGATCTCGGGATCGGGCTGCGTCACGCCCTCAAACGGACCGAGCGTCGTCTTCAACCGAGCGCCTCGGCCGCCGTAGTAGCCGGTCCGAAAGATCTCGATCTGAAATCGGGAGACCGGATTTGTCGAGACCATGATGTCGATGGTTTCCCCGGCGGAGACGCTTTGTTTTGAACAATAGCCCTCGATGTAGGCGGCTCTCACGCCGGTCTCGCTCTGAAGGGCGACTCGCGTCAGTTGCCAGTCGCGCGAGCCTTCCTTCGCGTTCTCACGCCGGATCAAGTCTGAGTCGCGCTCGGCGGCAAGCAGCGGACACGCAAGCGCGAGGCACAGCGTTAGGAGCGGCAATACGAACAATCTCG
>JAYSQC010000527.1:0-7651 GCA_043721755.1 Schlesneria sp.
TCATCCCGATGCCAGCGAGCAGAAGTATCTGAAGGCGCTGGACGACATGGCCGACCTGTGGGTGCGGATCAATGCCGACGCGACGCTGCCGAACTTTACACCGCCGCTGCTGTTACGGGGCAGTTTTACGCTCGCCCTCTTTCAGACGGGATTGGCGACGCTGCGCACCAACTTTAAGACGCTGACCGAGGCCGAAAACGGTGCGCGTCTCGGCCGCAACGAGCGAGATCTCCTCTTGCCGCCGCTACGCAACCGGTTCTCCCAGTACCGGGAGGCGATCGGAGTCGAATACGGGCCGACTCATCCGCTCACCACGTCCCTGCCCAGCTTGTACCCACTCCCCGGCAGCACGCCGGACGGAGTGACACTGACCGGCGGTTGGAACCCCGACGACGACCAAGCCGAATTCCATTGGCCCGCCTCGACGAACCCGAACTTCGACCACTTCCAACTCCGGAAGTCGAATGGTTCCAGCTTTGACGCGGCGACGGCCACCGTGGTTGGCAACTTCCCGCTGGGGACGATCAGTCTCGTCACGACGGTCGGTCTGGAAAACCTCGGCGACGTGGCCTCGTACAAGCTCTTCGTCGTCCTCACCACCGGCAACGAAGCGGGCAGCAATACGGTGACGGTCACGCGAACGTAGCCGCCCGGTCGAAACGTCGTGCCGAGGTCTCTGTGAGCCACGAGGTCGAAAAACAGAGGCTCGCGAACTCCGCACGGCTGAGACGGAGACGTAGGGACATCGGTCGTGTTGTGATTGGCAGAGAAGGTCAGCCTCGAAGACTCGACCCACGCGAGATATTTCATCCCCGTGACCAGGCTCGGGTCCACCACCCTCTGGCCAATCTGCAACGGCCCCTCGACCACTTCCTCCCCCGAGGAATCGATCGCGCCCGCGTCCTGCTCGGCCATGTCTGCCAACCTCCGTAGGAAGACCGTCTCGCAGATCAAACCCCCTGCGCAAAAAGCGTGCCGAACAAGATTGGGCTGACGCCACCCCGCTCCGAAAGGCAGAAGAGGGCTAACGCCCAAGAGTCGTGATTCGGTTGCCATTGAACGAGGGCTATCCGCCGCGCAGGCGTGCGACGAATTCTTCGCCCATCCCCGCTGCCAGCCGTGGTCCCTCGTGGAAGACATCGCCGACGGACTTGTCGGGCCGCAGTGGGAAGTGGAGATGCTGCACGTAAGCGTCCCAGTCGGATAGCTCGGGTGGCTTCAGCTTTCGGAGCCACTCCATGCCGAAGGCGACGTGTTCGATCTCATCGCGGTGGATGGCCTGCATCATCGCCGCACTCTTCGGATCGTGAACGGCGGTGAAGTAGCCGTCGAATTCGAGCGTGTGGTCGAGATTGCGGCCTTCAAACGTGAGGGGCAGCCCGGCGAGATAGTCCATCACGGACTGAAACTCCTGCGACTTCCTCCAGATGTAGGCGTTCACGGGGAGATCGCCGAACCGCAATCCCAGCGCGGCCGCTCGTTCGACGTGCATCCGTGTGTGACGTTGCTCGTCCTGCATGATCCTTGCCATGCCGAGGCGGAAGTCGCGCGGAGCCTCGGGAAACGCGAGCAGCATCCACGCCATGACCTCGAGCGCCTGCAATTCGTGATTGGCCATGATGTGATGCGCGATGGCCCGCTTGGCTGGATCAACGAAGGTGTCGGGATGAGGCATCGCGGGCGCGGCCCGTCGCGCCGCAAACAGGAGGTCCGGTGAACGGGCTGGTTCGGTGACTCGCAACGCCGCGCCGGGTTGCTCGTCGGTGAACGGGACACGCACCGATCCGAGCTTCTCATCCAGCGATGGTGACAGCAGCACTCGTTCGGCAAACAGACGGAGTTCCATGAGGGTCTCGCGAGAAAGGTTGCCTGACTTCTGCGGTGCCTAACCGTGGCTTGGCGACGGCAACTCGTGCCAGCCGTCTCACCGCGTGTGGACGAACGTAGGGTAAGTGTCTCGCTTGCCCTGTTTCCAACTGCATTCACGGGCAAGCGAGACGCTTACCCTACGTTCGTCAACGTGCTGCTAACTGAGCAGTCACTTCGCATCGACTCCTCGCAAAAGAACGATGGCTCGCTGCACGTAGTCCCAGCCGCTCCAGACGGTGACGGCAACCATCGACCAAAGGAGCAGATCGCGCACGGAATTGAAGGCCACTCCACCAACGGACCACCCGGCAATCGGCGGGTGCATCGACAGGATCGCGGCTGTGGCGGCGACGCATTGCAGGAACATCTTGAGCTTCCCGCTGAACGACGCCGAGAAGTCGGCCCCGCGTTGTTCGAGGAACCCGCGCAGGCTGGTCACGAGCATCTCACGCCCCAGCACGATGACGACCATCCACGGAGTAACACCCGACTGTTGAGTGACGGGCAATAGGAACAAGAACGTCCCGCTCGTGATGAACTTGTCCACAAAGGGGTCCATGATCCGCCCGAGCTGCGTGATGAGCTTGTAGCGCCGAGCAATCCATCCATCGAGCACATCCGTCAACACGGCGAAGACAAACAAGCCTGCCGCCGCCAGCCAATATCCACCCGCTTGCATCAGCGCGAACAAGACGAACGACAACACCAACCGCGAAAACGTGATCGCGTTAGGCAGGTTCAGGGAGCGTTCGGGAGTTGGCATAGTTCTGAAGACGTTCTCTGGTCTCGGCTTGTTCGTGATGTGACTGATTCACCCGCTCAACACAACTCACATACTTGCTGTTGATACGGAATCAACGGGTTCGATTGACTCCATCAACATCAGAGACACATCGTGCCAATGTTCAGCCGGTGAATCGGGTTTCGATCTCGTATAGACCTTAACCGAGGACTTACCGACCAAAATCATCTCAGGGTGACGAATGTCAAATGTTTGGCCGCTGGCCATCTTCAGCCGAAATGGTCGGAACGGTTCGGCCGCGACGTACTCGCCTACTTTACGAAAGGTCATCATGTGATTTGTCCTGCCGACAGAGGGAATTGAACGAGCCATAGACCGCTTCAATCATCAGAAACGGACCTTCAGTTGTCGATTCCTAATTTGACTTTGTTTTGAAACTCACCCCACCGGGCTTGCCCCGGTGGAATCAGGTCTTTGCACTACTCGGCGTCACTGAAATGAGGGAGTAGTGCAGAGACCCGTAAACCACCCCGACAAGCGGGGTGGGGTTTCAAAACAGAGCCGAGAATAAAACGGTCAGTCTCCAATCTCGCCCTCATTCACGGCCACGCCCACCAAGTCGTAGTCGTTGCGTTCGACGATCTCGACGGGGACGAACATGCCGGGTTGGATGTCTTGGCCGCTGACGAGAACTTCGCCGTCGATTTCGGGGGCGTCCATGTAGCCGCGACCGCGCCAGACGCCCTCTTCGACTTGCTCGTCGATCAGCACGTCGATCTCGTTGCCGACGAGTGTGTCGCCGTACTCGAAGGCGATCTGTTGTTGGAGTGCCATTAACTCATCGCGGCGGGCGAGCTTCACTTCTTCAGGCAGATGCCCTTCCAACTTCGCGGCCGGCGTGTCGGGTTCGAGTGAGTACGGGAAGACGCCCATGCGCTCGAACTGTGCCTCTTCGACGAACTGCTTGAGTTCTTCGAACTGCGCGTCGGTCTCACCGGGGAAGCCAACGACAAACGTTGTGCGCATGACGAGGTTGTCGATCCGGTCACGCAACTTGCGGACGAGTTCTTCTGTCTGAGACCGATTCACGCGGCGCTGCATCCGGCGGAGCATCGTGTCGTTGATGTGCTGGAGCGGCATGTCGAGGTACGGAATGATTTTGTTGGAGCCAGCGATCGTGTCGATCAGTTCGTCCGTGAAGTTCACTGGATAGAGGTACATCAGCCGGATCCAATCGAGTCCCTCAACCTGCTCCAATTCCTTGAGCAGTTCGACGAGGCGGACCTTGCCGTACAGATCGAGGCCGTAGTAAGTCGTGTCCTGCGCGACGAGGTTCAGTTCGCGCACGCCATCTTTCGCGAGTTCCTGTGCCTCGGCAATGACCATCTCGATCGGCTTGGTGATGTGCTTGCCGCGCATCATGGGGATCGAACAGAACGTACAGGTCCGATCACAGCCTTCGCTGATCTTGAGATAGGCAAAGTGATCGGGCGTCATTCTCAAGCGGGCACGGTCGTCGAGGGCCTTGATCGGAGCGGGCCGGAACAAATGCCGCTGCTCGCGTTGGCCACCGAGCAAATGGTCCGCGACACGGTTGATCTCATCGCGCCCGAAGACGCCGACGATGTGGTCGATCTCGGGAATCTCGTCCAGCAACGCCGGGCCGAGTCGCTGCGGGAGGCACCCCGCCACAATCACGCCCTTCGTTTTGCCCGCTCGCTTCAAGTCGAGCATCTCGCGAATCACCGCCTTCGATTCGTCGCGGGAACTCTCGATGAAACCGCAGGTGTTGACGATGACGAAGTCCGCGCCATCCGCCTCAGAGACGAGGGCGTAGCCGTCGAGAGCCAGCGTCCCCAGCATCTTCTCGCTATCAACGAGATTCTTCGGACAGCCAAGCGTGACAAACGCATACGTCCCCTTGCAGAAGCCCTCCGCAACGGGAGCGGCCAGTGACGAGAACGTGTCCGGCTCGAAGGAACCGATGATCGGGAGTGACGACATGATCTTGATGACTTTCTAACAGGGACGAGACTTCACCAACCCGCAGCGTGAGCAAGGTTTCACCAACCCGGATGATTCACCACGGAAAACCCAGCGCGGCGGAGCCGCGCTGGGTTTTCCGTGGTGAATCATGAATCATGCGGGCTAACCCGCAGTGTGAGCGAGGGACGCCACGCTTGAACTCCTTGCTCACGCTGCGGGTTAGTGTGGAGCGGGGTTAGGAAACAGCCAGAGCCGCCGCGACGGCCAGCACATCACAACGTTCATTCTCCGGATGGCCCATGTGTCCGCGAACGTGCGTGAACCGAACGCGATGCTTGACCAGCAACTCATCGAGCTTCTGCCAGTACTCGACGTTTTTGACGGGCTTCCATGACGAGCCCTCTTTCCGCCGCCAGCCGTTCCGTTTCCAGCCAGCCATCCATTCCTCACACCCCTGCGCGACATACTTACTGTCGGTCACGACTTCAACTTCAGATCGAGACTTCAACGCTTCCAAACCTGAGATGACCGCTTGCAGCTCCATCTGATTGTTGGTTGCCAGCGTCACGCCGCCGGAGATTTCCTTCTCGGACCCCGACGCCGGATGCCTCAGAATGCAGCCCCAACCGCCGGGACCGGGATTGCCGCGACAGGCACCATCCGTGAAGAGCTTCACAAACGGAAGCGAAGCTGATGAGGACACATCACTGGCAGGAACACTCGACATGAACGGGCACCAAGGAGTCACGACGGAGTGTGTGGGAGCGAAGGGACGGCAAGCGCCGCGTGTCTGTGGAGTGGCTTCCTGCCGGGTGAGAGTCCGCGAAAGAACGGCTCGCCTGAAGTCACCCACCCGAAGCGTAAGCGAGGACGGGCGAGGGTGAACGACACGAGCGAGCATGGGGTGAACGACGCGAGCGACACATCCTTGCTCACGCTGCGGGTTGGTGTGACCGGACGCAACTCACCGCTCGCGGAACACGATGCGGCCACGATTGAGGTCGTAGGGCGACACCTCGACAAGCACATGATCGCCCGGCACGATGCGGATGAAGTGCTTGCGCATCTTTCCCGCGACGTGTGCCATCACGGTGTGGCCGTTCTTCAACTTCACGCGGAATTGCGTGTTGGCAAGGGCTTCGACCACGTCCCCCTCGACTTCAATGGCCTCTTCTTTAGGCATGTAACGCTGTCTCTTCAGATTCTGACAAAGCCCGGTCCCCGAAATTCGGCATCCTGAGTCGGGCGGGAGTATAGCGACGCACTCCGCCGCATACCAAGCAGGCGAGGAAGTGTTGCGGAAGATGCTCCCAAGTCGGCACGGTCAGTCGGCCGTCATCATTCTCAACTCGGCTCGTTTGACTGCCTTATGCCAAGCATTGCTGTAGCCCAAATAGCGGATGACCGGGACATCGTCGCGCAGTTCCTTCACCTCGACCAGCACCCAGCGATTGTTGTCTTTGACGAGGAGGATTCGTCCCGGCTTGAGTTTGGTCTTGTCGGTGACAGAAAAGGACGGAAGAGGACCGTACTCACCGGGTTTGGAGGAGGTCGTCACAGGAAACTTTTCGTCGGCGAAGCGGAGGCGATCCCTTGTCATCCCTTAGAACTCCACGCGGCCAGAACCAATACAACACGCCACCTGCCAGCGCGACCAAAACAACCGCCAGCCGACGTGACGCGATCGAAAGTCGCATGGTCAGTATTCCCCCACGGCGTGGCCATCGTTGCGAGCCGCGAGTTTCTGATAGACACCCCGTTCCCCGGTGCCGGATGCCGCGTTACTGGAGATACTTGTCGAGACGAACTTCACCGACCCGTCAGCCATGATGAACTGCGAGCCACCGACATGTCGGCTACTGAATCCGGCCGCCCCTCTGCCATCGCAACTCAAGTTGTACGGTTCAGGCTCGTCGTTGATGAGATAGAACGCGATCCCCAGCGTCATCGAAAGACCCAGCGTATCGAAGGTGTCCCAGTAGTCGATTCCTGTCCAAGTGGCCGCATAATTTTTCCACGTCCGCTCTCCGACCAGAAACGTGTGACTGGTTCCGTCGGTAAACGACGCGAAGTCGATGCGAGCGTTGCTGCCAAACGCGCCGTTGCCATAAAGATCGTCGAGGCTCGACACCACACAATCGGGTCGCCAAGTATCGCCGAACGAACCGATGTAGCTCGCTGCGGAAGAGGGGATTCCAAACACACCCGCACCACCACCTCCTCCTCCGCCAGTAATCACATGGCGTTCAGCGATGCCCCCCGAAGATGTCAGTGTGAATCCGTTGTAGAGGCGCTAGTCGTGCGCGAGTTGTTGAGTCGCATCGGACGGGCAGACATAGAATGGCAACCGCATCGTGAATGCCCGTTGCTGAGCCGGTGAGACCAAGGCCGCACCCAGCGTTGTCTGGCCAACACCCAGTGTTTCGTACAGCGGCTGCTGACCGAGATAGGGAAGCAGCATGGCTCCCCAACCCCAGCCCTGATTGAGCGTCGGGTCGCTAGAAGGCCAGACGCAACCCGGTGGCAAGACTTGGTAGGTGTCGTGATAGTTGTGCAGCGCCAAGCCAAGCTGATGGAGATGGTTTTGGCATTGGACTTTCCTTGCCGACTCACGCACGTTTTGTACGGCGGGAAGCAGCAGCGCGATCAACAGCCCGATGATGCCGATTACGACCAAGACTTCGATCAGCGTCATACCTCGACGGTGTTCGCGACCGGCTCGTTGATAACGCCCGTTTGTCATTTGCATTTTGACCTCAATTGGATTCGGCGGCGAGCTGCCCTCTTGTCGCCGCATTGTCGGGGCGGCAAGGAGACGCTCACCTCGGAACAACCAATACCTGCGCGATTCTGGCAGAGTCGTCAGGCTAGTGGTCGTACAACTTGAGATTGCGGGGTTGTTCAACAACGAGCCCGACGCGCCAGCGAGGGCAAACCGTTGTCGAAAGTGAAGCCCTTGCGCGTCGGGCTAGTGGTTCGCCAATTTTAAGTTGTTCGGTTGCGTTGTTTAACCGCGTGGGCAACGCCCCGCGCGTCGAGCGACGTTCGAGTCTG
>JAYSQC010000528.1:0-13443 GCA_043721755.1 Schlesneria sp.
TGGTCGAGACTCACGCTTTGCAACCGTCCCGCGTTGACGAGTCCGCCACACGCGGCCGACAGCGCTCCGATTGCCAAGCACGCGACAACGATTCGCTCGGTCCTCACGCCCGCCAGCCGCGCGGCTTGGCGATTGCCGCCGGTCATGTAGACATACCGGCCGAAGCGCGTGTGTTGCAGCACGAGATGTGCAACGAGCATCACCACCGCCGCCAACGCCGCACTGTTGGGAAAGCCGAGCCGTCCGACCTTGAACAGTGCGTCGTTGCCGATTTGAGACAGCACCGGCGGGACGCTGAACTTCTGGCTGAGCGTCATGAACTTGGCGAGTCCCACGGCGATGTTCATCATCGCCAGCGTGATGATGAAACTCGGCAGCCCCGATGACACCGTGAGCCAGCCCGAGAGCAGTCCCAGCGCGAGCGCCACCACAAACGGAACGGTCAGCACCACAAACAGGCTGCCCACACTGGCCACTCCCATTCCCTTCGGTCCCGCCGCAAACGGCTGTTCCCACAGCACGCCGCAGAGGCACGCCGCCAACAGCGCCAGCATCCCGACCGACAAGTCGATCTCCGCACACAGCAGCACAAACGTCAGACCGGTCGCGACGATCGCCAGCACGGCACCCCGCTTCAAGACCAGCGTCACCGTCCCCAAACTGAGGAAGTTTTCCACCAGCAACGCAAAGACAAAGATCAATGCGGCGAGGCTAATCAGCGGCGCGAAGTCGGCCAGCACGAAACGACGTGAAGGGCTGGAGGACTCCGACGACAACGGGGGAGAGGCGGGAGTCGGTGAGGCTGAATTCATTGTCATTCCGTGGAGTATTAACTGATCCACCGCCGCTCGCGCGGTCGGCCAAAGTTTTCCCGCACTACCTGGCGCGGTCAGTGATGAGACATCTGAGCGGGGCGGCGTCAGCCCCCCGGTTCTTGGGCGTCAGCTCTTTTGAGAAGAACGTGCGGCGATACCTCGTGCGGTCTTCGGTGAGAGTTCTGGTGAGCCGGGCGGTGTCAGCCCCCGGACTCTTCACCACAGGAGTCCGGGGGCTGGCGCCGCCCGGCTCACTCAGAATGCCTCACCTTGTGCCGCGCGACGTATTTCGTACCACCCGATGATGCAACGGCGGCACCGGTCGATCAAGCGCGGCGATCGTGACGGTTTGTTGTCGTAGGCGAGAAGCAAGTTGTCAGGTGAGACAAACCTCTTGGCCTCATTCTTCCGAGTTGCCCTGCGCCGCTCTGTCAGACATAGTGCCTGACGACAGCCGCGCTGCTTGGTCTCATTCGCATTCGCCACAATTTTTTAAAACCAACGTTGAAACGCCTCTGTCTGAGGAACGCCCATCATGTCGAGTCGCAAGCCGGGTTATCTGATCGGTGTGATCCTGTTGGCGCTGGTGCTGTCGGCTCCGCAGCTCATGATCGGGTTTCAATTTGCCGTTCAGGCGTATCAGATTCGAAGCTGGTCGCTACCGCCGTTGCCCGGGTTTGGCGATGCGTATCGTTTTCAAAACCTGCTCAACTCGGTGACGTTCTGGCAGGACAAATTTGTCTACTTGACCTATCGGACTCACAACCCTGTTACCGCCGTCTTCGATTGGAAGTTCGAAACCATCGACCCCGAAACCGGAGAGACCTCCAGTCCTGACATGTCCCTCTCGGGGATCAGCGGCTTTACACCGATGTCCTATGGAGACCGACTCTGGCTGCTTGGACACGGAACGAATGCCTCGTCCTATGAAATGGTCGATGGTGTCGCTCAGCCCTCGCAGTTCGGCTTGCCCAGATCTTGGGCGCAGGAGAGTCAGCGGTTCTTACTCAACGGGGAACCGGCGTTTGTTGAGAGGAAGGGGCAAAACTTCACCGTCTCGACACTCAAAGCGGGAGCGTGGGTGACGGCGGGTGATGTTGTGCTGCCCAGCAGCCAACGTGAATGGACATTCGGAAAGACTCGGATCAATTTCGGTCGCGGCACCTTCATGACTTGCCTCAATCAGGGAGACCGCTTGCACGTCTTTCTGTATGTGGGCGGCTCGGTGCTGTATCGCGAGGGACTGGAATTGCAGCCTTCGGAAAAGGACTTTCGTTCGCTGGTAAAGTCGGTGGTCAAGGGGCGTCTCGACGTGAGTCTCGCGGATGGCATTCTCGCGAACATGCCCGTCTCTGCTTTGAGAGCCGCCAATGTGGAGACAACTGCGGAAGGATGGTCGCTCGTTCACGATCGCGCTGCGCCATGGGTTGCGAATCACGTGCATACGGGCGGTCAGATGTTGGTTGGTGGCCGACCGTCCACGTTGATTGTGGACGGTTGGGACACAGGCACTCCTGTCGGCCACCTCTATCGGTTTGACGGAACGATCTGGTCTGAGTCCCTCACTCAAGCCTTCCCGTTCGGCACGAATCAAGTGCGCGCGGTGACGTGTCGGGATGGTGAGAAGTCTTATCTCGTGGCGGTTACCTCGACGGGAACGGCTCAAGTCTACGCGGTCGAAGCGAGCGGCATCCGCAAGACCAACGGAGCAGCTCCCCAAATGAATCCGGCGGTCCAGACACTCGTCGTATACGGAATAGTCCCCTGCTTCACGCTCCTGCTGGGAATGCTCATGGGACTCGGCACCTGGTTCCTGATGTGGTGGTCCACCCAGCCCGACTACGGGTTCGGGATTCAAAACGTGAAGCTGGCTTCTCTCGGGCGGCGTGGCCTCGCGCGAGTGATTGATCTCGCTTTGATCGTGCTCACCACGGCGGGCCTCGGCTGGTCGCTGACGCGCGGCCTCGATTGGCTCGCGCTGCTGGAGGCGATCATCCTGCATGTCGCTCACCCGACCATCCCGATCGCCGCGCGAGCCGCTTCGATCCTCGCGCTGTGGCTCGCAGTCTACGTCCTATCGCTGCTCATCGTTCAAGGACGAACGGGCCTCACGCCGGGCAAGTGGTTGTGCGGCTTGAGAACACTGCGAACGACTCTCAAACCGTGCGGCTTCGCCCGCAGCCTCGCCCGTGAACTGGTCCTCTGCGTCGATGCCTGCCACTTCCTCTGCTGGGCACCCGGCATCGTGACCATCGCCCTGACAGACTGCCGACAACGCCTCGGTGATCTCGTGGCGGATACGATTGTCGTCGAAGCGGGGTCGCTGAAGTGAGCTTGCTGGACATTTGCCGTTCGTTTCTCAGCTTGCTCTGACCAGTCAAACCTGAGCAACCGCAAACATCACGTCGGCTTACTCGTCTCATCCGGCTCGGGAACAGTGAAGTCCAGCTTGTTGTAGATTTTGGACAGCGGGATTGAGATGCCGACAGAGACCAACATGAGTGTGGCTTCGATCCCGCGCGATTCGGTCAGTGTCCAAGTGTTGTCGGCGTTGCGCTGGAACCGTTCCACGAGCGGCTCCTTCTGCGAGATGAGGACGTATTCCTGCAACGATTCCATCCGGCGATAGTGACCAAACTTTCGGCCTCGGTCGTAGGCTTCGGTGCCGTCGGAGAGAACCTCGAACAAGGCAATGGGATTGAGAACACCATCCGACTGCCCGTCGATGAACTCCGGCTTTCCACAGACGATGCTGGCGTCGGGGTAAGTGTAAAGTCCCGTTTGATCGACGAGGATGCGAAGGTCGCTGTCGTACAACGTACAGGGGTGTTCGGACAGCGGAACACCCAACGCGGTCATCAGGTTTGCTTTGAGTTGGCTGTGTCGCGGCGAGCCACCGGCCATCGCAAAGATTTCGCCGTCGAAAAATTCGCTGCGGTACTCGGCCTGCCGTTCGAGGGCGAGGTATTCGGCGGCGGTGAACTTTTTGACTCGTGCGGGGAGGCCCATGAGATTCCTCTTGATGCTTTCGCTCCGCGAGGGGAACGCGATGTGAACCGGCTGGCGGGTGCAGGCGTCCCGGCGGCGGAGCGACGGGACTACGAAGGGCGAGTCTGTCCGGTCGGGAACTTTTCTGCAACGAGTCGCGTCCGACGTGCCGTCGCTAGACCGCGCACGGCTGGAGGTGACTCGTTTAACCGCGTGGGCAACGCCCCGCGCGTCGAGCGATGTGGAAAGTCGAGCGATGTGGAAAGTCGTCTCGCCATTTCGACGCGCGGGGCGTTGCCCACGCGGTTAAACGACGGTGCATCATTTTCGGCCGCGCGAGGTCGAGTTGGAACGGTCGTCTCACATGAGTTGGAGAGCTGCCATGAAACGTTTACTGGTTGCGATGCTGGGGTTGTTGGTTGCGTTGTCGAGTGGCGTGGTCGCGCCGCGTGAAGCGGCTGCTCAGGGAGTGCTCATCTTTACGAGCCACCCTGCGCCGTTGCCGCGACCGATTCATCGGCCTCATTCTGCGGCGATCCCGCTGCCCGTGTCGTCGTACAAAATCAAGGAGCTGAGCATTCAGGCGCGGATCGTCGATCAGGTCGCGCGGGTGCAGGTGTCTCAATCGTTTGTGAACACCGGTAGCCAGCAGATGGAAGTGCAGTTCCTCTTTCCGCTGCCGTATGACGGCGCGATCGACAAGCTGACGTTGCTCGTCGATGGGAAAGAGTTTCCCGGCAAATTGATGCCTGCGAAGGAAGCCCGTGCGGTGTACGAGTCCATCGTCCGGTCGAACAAAGATCCGGCGCTGCTCGAATGGATGGGGATGGGCCTGTTTCAGACGAGCGTCTTTCCCGTCCCACCCGGTGCCGAGCGGAAGGTCGTGTTGAACTACAACCAACTGCTGCGGAAGGAGCGCGGGCTGACCGACTTCCTCTTCCCGCTGAGCACCGCCAAGTACACGTCACACGCGGTCGAGAAGGTTGAGTTTCAGATCGCCATCGAATCGGCCATCGACATCAAGAACGTTTACTCGCCCACGCACACGGTCGAGATCAAGCGGCCCGACGCCAAGCACGCCGTTGTCTCGTACACACGGACGAACGAAGTCCCGACCGGCGACTTCCGGCTGATGTTTGACGTGGACAAGGGAGCGGTCGGCGCGAGCGTCATCAGCTACAAGCCGAAAGAGGGCGAGGACGGTTATTTTCTGTTATTGGCCAGTCCACAAGTGAAGGCCGCTGACGCAGAGCGACCCAAGAAGACCGTCATGTTTGTCGTCGATCGTTCGGGGAGCATGAGCGGCAAGAAGATCGAGCAGGCCAAGTCGGCGCTCAAGTTCGTACTGAACAACCTGCGTGAGGGAGACCTGTTCAACATCGTCGCCTACGACGGCAACGTCGAATCGTTTCGGCCCGAGTTGGAGCGTTACAACGATGAGACTCGCAAGGCGGCGTTGGGCTATGTCGAGGGACTCTATCCCGGCGGCGGGACGAACATTCATGGAGCACTCACGACCGCGCTGGCTCAACTGAAGGACAGCAGCCGTCCGAACTATGTCCTCTTTCTGACCGACGGTCTGCCGACGATTGGCGTCACGAATGAAGGCCAGATCGCGTCGGGAGCGAAAGAGGCGAACAAGATTCGCGCACGCATCCTCTCATTCGGCGTCGGCTATGACGTGAACTCGCGGCTGCTCGATCGCATCTCACGCGACGGCTTCGGCCTCTCGGAATACGTCCGTCCCGACGAAGACATCGAAGCCCATGTCAGCACGGTCTACGGCAACATCAGTGCGCCGGTCCTGACCGACGTGACCGTGAACTTTGAACTCGATGGCCTCAAGCCGGAAGACGGCCCGCCGGTGAATCGCATCTATCCCAAAGGCAACTTCGACCTGTTCGAGGGCCAGCAACTGGTCGTCGTCGGACGCTACAAGAAGCCCGGTGCGGCCAAAGTCGTCATCAAAGGCCACGTTGGCGGAGCCGAACAGAAGTACGACTTCGGCGCGAACTTGATCGAGAAGAGTCACGACGAGAGTTATGCCTTCGTCGAAAAACTGTGGGCCATGCGCCGCATCGGTGAGATCATCGACCAGCTCGATCTGAGCGGTCAGAACAACGAACTCGTGAAGGAACTCGTCGATCTCTCAACCAAGCACGGCATCCTCACGCCCTACACGTCATTCCTCGCGGATGAGACCAGCCGTCCGCTGGCCAGCGCGGACAACCTGCGTCTCACTCGTGAAAGCCTCAGCGCGCTGAGCGAGTCTTCGGGCGTCAGCGGCGTCTCGCAGCGATTCGAGAAGCGCAAGTTCCAGAGCGCGACGAATGCCGCTTCATCCGCCAAAGCTCTTCCCGCCGCAGCACCTTCCGCCGGTCAACCGGCCGGGTTTGGCGGCGGCGTCGCGTCGAACAGTTTCCGCGATGCGAAGACCGACAAAGAGGTGGCCGCTGACTCGGTCAGGCAGTACGGCAACCAGGCGGTCTACGCGAGAAAGAGGATGGACTCAAAACCTTCCGGCGTCGCGTCCGGTCCCGCCGACAAGGCCGAACAACAGATCGTCGTCACGCCCGAAACGGCCAGTCTCGATCTCGACAAGGACAAGGCCCACATCGAAGTCGTCGATCGCTTCACCGAACCCTACTTCGCCCTCATCAACGCCAACACGCTGGCCGAGAACCAAATTCTCAGCCAACAACGCGCGGATGAACAGCTCCTCATCAAGCTGCGTGGGAAGAACTATTTGGTCAGGTGAACGCCTTGTAGGCTGACCCGGCTGGCTTCCAGCCGGCGGGGGCCGCAGGCCGAAGAAATTTTGGATTGACGTTCGATGGAGATCAATTTGGGGTTCTGAAGCGACGTTCCCTCTGAAGGTTTCTTGTTCTGCGCACCCGGCGCGACGACATTCGTTGCGGAGCCGACAGAACGACGGTTACGATCCTCGCCCGTCGTTGCCGCGTGGCGCGACCTCGTTCATTTCTTCTGTTGGGAACGCTCGCCATGTCTCACGCTGGTTGGTCTCGCTCGCGGTTTGTTGGTCGTCTGTTTGTGTTCGGGGCGGTTCTCGCCGTTGGCTCGATTGTGGTGAGCAAGGAATGGGTGAGCGGCATCATTTGGCCCGAGCCGGCCGTCGTCGATCCAGGTCCGGTGGGCGGGCCTCCCTCCGATGCGATCGTGCTGTTCGACGGCACCGACTTGTCGCAGTGGCAGGATGGTGACAAGTGGCTGGTGCAGGACGGCTGCGCCACGGCCCGGGGAGGCGAAATCCATACGAAGGCCGTGTTCGGCGACTGCCAGTTGCACATCGAATGGGCCACTCCTGCAGAGGTCAAAGGGAGCGGGCAGGGTCGCGGCAACAGCGGCGTCTTCTTTGGCTCGAAGTATGAAGTGCAGGTACTCGACTCGTACGAGAACAAGACGTACTTCGACGGACAGGCGGGATCGCTCTACAAGACGAAGCCACCGCTGGTCAACGCCTGCCGCAAGCCGGGTGAGTGGCAGGCGTACGACATCATCTACACCGCGCCGAAGTTCAACGAACACGGACAACTCGTCAAACCGGGCTACTTCACCGTGCTGCACAATGGCGTACTGATCCAGAACCACACTGAACTGCTCGGCGACACCGACTACGAACACCCGCCGATCTATCACGCCCACGGCCCCAGTCCGATCCGCCTCCAGTACCACGGCAACCCGGTCCGCTTCCGCAACATCTGGCTCCGCGAATTTTCCGAACCCCAGCCGCAACGGCCCGAATGAGGTTGATCATGTCCCCGCAATGAAGAGTGTGGCTGGTGTCGATGCTTCATCGCTCCCCAGCGCGGTGAAGCATCGACCTCAAAGACTGGGGGACTTGAAGACTCGATCCCAGCCACCTCTTCCCGGTGTTGGCGTCGTCACAGGCAGCGCAGAAAAGCGACGAGGTCGATCTTTTCCACTGCCGTCAGCTTGGTTGCTAGGACGAGGTTGAAGAACTCGACGGTATCCTCCAAGGTCAGCAACCGATCGTCATGCAGATAGGGTGGTGAGTCCTTGATTCCTCGCAAGGGGAACGTCTTGATCGGGCCATCGACCGAGGCCTTGCGACCGTTGATCATCTTTTCATCGAAGAACCGTTCGACCTGCAAGTTGTGCATCAGGTTGTCAGTGTAGTAGGGACCGGAGTGGCAGGCTGCACACTTGGCTTTGCCATGGAAAAGTTCTTGCCCGCGAAGCTCACTCTCGGTTGTCTTGGTCGGATCGAGCTTGCCCAGAACATCGAGTTTGGGTGCTGGCGGGAAATCGAGCAGGGCTTGGAACTCTGCCATAAAGTGAACTTGGCTGCCGCGTTCCAAGATGTTCACTCCCTTGCGCGTGGCTTGCGCCGGGTCGCCGTCGAAATAGGCGGCCCGCTGCTCGAACTCCGTGAAGTCCTCGACCGTCTTGAGCGCACGCTGCGAGCCGAACAATCGCTGCACGTTCACGCCACGGAGAGTGGGGGTGTCGATGCGGTGACGATGCTCATTCGGGCGGATGTCACCCACGGTGTGCGTGGCGGCGTTGGTATGGCCGTTGGCATGACAGTCAAAGCAGGAAACGCCTTGGTGCGCGTGGAGTGAACGGCGGTCCTCGGTGGCGTTAAACTGAGCTTGGGGGAAGGGCGTGACCAGCAGTCGCAGGCCCTCAAGCTGCTTGGGATTCACAACATCCTTGAAGATCGCAAAGTAGTTCGCAAGCGTCACCAACTGGCCCTTGGACACGTCGCCCAGATCGAGCCGCGTGGTCAGATAGATCGGTGCGGGAAACTCCGGTAGCAGATGCTTGGGAAGATCGTAGTCGAGATCGAAGCGCGTGAGGTCGCGCGCGGTTTGCTTCTTCAACTCATCAATCTGCGGGAGGGGAAACACCATCCCCCCGGCCTCGTGGTGCGGATGCGGCAACGGGTAGAACCCGGCTGGCCAAAAATCCTTGCCCTTGATCTCGTCCGGCGACATGGCGGCGAGCTTCTCCCAGGTCATTCCTCGCGGCAGCCGCGCACGCACGCCCTCTTGCACGGGCTTGTCGCGCGACATGGTCACGCCTTTCGCCGCGCGATCCGACAAGTCGTAGCGTTCGGCCAGCAACTTCTGGTGGCGCGCGGCGAACTCCGGCTTGTGACTCTGAAGTTCCTTGACGAGCGAGCTGAACTCGGTGTCCTCCGCGAACGCGCCGGTGACTCCGGCGAACGCGAACGCCGCCGCGAGTGCCATGTGTTGTACGATCCGTTTTCGTTTCATTGTGGTCTCCAATCGGGTGAAAGTTGGAAATCTGGACGTTCATCGTCGGGCATAGTAAGACCTTGCCTGACATACTTCCAATGTTTTCCCCGACTACCAGTCATGCTCGGTGAGCATGGGCAACGCCGATGAGGATCAGTGCATGGAACTCAGCCAATTGCGTTATTTCTTGAAGGTGGCCGAGCGACAGAACTTCACGCGAGCCAGCGAAGACCTTGGAATCACCCAGCCCGCGCTGAGTCGTTCCATTGCGAAACTGGAAGAGGAACTCGGTCAGCCAATCTTTGAGCGGCTGTCGCGCAATGTGGTGCTCACGGATGCTGGTCGTCTGTTTCATTCGCGTGCCGAGCAGATCCTGGCACTGGTCGATGACACCCTGACCGAACTGTCCGACAACGGTGAAACCGGCCGCGTTCGCGTGGGGGCCATTCCCACCATTGCTCCCTTCTTTCTTCCGACGGTGCTGCGCGACTTTCATGATCGGTTCCCGCTGGCCAAAGTGGTGGTCTTTGAAGAGACAACCGACAAGTTACTTCAACGGTGCAAACAGGGCGAAATTGATGTCGCGGTGATCGCCGCGCCGGTCTCGACGCAATACCTTGAATCTGAGTCACTCTTTGACGAGGAGTTGCTGCTCGTCTTGCCCGCGAGTCACCAACTGACCCAACAGCAGCAGATTGCCTTGTCCGACTTGCGCGACTATCCGTTCGTGCTGTTGGACGAGACGCACTGCCTCTCGGAGACAACCGTTTCCTTCTGCCGCCAGCGTTCGTTTCAACCGCTGACGGTGGAGCACACCAGTCAACTGGCCACCGTCGGAGAGCTTGTCGCTTTGGGGCACGGTGTGTCGCTCATTCCGCAAATGGCTCGCCATCTCGACACCAGCAGTCGTCGCGTCTACCGATCCGTGACCAATCCGACACCGATGAGAAACATCGTCTTGGTTTGGAATTCCTATCGCTTCCAAAGCCGCCTTGCAGAGCGGTTCAAACAATGTGTGCGGGAGGTCTCGACGCAGTTCAGCAAGCCCGTCTGACTCGTTCCGGCCGATCAAATGACTCCCCTCCAGACTGTCAGACGCAGGGTGCCTCTGGCGGTGGCTTTGGCCAGCCAGCCTCGTAGCCTAGTAGGGCCGGTTCTACTGGCCACCTCGATGATTATTTTGTGTCGCTAATCGACCGGTGAAACCGGCCCTACGTCTCCTCGCCAATGGCACCCGATCTGACGCGGCTCTGCTCCGACTAAGCGTGGTTTCAAGATGGCGTCTTTCGTCTTTCGCTTCATCTCGCGGAGCGAGATGGCTACCTTGGCGAGGAGTCTTATCACTCTCATGCCGAGAGTCGAGGCTCGATCAGACTTTCTGCAGACTGACACCGGTAGCTTCAGTCCCTTCGCACGTATCGGGAGCGATCCGTCATGCAAGCCATTCGAGTGACCCGCACGCTGGATTCCGCCACGATCTATTTGCCGCAGTTGCTGCCACTGGTCGGACGGCAGGTGGAGATCATCGTGTTGTCGGCAGACGCCGCTGCTCCGATCGCGTCCGATGTGGACGACTCAATCAATCCGTTGGCAGGCTCGGTCCTGCGCTACGACGATCCGTTTGAACCCGCTGTACCCGCCGACGAGTGGGAGGCGAATCAGTGATCCTGCTCGACACTCACATTTGGGTCTGGCTGGTCAGCGATGCGCAGCAGCTTCGGCCGAGGCAACGCGAATTGCTCAGCCAGTATGGGGCCGA
Source organism: Schlesneria sp. (assembly GCA_043721755.1). Classification (GTDB taxonomy): domain Bacteria; phylum Planctomycetota; class Planctomycetia; order Planctomycetales; family Planctomycetaceae; genus Schlesneria. The sequence goes on from JAYSQC010000528.1 coordinate 10,806, forward strand.
TGGATTGGGGGTGAGCGTCATCTCCTGCTGGGAAGTTGCCAAGCTGGTGGAGAAGGGGCGTCTCACGTTGCAGCAGCCGGTTGGAGAATGGATCGCGGCCGCGCTGGCACGACCACACATCACACTGCTCTCGCTCACCCCCGAAATCGCCGTTGACGCGACTCAACTCCCGACCGGTTTTCATTCCGACCCAGCCGACCAATTGATCGTGGCGACAGCGAGAATCTTGGGCATCTCGCTGCTCACGGCGGACGCCAAGATTCTCAATTATGCACACGTTTCACTGCTGAAATGACGGCGACAGCCATTGGCCGCGCCCAAAAGTCCAAGGCGGCGTTGGGGCACCCTCTGGGTCACGCCGCACTTCCCAAGCCGGACGGGCAAGAGTGCCCATCCTCCAAACATAGGTTGTCTCGTTCACGTCTGAAGCATGGGCCGAAGCCTTGGGGCAACTCGGACGAGTCGGCTCCGGTCGCTGTGCCTTCGCACGCAAAGAACTCCAAGCCATCGCCAACGATCCGAGCAAGGCCAATGAGATCCGCCAGCGGGCGAGAAGTCTGATGCAGATGCGATCGCGGTGAGTGCGGCGAGCGTGTTGTCGAAGGGCGAGCGACAAGCAGCCTGCCCCGTAGGATGGACGCCCCCGTCCGTCATCGGATTGGCCTCGGACGGACGGGGGCGTCCATCCTACGAGCGACAATGCAACCTCACGTCGAGCATCCAACGACATCAGCCCGAGAGGAGAAGTCTCTCGGGCTGATGCAATTATCGGCGTCCGATCATGTGGCGCGGTTCGTCGCTCGGATCGGTCTCACTCTTCGTCGGTCGGCAGTGGGACGAGTCCGGTTTCGGCGGGGGCCTCTGAACGGCTGTCCGTAGCAGAATCGTTCGAGGCGGAGTTGATCGGCTGTGGGCGGGACTCCGTCGAGTTCTTCGAGACGCGGGTGGCCGTACGACCGTCGAGGATCGAGCGGGCCGCCTGTCGCATCTCATCGTCACTGAGCCGGCGCAGATTGCCGAGTTCGACGAGTGGTTTCATCATCCGCGAGACTCGCGACACGGTCGTCTCCATCATGCCGATCTCAATCAGGCTGCGACGCATCTCGCCCAAGACCTGAATCTGTGAGACGAACTCTTCCTGAAAGCCGCCGAGCAATTCCAGTGTCTGAACGGCATCGGCGAGGGAGTTCGACTTTCTCGCCAGAGTGTCCTGCAACTTGAGCATCCCGTCGAGGTTCTCTTGGGACGACGTGACATCCACGCTCTTGCCACTGAGTTGAGTGTTGAGAGCGATCAGGCTCTCGGCTCGTTCGGCGGCGACTTCCACGCTTTGGGCACCGTCCGCCAGACGCAACTCCAGCGCGACCAGCTTGTCCGAAACCGACTGGGCAACTTCGATGTTCTCGGCGGCCTTCGTCAGGCCCGACTTCAACTCGGTCAGACCTTTCAGGCCGTCAGCCGCCTTCGTCAGACTGTCGTTCTGGCCACGCAAGTCTTGCCCGATGGCAACGAGTTGAGTCAGCGCACCCTTGGCCTGCTCCACATCGACCGATTGCGAACGAACGGTTTCCTTGATCGCGACGATCTCATCGAGGGTCTTGGCCGCCGATTCGTTCGTCTCGCGCTGAGCCACCAACTTCGCTTCGACATCGTGCATCTTGCCGAACGCGGCATCGGCGATCTCGGTCGCGGCCCGTTGCTCGATGAGTCGCGTCTGCAACCCGGAAACTAGCGCCAGCGACTTCGTCGCTTCCTCGTTGCGTGAACCTTCCGCCACCAATTCGCCACGCAGTTCGCGGATCATCTGCAACGCCGTGCGAGCGTCCTCGATCTGCCCCTGCTGAGCCTTCAAGCTGGCCAGCAGACTGTTCGTTTCCCAAACCTCATCGCGGGCACCGACCAAATCCTGCATCCGTTGCTCGACCTGCGTCAGGTTCTGCTGCATCCGCTCCATCTCCTTCGCCATCGGCCGGGCCATGAGGAAGTGGAGTCCCACGAACCCCACTGTCACTCCGACCACCAGCATCGCCCAGGACTGCTTTTGCTGATCGGCCAATTGATTTTCGATCGACTTCAACTTGCTGCTTTCTGACGTGAACACGGTAGCTCCTTCCAATCCCTCGGCGGGATGAAGTTTGAAAACGAGGTCGTCCGAGACCGAAAGGGATGTCCTGCTCATGCCCCCGAAAACGCGACGCTGAACGCCGCAGGTGGCCGTTCGTCGGGAGGCGTGCAACTCAGACAGAGCCGAAAAGGGAGGCGGTTGCTCCCCGGCAAAGTCTTCCTACAAGGAAGACTATCGCCACTTTAACGCGGCAAGTTTTGCCGAATCGCGCTCACCCGGCACAATCGTCACGCTCTCACTGTGGGACGAGGCGGGACGTAACGACTGCAACGCTTCGTCAACAGCGTCCCTCGTCCGCCCACGCTCTCAAAAGGCGTTCTGACGTTTCTATACTTCACGCGGCACAAAGTGAGAGGTTTCCGAGCGGGGCGGCGTCAGCCCCCCGGTTATTGGGCGTAAGCCCGCTTTGGAAGAACCGTGGGGCTGACGCCGCCCCGCTCGGAAACCTCTCACTTTGTGCCGCGTGAAGTATAGAAACGTCAGAACGCCTTTTGAGAGCGTGGGCGGACGAGG